>NZ_JBEXPK010000025.1:52117-144695 GCF_040612015.1 Streptomyces sp. NPDC006476 | reverse complement strand
TGCACACCTACAATCACCACCGCGGACACACCGCACTGAAAGGGCAACCACCCGCCAGCCGCGTCCCCAACCTCACGGGTCAGTACAGCTAGCCGTCAAAACGCCCAGCACGGGTGTTTCACGTGAAACATGTACATGTTTCACGTGAAACAAGGGCCGCCGCACCTGAGAGGGTGGGGCGGCCCTCGGCGTATTCCCAGACATGTACGGCAGGATGTGCGACATGCCCAGCGCAGAATCGACGCAAGCGAGCGTGCACGGAGCGGACCTGGTGCGGCCGACCAAGGAGGACAAGGTCGCCACGACCGGCAGCGAGCTGATCGGCGGCCCCCTCGGGCGGCGCGCCCTGCTCGGAACGTCCTGGTGGACCCCCGTCCGGGTCGTCGCGCTCGTCGCGATCGGAATGTTCGCCCTCGGAATGATCCAGAAGGCGCCCTGCTACGACAGCGCCTGGTTCTTCGGCGCCAGCTCCCAGTACACGAAGGCCTGTTACTCGGACATCCCGCATCTCTATCAGGGACGCGGATTCGCCGACGGGCTCGTGCCGTACTTCGACAAGCTTCCCGGCGACATGCCGTACCTCGAATACCCGGTGCTGACCGGTGTGTTCATGGAGGTGGCCGCCTGGCTCACGCCCGGCAGCGGCAGCATCCAGGACCAGGAACAGTGGTACTGGATGGTCAACGCCGGGATGCTCATGGTGTGCGCGGCGGTCATCGTGGTCTGCGTGGCCCGCACCCATACGCGCCGCCCCTGGGACGGTCTGCTGGTCGCTCTGGCGCCCGCCTTCGCGCTGACCGCGACCATCAACTGGGACCTCCTGGCGGTCGCTCTGACGGCCGCGGCGATGCTGATGTGGTCCCGGAGCCGCCCCGTCGCCTTCGGCGTCCTCCTGGGCCTTGCCACGGCCGCCAAGCTCTATCCCGTGTTCCTGCTGGGGCCGCTGTTTCTGCTGTGCTGGCGTGCCGGCAAATGGAAGGACTTCGGAAAAGCCCTGGGAGCCGCGGTCGTCTCCTGGCTTGTGGTGAACCTCCCCGTGATGTTCTTCGCCTGGGACGGCTGGGTGCAGTTCTACAAGTTCAGCCATGACCGCGGCGTCGACTTCGGGTCCTTCTGGCTGATCATGGCCCAGCACTCGACCAACCCGCTCTCCACCGACACGGTCAACAACCTGGCCACGTCACTGGTGGTGCTCGGCTGCATCGGCATCGCGGTGCTCACGATGACCGCTCCCCGCCGCCCGCGCTTCGCTCAGCTGGCATTCCTGATCGTCGCGGTCTTCATCGTCACCAACAAGGTCTACTCGCCGCAATACGTCCTGTGGCTCGTCCCGCTGGCGGTGCTGGCCCGGCCCAAGTGGCGGGACTTCCTGATCTGGCAGGCGTGCGAGGTCGTGTACTACCTCGGGATCTGGATGTACCTCGCGTACACGACCAGTGGGGACGCCCACAAGGGACTGCCCGAGGTCGGTTACCAGTGGGCGATCGCCGTCCACATCCTGGGGACGCTCTTCCTGTGCGCCGTCGTCGTGCGCGACATCCTCATGCCGGAACGGGACCCGGTACGCCGGTCGGGTGACGACGACCCCTCAGGGGGCGTACTCGACGGGGCGGAGGACGTCTTCGCCCTGGGAGCCGCCGCTCATCACCAACAGCACGCGACCCACTTCGACGGGCCGCAGGTGGAGTGGGGCAGTCATGACGCCACACCCCCTAGGGGCGGTTCGCTCTGAGCGAACGGGGCGCAGAAGGGCCATGCCAAAGGCCGTACACGGAGTGCTCGTGTACGGCCTTTCGGCTGCTCCGGCCTGTGGCTCAGCGATCGACGATGCGGTCGAACTGCGTGGTGGTGTGCCGCAGATGGGCCACCAACTCCTCGCCGACTTTGGGCTCGGGCGCGTCCGACGGGACGAAGAGAATGGAGACCTGCATGTGCGGCGGCTCCGCGAACCACCGCTGTTTGCCGCCCCACACGAACGGCGAAAGGTTCCGGTTCACCGTGGCGAGACCGGCCCGGGCGACGCCCTTGGCGCGCGGCATGACGCCGTGCAGCGCCTTCGGGGCCTCCAGGCCCACCCCGTGCGACGTACCGCCCGCCACGACCACCAGGAAGCCGTCCGAGGCCGCCTTCTGCTGGCGGTAGCCGAAACGGTCCCCCTTGGCCACGCGCGTGACGTCCAGGACCGCTCCGCGGTACTCGGTGGCCTCGTGGTCGCCCAGCCACAGCCGGGTACCGATACGGGCGCGGAAGCGGGTCTGCGGGAACTGCTGCTGCAGACGGTGGAGTTCCTCGGCCTTGAGGTGGCTGACGAACATCGTGTGCAGCGGCAGCCGGGCCGCGCGCAGCTGGTCCATCCAGCCGATGACCTCCTCGACGGCGTCCGAGCCGTCCGTGCGGTCCAGCGGCAGGTGGATGGCGAAGCCTTCGAGGCGCACGTTCTCTATGGCGGCGTGCAGCTGGGGGAGGTCCTGGGCGCTGATGCCGTGGCGCTTCATCGAGGACATCACCTCGATCACCACCCGGGCGCCCACGAGGCCGTACACGCCGTCGATGGACGACACCGAGCGGATGACCCGGTCCGGCAGCGGCACGGGCTCCTCGCCACGCCGGTACGGCGTCAGCACCAGCAGGTCACCACCGAAGAAGTCCTTGATGCGCGCGGCCTCGTACGTGGTGCCCACGGCGAGGACGTCCGACCCCAGCCGCGTGGCCTCCTCCGCCAGCCGCTCGTGCCCAAACCCGTAGCCGTTGCCCTTGCAGACCGGGACGAGACCCGGGAACTGCTCCTGCACGTGCTTGTGGTGCGCCCGCCAGCGCGCGGTGTCGACGTAGAGCGTGAGCGCCATGGCCGGACCTGGAACCTTTCTGGTCGCTGCGGTGTATCAGAGGTATGGGAGCTATTGAAGCGAAGAACGCGACGTCAGCGACGCGACATGTAGATGTCGAGCGCCTTGTGGAGCAGCTTGTTGAGCGGGAAGTCCCACTCACCGAGGTACTCGGCCGCCTGGCCGCCCGTGCCGACCTTGAACTGGATGAGGCCGAAGAGGTGGTCGGTCTCGTCCAGCGAGTCGGAGATGCCCCGCAGGTCGTAGACGGTCGCGCCGAGCGCGTAGGCGTCGCGCAGCATCCGCCACTGCATCGCGTTCGAGGGCCGGACCTCACGGCCGATGTTGTCGGAGGCACCGTAGGAGTACCAGACGTGGCCGCCGACGATCAGCATGGTCGCGGCCGAGAGGTTCACGCCGTTGTGGCGGGCGAAGTACAACCGCATGCGGTTGGGGTCCTCGGTGTTGAGGGCCGTCCACATGCGCTGGAAGTACGACAGCGGGCGGGGCCGGAAGTGGTCGCGCACGGCGGTGATCTCGTACAGCCGCTGCCATTCCTCGAGATCGTGGTAGCCGCCCTGGACGACCTCGACGCCGGCCTTCTCGGCCTTCTTGATGTTGCGGCGCCACAGCTGGTTGAAGTTCTTGTGGACCTCTTCCAGGGAGCGGTTGGCCAGCGGCACCTGGAAGACGTAGCGCGGCTGCACGTCACCGAAGCCGGCGCCGCCGTCCTCGCCCTGCTGCCAGCCCATGCGGCGCAGCTTGTCCGCCACCTCGAAGGCACGCGGCTCGATGAAATCGGCCTCGATGTCGCGCAGCCGCTTCACGTCCGGGTTCTGGATGCCCTGCTTGATGGAGTTCGCGTCCCAGCGCCGGATGATCACCGGCGGACCCATCTTCACCGAGAAGGCGCCCTGGTGCTTGAGGTGCGCCAGCATCGGTTCCAGCCACTCGGTCAGATTTGGCGCGAACCAGTTGATGACCGGTCCCTCGGGCAGATAGGCGAGATAGCGCTTGATCTTGGGCAGCTGGCGGTAGAGGACGAGGCCCGCGCCGACGAGTTCACCGGTCCGCTCGTCGAACCAGCCGAGGCTCTCGGAGCGCCACTCCGCCTTGACGTCCGCCCAGGCCGGGACCTGCATGTGGCTCGCCGACGGCAGGCTCTGGATGTACGCCAGATGCTGCTCGCGACTGATCGTCCTCAGGGTCAGGCTCATTCGGGGCGCTCCTCGGGCTGGTGTGTCCCCATGGGTACAGGGGCTCCGGCTCTCGCGCCGAAGCCTACTGCGCCTTGCGAGCGCCCCGGCTGGGCGTACGGTACCCGCGCCCCGGCTCATGGGCCGCCGAGGCGTTCCGCGGTGCTTTGTATCGAGTTGGGAGAACGGTGTCCCTGGCGTCAGATGACCCCGCCGAAGAGGCCGCCGTGCGCCATGCCCAGGAAGAAGCCGACTCCGGAGGCGCCGAGGCCCAGGATCAGGCCGAAGCGCTCGCGGGTCGTCTCCGAGATCCACTGTCCGTAGGCGCCGGTGAGGATGCCCACCAGGCCGGTCCAGGAGCTGAGCAGGTGCAGGTTGTGGAAGAAACCGGTCACGAACGCGATCACGCCGAGCACCAGGGTCACCGCGAGCAGCGTGTCCTGGAGCGGGTGAGGCTTGCCGTCCGTGGCGAAAAGGCCTCCGGCGGTGTTGGGTCGCAATGCCTGTGCCATGGGGCACCTCCTGCGAAAGGCGGCGCATCGTAGCGCCATACACACCCGATGTGTACAGACTGACGGTCGCCGGGGCCGGATTTCAACCGGAAGCCGGTGTGCGGGTAGTCTGTACCGTCTGCATTGGTGTCTGCCCAGGCCAGCTCGGGTAAACCGCGAGGTCACCCCCGATTGTCAGTGGCGGCCGATACCGTTGCGTACGCATCACAACCCTCCTGCCACGGAACGACCGTGGCCGCTGAGTCCAAAGGAGGTGGGTTCCACATGCGTCACTACGAGGTGATGGTCATCCTCGACCCCGATCTGGAGGAGCGCGCTGTCGCCCCCCTGATCGAGAACTTCCTCTCCGTCGTCCGTGAGGGCAACGGCAAGGTCGAGAAGGTCGACACCTGGGGCCGTCGTCGTCTCTCGTACGAGATCAAGAAGAAGCCCGAGGGCATCTACTCGGTCATCGACCTGCAGGCCGAGCCTGCGGTCGTCAAGGAGCTCGACCGCCAGATGAACCTGAACGAGTCGGTCCTCCGGACCAAGGTCCTCCGTCCCGAGACCCACTGAGCTCTCCCGCTCAGTCGGATCCCGGGATTCGAGTAGCAGCACAAGCAGCCAGCAGCAAACCCGCCGAGAGGTTCCCCCATGGCAGGCGAGACCGTCATCACGGTCGTCGGCAACCTTGTCGATGACCCCGAGCTGCGCTTCACCCCTTCCGGTGCGGCGGTCGCGAAGTTCCGTGTCGCGTCCACCCCCCGCACCTTCGACCGTCAGACGAACGAGTGGAAGGACGGCGAGAGCCTGTTCCTGACCTGCTCGGTCTGGCGTCAGGCGGCGGAGAACGTCGCCGAGTCGCTCCAGCGAGGCATGCGCGTCATCGTGCAGGGCCGGCTGAAGCAGCGGTCCTACGAGGACCGTGAGGGCGTCAAGCGCACGGTCTACGAACTGGACGTCGAGGAAGTCGGCGCCAGCCTGCGCAATGCCACGGCCAAGGTCACCAAGACCGCCGGCCGCGGTGGGCAGGGCCAGGGCGGTTACGGCGGCGGTGGCGGCCAGGGTGGCGGCGGCTGGGGCGGCGGCCCCGGTGGCGGCCAGCAGGGCGGCGGCGCTCCCGCCGACGACCCGTGGGCGACCGGCGCTCCCGCCGGTGGCAACCAGGGCGGCGGTGGCGGCTGGGGTGGAAACTCCGGCGGCGGCGGTGGCGGCTACTCGGACGAGCCCCCCTTCTAGGCCTCGGGCCGGAGGGCGGGTCGTACCCAAACTTCTTGATCACACAGGAGAAACACCATGGCGAAGCCGCCTGTGCGCAAGCCGAAGAAGAAGGTCTGCGCTTTCTGCAAGGACAAGGTCACGTACGTGGACTACAAGGACACGAACATGCTGCGGAAGTTCATTTCCGACCGCGGCAAGATCCGTGCCCGCCGCGTGACCGGCAACTGCACGCAGCACCAGCGTGACGTCGCCACGGCCGTGAAGAACAGCCGTGAGATGGCGCTGCTGCCCTACACCTCCACCGCGCGATAAGGGAAGGGTGACCGACACATGAAGATCATCCTCACCCACGAGGTCTCCGGCCTCGGTGCCGCGGGCGACGTCGTCGACGTCAAGGACGGTTACGCTCGCAACTACCTGATCCCGCGGAAGTTCGCTATCCGCTGGACCAAGGGTGGCGAGAAGGACGTCGAGCAGATCCGTCGTGCTCGCAAGATCCACGAGATCCAGACCATCGAGCAGGCCAACCAGGTGAAGGCCCAGCTCGAGGGTGTCAAGGTCCGTCTGGCCGTTCGCTCCGGCGACGCCGGTCGTCTCTTCGGTTCCGTCACCCCGGCCGACATCGCTTCCGCGATCAAGGCTTCCGGTGGCCCCGAGGTCGACAAGCGCCGCATCGAGCTGGGCGCGCCGATCAAGACGCTGGGCGCCCACGAGACGTCCGTGCGTCTGCACCCCGAGGTTGCCGCCAAGGTCAACATCGAGGTCGTCGCGGCCTGACGCCGCGCTCGGCTTGAGTAGCTGAGAGAGGGGCCGCCCCGGTCGGGCGGCCCCTCTTCGTGTTCAAGCGATGTCGCGATCGCTGAGCCAGGGCTCGCGGTGTTTCACGTGAAACGGGCAAACAGTGAGCCTGACTGGGTGCTCAACGGGTCGCGCCGGTCACCAGCCAACGTCCCGAGCGAGCACGAAGCCACAGGGTCAGCATGCGTACGGCCATCATCAACGTCATCGCTGCCCACAGGGCTGTCAGCCCGCCGCCCAGCGTGGGCACGAGGAGAGCCACCGGGGCGAAGACCGCAAGGGTGACCAGCATCGCTCCCGCCAGATAGGGGCCGTCTCCCGCGCCCATCAGCACACCGTCCAGGACGAAGACGATCCCGCAGATCGGTTGTGAGAGGGCGACGATCACCAGAGCCGGCAGAGCGGCGTCCCTGACGACAGGGTCGTTAGTGAACAGCGGCAGGAACACCGGTCGTGCGATCACGACCAACGCTCCGAGGACGATGCCCACCGCGATGCCCCACTCCACCATGCGCCGACACGCCTGACGGGCTCCCGGGGCGTCCTCGGCGCCGAGGTAGCGGCCGATGATGGCCTGTCCCGCAATGGCGATCGCGTCGAGGGCGAAGGCCAGGAGGCTCCACAGGGAGAGGATGATCTGGTGGGCCGCGATGTCCGCGTCGCCGAGCCGGGCGGCGACCGCGGTGGCGATCATCAGGATGGCCCGCAGGGAAAGGGTTCGGACCAGCAACGGCACGCCGGCTTGGGCCGAGGCCCTGATTCCGCCCAGGTCGGGGCGCAAGGAGGCGCCGTGTCGGCGGGCGCCGCGGACGACCACCGTGAGGTAGACCGCCGCCATGCCGCACTGCGCGATGACGGTTCCCCAGGCGGAGCCCGCGATGCCGAGGTCGGCGCCGTAGACGAGGCCCGCGTTGAGGGCGGCGTTGGCGACGAAGCCCGCGACGGCGACATAAAGAGGAGTCTTCGTGTTCTGCAGGCCGCGCAGCACACCGGTCGCGGCCAGGACGACGAGCATGGCCGGGATGCCGAGGGCCGAGATGCGCAGATAAGTGGAGGCGTACGGGGCGGCCGTGTCGGAGGCGCCGAAGAGGTTCACCACGGCCGGCGCGGTGGGCAGCACGGCCGCGATGACGGCGGCACCCAGAAGTAGAGCGAGCCAGATTCCGTCCATGCCCTGCCGTATGGCGGCCTGGAGGTCGCCGGCGCCGACGCGCCGGGCCACGGCTGCCGTGGTGGCGTAGGCGAGAAAGACGAAGACGCTGACCGCTGTCGTCAGCAGGGCCGAGGCGACGCCGAGTCCGGCGAGTTGGGCGGTGCCCAGATGGCCGACGATCGCGCTGTCGGCCATGACGAACAGGGGCTCGGCGACGAGTGCGCCGAAAGCCGGCACGGCCAGTGCGACGATCTCTCGGTCGTGCTGTCGCCTGGTGGCCTTGGGGGGCGCGGGAGCCTGTGTCATGAGCATCAATCTAATCGTCCACAGGTAAGTGATGTAAAGCTTTTGTGACCCTTACCTCTCGGTTCGTCATGCACTCTTTCGCGCGCAGTTCGAAGCGATCTTGGTCTGACTGGGGAAGTTTTTCTTCTGCACAGCCGGTGGACGGGAAAGGTGCAGGTCAGAAGGCGCTTCCCGGAAGGCGGCAGAGCTTGTTCACAGGCCTGTCCACCGCGTCGTGCACAGGTTTTGCGGAGTTCTCCACAGCATCCGGGCCGTCGTCCACATGGCCTGTGGATAACCAGATTGGCTGACGGTGCCCGCGGGCCTACGGTGGTCCGGCGCCCGCTCCGTTCGTCGGCTGGGAAACCCTCACAAACCCGACGCGCCACAACCGGAGTTGGGCCACTCATTTGTCAGTGCCGTGCCGTAGAACTTAGGGCATGGCTAGGTCCGCTCCGCGGACGGGAGGAGGTGGCTCGGTGAGCATTTCCGAGCCCTTGGACGATCCGTGGGCCGACAGCGGGCCCAGCGATCGTCTGCCCGCCTCCCGCCGACGTGGCGACGGAGGCCGGGGCCGTGACGAGCAGCACGACCGAGGCCGCGACAGCGGCTCGTGGGACGGCGGGGGAACGTCCTTCGAGCGCGTGCCGCCGCAGGACCTCGACGCCGAGCAGTCCGTTCTCGGCGGCATGCTCCTGTCCAAGGACGCCATCGCCGACGTCGTCGAGATCCTCAAGGGACACGACTTCTACAAGCCGGCCCACGAGACGATCTTCCAGGCCATCCTCGACGTCTACGCCAAGGGCGAGCCCGCCGACCCCATCACGATCGCCGCGGAGCTCACCAAGCGCGGTGAGATCAACAAGGTCGGCGGCGCCTCGTATCTCCACACCCTCGTCCAGACGGTGCCGACAGCGGCCAACGCCGAGTACTACGCGGAGATCGTCCACGAGCGCGCCGTGTTGCGCCGGCTGGTCGAGGCCGGGACGCGGATCACCCAGATGGGATACGCGGCCGACGACGACGTCGACGAGATCGTCAACCGGGCCCAGGCCGAGATCTACGCGGTCACCGAGCAGCGCACCAGCGAGGACTATCTGCCGCTCGGCGACATCATGGAGGGCGCGCTCGACGAGATCGAGGCGATCGGCTCCCGCAGCGGCGAGATGACGGGTGTGCCCACGGGGTTCACCGATTTCGACTCGCTCACCAACGGCCTGCATCCCGGACAGATGATCGTCATCGCCGCGCGTCCCGCCATGGGTAAGTCCACACTCGCCCTGGACTTCGCCCGGGCCGCCTCCATCAAGCACAACCTGCCGAGCGTCATCTTCTCCCTCGAGATGGGGCGCAACGAGATCGCGATGCGTCTGCTCTCCGCAGAGGCCCGGGTCGCCCTGCACCACATGCGCTCCGGCACGATGACCGACGAGGACTGGACGCGCCTGGCCCGCCGGATGCCCGATGTCTCCGCCGCACCGCTGTTCATCGACGACTCCCCGAACCTGTCGATGATGGAGATCCGTGCCAAGTGCCGCCGCCTCAAGCAGCGCAACGACATCCGCCTGGTCGTCATCGACTACCTCCAGCTGATGCAGTCGGGCGGCTCCAAGCGCGCCGAGAACCGTCAGCAAGAGGTGTCGGACATGTCCCGTAACCTCAAGCTGCTCGCCAAGGAGCTGGAGATCCCGGTGATCGCGTTGTCCCAGCTCAACCGTGGTCCCGAGCAGCGCACCGACAAGAAGCCGATGGTCTCCGACCTGCGTGAGTCCGGCTCCATCGAGCAGGACGCCGACATGGTCATCCTGCTGCACCGCGAGGACGCCTACGAGAAGGAGTCGCCGCGCGCGGGCGAGGCCGACCTGATCGTGGCCAAGCACCGTAACGGCCCGACGGCGACGATCACGGTCGCCTTCCAGGGCCACTACTCGCGCTTCGTGGACATGGCGCAGACCTGATCCGCCCGCCCGGACCTCCCGGGCAAATGAACTCGACGGCCGAGTGTCCCCCGGGATGGACTGGGGGCATGACGACTTCTCAGGAAGAGCTGCTTCCCGCTACCCGTCGGGCCCTGCTGCACCGCATCGCCGTGGCCCAGACCGAAGGGCGTGCGCCGTCGCTGGTCGCTGCGGTCGTCCGGGGCGGGCGGACGGTGTGGCACGGGGCGCGGACCTCGGTGGACGGACACGGCCCGGACGAGAACGTGCAGTACCGCATCGGCTCGATCACCAAGACGTTCACGGCTGTCCTGGTGCTGCGGCTGCGCGACGAGGGGCTCCTCGATCTGGGAGACCCCCTGGAGAAGCACCTGCCGGGCACGGGCGCGGGGGAGGCCACCATCGCCGACCTCCTCGCCCACACCGGCGGACTGGCGGCCGAGTCGCCGGGTCCGTGGTGGGAGCGCACCCCGGGATCGCTGCGCCCCGAACTCGCCGACGTCCTGGGCGAGCAGCCCCAGCTGCATCCGGTCGGTCGCCGCTTCCACTACTCCAACCCGGGCTACACCGTGCTCGGCGCGCTCATCGAGAAGCTGCGTGGAGCCCCCTGGGAGGAGGTACTGCGGCGTGAAGTGCTCGAGCCCTTGGGCCTCGACGGCACAAGCGCCTACCCGCGGGCACCCCACGCGGGTGGCTGGGCGGTGCACCCCTGGGCGGACGTCCTGTTGCCCGAACCCGGCGAGAACCTCGGACGGATGGCCCCAGCGGGCCAACTCTGGTCAACCACAGCCGACTTGGCACGGTTCGCTGTGTTCCTGGCGCAGGGGGACGAGCGGGTCCTGAGCGCCGAGACGGTGCGGGAGATGCGGACACCCGCGGCGCCTATGGAGGCGGCGGACGTGGCTGACGGAACCTCGTGCGGGCTCGGGCTGCAGATCCAGCACCGGCACGGCCGGCTGCTCATCGGGCACTCCGGTTCACTGCCCGGCTTTCTCGCGAACCTGACCGTCAGCATCGACGACGATGTCGCGTCGGTGGTGCTGGCCAACTGCACCTCCGGTCCGCCGCTGTCCACTGTCGGCGCCGATCTCGTGCGTATCGTCGCCGAGGCCGAGCCGCGCATCCCGGAGCCGTGGCGTCCTCTGCCCGAAGTCGACGCAGGCGTACTGGAGTTGGTCGGGCCCTGGTACTGGGGGACGTATGCGTTCGCGCTGCGACTCACGTCCGACGGGAGTGTGGCGCTGGAGCCGTTGTCCGGCTCGGGCCGCCGTTCGCGGTTCCGGGCGAACGGTGACGGCACCTGGACCGGACTTGAGGGCTACTACGCCGGAGAGCTCCTGAGGGCCGTACGACGGCCCGACGGGACCGTGAGCCATCTGGACCTCGGGTCGTTCGTGTTCACGCGTCAGCCGTACGACGAGGAGGCTCCTGTGCCGGGTGGGGTGGACCCCGACGGGTGGCGGGGGATCGGTTGAGCACCGAAGCATCCGCGGGCGTCCTGTTTCACGTGAAACAGGACGCTTACCGATCCTTCGCTCAGCCGGAGCTGAGGCCCGCCTGGTTCAGAGCTGGAGCTTGAAGCCCACATGTGAGGCGGTGAAGCCGAGCCGCTCGTAGAAGCGGTGAGCGTCGGGCCGAGTCCTGTCGGAGGTCAGCTGGACCAACTGGCAGCCCTGGCGCCGGGATTCGTCGATCGCCCACTCGATGAGCTGCGTTCCCAGGCCACTGCCTCGTTCATCGGCATGGACACGGACGGCTTCGATGATCGACCGGATGGAACCCCGGCGTGACAGGCCGGGAATGATCGTGAGCTGAAGCGTGCCGATCACCCGGCACTCGCGAAGGGCGACGACCAGGTGCTGGTTCGGGTCCGCCGCCAGGCGCTCCCATGCGGTCAGATAGGGGGCGAGGTCCTGCGGAGTCTCGCGCTGGGCGCCGAGGGGGTCGTCGGCGAGCATCGCTACGATCGCCGGCACATCGGCGGCCGTCGCGGCCCGTATCTCAAGATCTCCCATGACTGGCACCCTACGTGGGCCGTCCAGACCAGCGGACAGCCCGGGATGCGGACGTCCGGGCCTGGAAGCAGCGTGGGACGCTCAGCCCGCCGCCACGGTGACCGGTGCGAAGCGCCGCGTCCAGTCGCCGGGCAGGTCCGGGACTCCGTAGGTCATGACCGAGTTGAAGGCGATGGATGCGAGCCCCCGCTCCTTCGCCCAGGCCAGCAGTTCTTCATGGCGTACGTCGATGTCGGTGCGCAGGGGCCGGTCGGTGTGGGCGGCGAGAGAGGCGAGGAGCGCCTTCGCCGTCTCGGTGTCCCGGGCGATCAGCGGACCGATGACATGGGTGTCCATGTTGGGCCAGGCCGCCGCGTAGCCGACGATCCGACCGTCCTCCTCGGCGACGCACAGCCGGTCGGCGAAGGCGGGCAGCCTGGTCACGATGTGAGTGCGATCGGTCCCGAACACCTCCTCGTCGAGCCGGAGGATGGCGCCGAGGTCCTCGGCGGTTGCTGCCCGTGTCGCGGCCTGGGGAGCCGGCCCACCAGGGGTGAAGTGTCCGCGCAGCATCTCGGCTCGGCCGGTGACCTTGAAGCCGAGTTCCTCATAGAGCGGCCGTCCGTACGGAGTCGCGTGCAGCGTCAGCGGGGTGCTACCCATCTCCGAGACCACGTGCCGCATCAGGCGGCGCCCGATGCCCTTGCGGGCGTGCCGTTCGGCGACCAGCACCATGCCGATGGCCGCGAGATCGGGGCGGTCCCGCAGTCCGTACTCGGTGACGACACAGGCGCTGACCAGACCGCCCTCCGGGTCGTCGATGCCGAATCCCTTCCCCGCCGTGAGGAGGAAGCTCCATTTGTGCTCCTCGCGTGGCCACCCCCGATCCTCGGACAGGTCCGCGCAGGCACCCAGGTCGCGCAAGCTCAGACGGCGGATGGAAAGGTCGGCAAGAGAAGGAGTCGGCACGCAGGTCAGGCTGTCCGACGGGTGTACTCGCCGTCCACCTCTTTCCGGTGAGAAACAAGGGCTTTTGGCCATGTCATGGGCAAGCGCACAGCCTGTTGCCGTTGCCCGATGTTTCACGTGAAACACAGGCCAACGGCAGCCGTACAGGCGCCGGTTAATCTCGGTGCCATGGCGAGACTTCATCTCTTCGACCTCGACGGCACGTTGCTGCGCGGTACCTCGTCGCCTGTCGAGATCTCACGGCAGTTGGGGCTGGAAGCCGAGACGATCGCGCTCGACGAGGCGATCTCGGCAGGGCTGATGGACCCTCCCGAATATGCAGCCCGCGTCCACGCCCTGTGGGCGGATCTCACGGACACTCATGTCACGGCCGCTTTCGATGGAGCGCCGTGGCTGGATCGCATCCGCGAGGTCTGGGCGGAGATCAGGGACCGGGGCGACTACTGCGCCGTGGTGTCGCTCTCACCCTCCTTCTTCGTGGAGAAGCTCATCGGCTGGGGGGCGCACGCGGCCTATGGGTCGCGTTTTCCGGCCGTGCCGTTCACCGAGCCCGTGGATCCGACCGGAGTTCTGAGTGCGGCGGCGAAAGTCGAGATCGCCGCTCGCTTGTGCGAGGAGTTCGGGGTGAGGGCGGCCGACTGCGTGGCCTACGGCGACTCACTCTCGGACCGGGATCTGTTCGCTGTGGTGCCGGTCTCCGTCGCGGTCAATGCGGACCGTCATCTGTCCGGTATCGCCACACACTCGTACATGGGCGGAGATCTGTGGGAAGCATATGAATTGGTTCGCCGGGCCCGGTAACCGAAGAAATCGGTGCTTCGCTGGACGGGACTCGGTCACGCGACGCGGTGAGGGCAAGGCAGCCTAACGGGACGGAGAGATCGACGACCCACGTTTCCGGTTACCCGGTCGCGGCATCCGTAGGGGGCGGGATGCTGCGGCGAGAGTGCTGCCGCTGAACGAAACAGGAAAGCAGGCCGTCCGCAGGGGAAGCAGGCCACTTCTTATCGGGGAAGTGCGCAGACCGACTGAACATTGTTCGAGGCGAGGCACACCATGGACGCTCCGACGCCCGCGTCGGCCGACAATGGTCCTTCCGGCGGCGGGATCTCCGCCGCTCTGATCCGTCGGACGATGGCCGAGGTCACTCCCATCGCCGACAAGGTCACCTCGTACTTCTACGCGCTGCTCTTCGTGCGCCACCCCGAACTGCGCTCGCTGTTCCCGGCGGCGATGGACACCCAGCGGGACAGGTTGCTCAGAGCCCTGCTGACCGCGGCCGAGCACATCGACAACGCAGAGGTTCTCGTCCCCTACCTGCAGAACCTCGGCCGCGGTCATCGCAAGTACGGCACCCGCCCCGAGTACTACCCGGCCGTCGGGGAGTGCCTCATCGGCGCGCTGGGCACGTACGCCTCCCGCATCTGGGACGCGGAGACGGAAACGGCCTGGGTGCGGGCGTACACGACGATCTCGCAGGTCATGATCGACGCCTCGGCCGCGGATCAACTCGTCGCCCCCGCCTGGTGGAACGGCGAGATCGTCGCGCACGACCTCAGGACGCCGGACGTCGCCGTGGTCACCGTCCGCCCCGACCAGCCCTACCCCTTCGTCGCCGGCCAGTACGCGAGTGTGGAAACGCCGTGGTGGCCGCGGATCTGGCGGCACTACTCCTTCGCTTCGGCACCTCGCTCGGACGGCCTGCTGACCTTCCATGTGAAGGCCGTTCCCGCGGGCTGGGTCTCCAACGCCCTGGTGCACCGCGCCCGTCCCGGCGATGTCGTCCGGCTCGGGCCGCCGGCCGGTTCAATGACCGTCGACCACACCACCGACAACGGTCTGCTCTGCCTGGGCGGAGGGACCGGCATAGCGCCCATCAAGGCACTCGTCGAGGACGTCGCAGAGCACGGCCATCGACGGCCGGTCGAGGTGTTCTACGGCGCCCGCACCGACCTGGACCTCTACGACATCGACACGATGCTCCGGCTCCAGCAGTCCCACCCCTGGCTCTCGGTCCGCGCGATCGTGGACCGACAGGCGCACTCCCACCTTCCGGACGCCGTACGTTCCTATGGCCCGTGGAACCGGTACGACGCGTATCTCTCGGGGCCGCCCGGCATGATCCGCAGCGGGGTGGACGTCCTCAGGAGGCTCGGCGTCCCGTCGGAGCGGATACGGCACGACTCGGTGGAGGAACTCGTCGCCGTGGGGGTCTGATCCCGGTCTCAGCCCAGGTCCGGGGCGTGCATGGCCCGTACGCCCTCGATGTTGCCGTCGAGGTAGTGCCTCAAGGACAGCGGGACGAGATGGACGGAGGCGATCCCGACACGGGTGAACGGCACCCGCACGATCTCGTACTCTCCCGCCGGCTCATCCACCTCGGGGCCGTGCCGCTGGGACGTGTCCATGGACTCCAGGCGGCACACGAAGAAGTGCTGCACCTTCACGCCGGTCGCGCCACCGTCCTCGCCGATGTGCTCGACGGTGTCGACGAAGCAGGGCACCACGTCGGTGATCTTGGCGCCGAGTTCCTCGTGCACCTCGCGGTGCAGGGCGTCGACGACGGTCGTGTCCCCGGGCTCGACCCCGCCACCGGGAGTGACCCAGTAGGGATCGACACCGGGCTTGGTGCGCTTGATCAGGATCAGGTCGTCGCCGTCGAGCAGGACGGCACGGGCGGTGCGCTTGACCACGGGTCGGACGGTCATGGGGGGAATGTGGCCCGGATGGTTCCACGTGAAACATCGCAGCACGTCACTGGCCGAGCTCATCCCGTGACCGCGGCAAAAGCCCTGGTCAGCACCATTCGGAAGCGGCTTGGAGCAGCCATTCGTGCGCCCGCGCGATATGCGGCATCGCGAGGGTGCCGGTACGAACCACCAGGAAGTACGTCCGCAGGGGCGGCACCGCGGGTTCGTGGAGGGCGACGACGTCCCCGCGTTCGAGGGCGGCCGTGCACAGATAGCGGGGCAGCACCGCGAGCCCGGCGCCGGCGACGGCACAGGCGAGGACCGCACGCAGGTCGGGGACGATGACCGTGCCCGGGGAGGCGGGACGGGAGTCGAAGACGGAGGCCCAGTAACGGGAGACGAAGGGCAGGGACTCGTGCACTTCGATCACCGGGACGTCCTCCAGGGCGGGCGCCACCTTCCCGCGCGATCCGGGACCGATCTGTTCGGCCCGGGCCGGGGAGGCGACCAGGACGTGCTCCTCGTCGCAGAGCGGAGTCGCCGTGAGGAGCGCGCCGCGCGGACGGGCCGTACTGATGGCCAGATCGTGATGGCCCGCGGCGAGTCCTTCCAGGGTTTCCTCGGCGTTCCCGAAGGAGGCGCGCAGTGCGAAGCCCTGCCCGTCCTCGCCGGTCAGCTCCGTGAGGGCGGGCAGGGCGCGCTCGGCGGTGAATTCGGGGGGACCGGCGAGATGCAGGGTCCGTAAGGAGGACTCGTCGTCGAGGCCCGTCTCGGTGATCTCCACCAGGGCGTCCAGATGCGGGGCGGCCTTGTGCGCGAGTTCGTCTCCGATGGTCGTCGGGGTCACCCCGCGGGCCTGGCGCAGAAACAGGGGGCGGCCCAACTGGCGTTCCAGCGTGCGGATCTGCGTGGTCACGGCCGGCTGCGACAGGCCGAGCAGGGCGGCGGCGCGAGTGAAGGAACCGGCCCGGTGCACGGTCACGAAAGTGCGCAGCAAGGCCAGATCCATGGTTCGCCCTCCCCTGTTCCCTGCCCTTCTCCCGGCCCCAGGCAGGGCCTAACTATAAATAAGTCGATAGGTCTCTGTCGCTACTGTGATTGGACACTGACAGAGAGTCAACTAGCCTTGGTCGCGCGGTTCTTCGCGCGCGGAACCGAGGACGGTCCGAGCCACGAGGGGGGAGGCTCGGACCGTCCGTCACGCCTGGCCGGACTGCGGCGGGGCACCCGTAAAGCGGGCTCCGACGTGGTCATTCGGACGACTCGTCCAGGGCGCGGAGCACATCCGCCACCAGGTCCTCGGGATCCTCGGCGCCGACCGAGAACCGGATGAAGCCCTCCGGCACCGGGTCTCCGCCCCAGCGTCCGCGCCGCTCGGCCGTGGACCGCACGCTGCCGAAGCTCGTCGCGTCGTCCACCAGCCGCAGCGCCTCGAGAAAACGCTCGGCACGCGCACGCGTGGGCAGAGTGAAGGACACGACGCTGCCGTAGCGGCGCATCTGCTGTGCGGCGACCTTGTGCGCGGGGTCGTCGGGCAGACCGGGATAGCGCAGCCCGGTCACCTCGGGCCGCTCCCGCAGGGCCTCGGCGACCGTCAGGGCCGTGGCGCACTGCCGGTCGACGCGCAACTGGAGCGTGGCGATCGAACGGTGTGCGAGCCAGGCCTCCATGGGGCCCGGGATCGCGCCGACGATCTTCCGCCAGCGGCGCACGGCTGCCATGGCCTCGGCGTCGCGCCCGACGACGTAACCGAGCAGGACGTCCCCGTGCCCGGTCAGCTGCTTGGTGCCGCTGGCCACGGCGAAGTCGGCCCCGAGCTCCAGGGGCCGCTGACCCAGGGGCGTGGCGAGCGTGTTGTCCACGGCCACCAGCGCGCCCTGTGCGTGCGCCGCGTCGGTGAGGCGGCGGATGTCGCACACGTCGAGGCCGGGGTTGGAGGGTGTCTCCAGCCACAGCAGCTTCGCCCCCTCGAGGACGGCGAGCTGGGCGTCCCCGCCGGTCGGCGCCGTGCGCACCTCGATGGCGTAGGCCTCCAGCTGGGCGCGGACCAGGGGCAGCATCTGGTAGCCGTCGTCGGGCAGGACGACGACATCGCCCGCGTCCACCTGGGAGAACAGCACGGCCGCGGCGGCGGCCACGCCCGACGCGAAGGTCAGCGTCTGGACGTTCTCCTGCCCCGGTGCCTCCAGCTCGCCGATGGCACGTTCCAGCAGGTTCCAGGTGGGGTTCTCGTCGCGGCCGTAGGTGTACGGGCCGCTCACGTCGCCCGGGAGGTGGAAGTGGGCGGCGAACACGGGCCCGGGCAGGGTCGGTTCGTTCTTGACCGGCTCGGGCAGTCCCGCCCGCACCGCCCGCGTGCCGTCACCGTCGCCCACGGGCGTACCCGAATCGTTCATGCCGCTCGTCCCTCCACCTGCTCGCGCACCGCGGCGAGCAGACCCTCGCTCGCCGCCTCCACCATCTCAAGGCACTCCTCGAAGCCGTCCAGGTCCCCGTAGTACGGGTCCGGCACGTCGAGGTCGTCGCCCGCTGCGGCGTCGTAGGAGCGCAGCAACCGGACCTTGGCCGCGTCCTCCTGGGTGGGCGCGAGGCGGCGCAGGGCCCTGAGGTGGCCGCTGTCGAGGGCGATGACGAGGTCGATGCGGGAGAACCAGGACGGCTGGAACTGACGGGCCGTGTGGGCGCCGTCGTAGCCGGCCTCCTCCAGTACGGCGACGGTGCGTGGGTCGGCACCGTCGCCCTCGTGCCAGCCCCCCGTGCCGGCGCTGTCGACCTGGACCAGGTCGCCGAGACCGGCGTCCCGCACGCGGGCGCGGAAGACCGACTCGGCCATCGGGGAACGGCAGATGTTGCCCGTGCAGACGAAGCAGACGCGATAACTCATCGCTCGGTCAGTCCTCGTCGGGCAGGACGACGTGCAGCGCCCACGAGACGATCGAGATGATCAACCCGCCCAGGACCGCGGTCCAGAACCCCTCGACGTGGAAGCTCAGGTGGAGCTTTCCGGCCAGCCACGAGGTGAGCAGCAGCATCAGGGCGTTGACGACGAGTACGAACAGGCCGAGCGTCAGGATGACGAAGGGGAGGGACAGCAGCTTCACAATGGGCTTGATCAGGAAGTTCACCAGGCCGAAGATCAGCGCTACGCCGATCAGGGTGCCGACCTTCTTGCCCGTGCTGTCACCGGTCAGAGTGATCTTGTCGAGCAGCCAGACGGCGACCGCCAGGGCACCCGCGTTGGCGATCGTCTTGACTACGAAATTCTTCATGTGTCTGATCGTGGCAGACGAGATCGACCATGAGCAGAGGGACGAGGGCGGCAAGAGAGATGAAGGCATTCCGACTGGACGAACTGGAGGCGGAGCGCGCCTCCAACGACGGCGCCTACCTGCAGTTTCTGCGGGAGCGGAACATGTCGGTCGGGCTGTACGCGCTCAATGCCGGCGAACATGATCCACAAAAGCCGCACAACCAGGACGAGGTCTACTTCGTCGTGAGCGGCCGTGCCTCGATCACCGTCGGTCTGGAGACCACTCAGGTGGCGCGCGGCAGCGTGGTGTACGTGCCGGCCGGCGTCGCCCACAAGTTCCACCACATCAGCGAGGACCTGAGGGTGCTCGTGGTGTTCTCTCCGCCGGAGAGCTGAGCCGCGGCCTCAGGGTTCCCTAGGGGTTCGATCAGGGGAGGACAAGGGATGCGAGGCCCCCGCCGGGACCCCCGCCGGCCCTAGCATCGAGGGCAGGACAAGAGAAGGATCCGGCCTCGTAGGACCGGGTCGTCGACGGGACCCGGCAGCAGCAGCGGCGGGCGGAGAGGACAGGACGAGAGCAATGGGAGAGATCTTTTCGGGACTGCCGTGGTGGGTGAAGTGGATCGCGGTGCCGGTCATCGCCCTGGTCGTGTTCGGCGGGCTGATTGCCACCGTCGTCGGCTTCGTCATCGGACTGCTCTTCAAGGCGCTGGTCTTCGTGGCGCTGGTCGGTGGACTGATCTACGTCGTACGGAAGTTCACCTCGAGCTCCTCGTCGCGCAGCGACTGGTGAGCACCCCGGGGCACCGGTGAGGTAACAGGAATCACCGGTTCCCTCGGGCGGGGGAAGTTTCCCGGACGGGCGTCCCTGTGCGGTGGGGGGCGATTAGAGTCCGGAATCCGACGCGGGCAAGACCCCGCGGGCGGCGCACACCCCCTCCCGTGTCTCCCCGCACGGGCTGCCCCTCTCGCGCTTCGGGAGTGACCCCTTGGCCACGGTAGACACCGCAGTCACAGCCCCCCACGCACCCCCCACCTCGCCCCAGACGGCCGTCTCCCCGCCGGGTCGCCTCAGGCCCCCCGAACAGCCGGGCCCCTCCGCCCAGAAGCGCGCGACGGCCGCCCCGGCATCGACGGTGTCTGCGTCGACGGCCACCTCGCGGCCACGGTCCCGGACGCCGGAGCGGGTGCCATCCCCGTCGGGGGGGTGCCTACCGCCACCCCCCACCACGCCACCCCAGCAATCGACCCTGATCGGCTCCGTCCAGCGCGCGATGCGCCTGCTGGAATGCGTCGCCGGTCACGAGCACGGAGCCCCCGCCAAACAACTGGCCCGCGAGACCGGTCTGGCGCTGCCCACGGCGTACCACCTGCTGCGCACGCTGGTGTACGAGGGCTATCTGCGCCGGGACAAGGGGTTGTTCTTCCTCGGCGACGCGGCCGAGCGGCTGGGCAGCAGCGGAGCACAGGAGAAACGTCGCAGCACCATGGTCGACGCGCTCGCCAGCTGGCGGGACGCGATCGGGGTGCCGGTGTACTACGCCGTCTACCGGGACGGCGAGATCGAGGTCATGTGCGTATCCGACACCCCGGGCAACCCGGCGGTAGAGGAGTGGGCCGACTTCCGTGAGACGGGGCACGCGCACGCGATCGGACAGTGCCTGCTGTCCCAGCTGGACGAGGAGGCGCGGCGCGATCATCTCGACCGCTATCCCGTGCAGGCCATCACGCCGTACACGGTGCGTGACAGTCACACCTTGATGCGGCGGCTCGAGCGGACACGTCGGATGGAGCCGGTCACCGAGCGACAGGAGTACGCGCTGGGGACGGTGTGCGCGGCGGTCCCGATCACCATCGGTACGACAGCTGCGACGATGGCCATCTCACTGCCCGCGCATCAGGCCGACCGTCTGCCGGCGGCGGCGCGGCAACTGCAGAACGAGATCGGGCGCCTGCTGGGGTCGCTGGCGCTCTCTATCAGTATCTGAAAACTCACTCCTTGTGATCTGTCGCTCACTTTCAGCAAGATGCCTGCAGTGTCAGGGGATGATTCCCAGCCATTCGGCTTCATATGACGGGGTAGGCGATGCGTGAGTCCGTACAGGCAGAGGTCATGATGAGCTTCCTCGTCTCCGAGGAGCTCTCCTTCCGTATCCCGGTCGAGCTGGGGTACGAGACGTGTGATCCCTATGCCGTTCGGCTGACCTTCCATCTGCCGGGCGATGCCCCGGTGACCTGGGCGTTCGGCAGGGAGCTGCTGATCGACGGGGTGGGCAGGCCGTGCGGTGAGGGTGATGTGCGGGTGTCGCCCGCCGAGGTGGACTCGCTGAGCGAGGTGCTGATCCGGCTTCAGGTGGGCGGTGACCAGGCGCTGTTCCGTTCGTCGACGGCGCCGCTCATCGCTTTCCTGGACCGCACCGACAAACTGGTGCCGCTCGGTCAGGAGGGCGCGCTCGCCGAGTTCGACGCCGATCTGGACGAGGCGCTGGACCGCATCCTGGCGGAGGAGCAAAGCACCGGGTGAGGCCTGCGCGGGGGGCGGCCGGAACGGTACGCAGTAACGCTTCTTCCGTCGACGGGTGCACCCCTGGGCCTCGTCCTCAGTGCTTGCGTCGTCGGCCCTTCCCGGTGCGGGCCGCAGCCGGTGCGATGCCGGCCGCTGCGGTGCCCGGTGCCGTCTCCCGCGACGGTCGGTCGGCCGACACCACCAGCGCCGCCAGCAACGTCGTGACCGGAACCGAGGCGACCAGCCCGATCGATCCCACCAGCGTGCGCACGATCTCCTCCGCCACCAGCTCGCTGTTGGCCACCGTGCCCACACTGCTCTGCGCGATGGAGAAGAGCAGCAGCAGGGGCAGCGCGGCACCGGCGTAGGCGAGGACCAGGGTGTTGACGACGGACGCGATGTGGTCACGGCCGATGCGGATGCCGGCGCGGTACAGCCCGCGCCACCCCGTCGAGGGGTTGGCCTCGTGCAGTTCCCAGACCGCCGAGGTCTGAGTGACCGTCACATCGTCGAGGACACCGAGCGAGCCGATGATGACGCCCGCGAGCAGCAGACCGCTCATGTCGATCGACGGATACAGGCCGTGGATCAGGCCGGTGTTGTCGTCGGTGTTCCCGGTGAGCGCCGCCCAGCCGATGAACAGCGAGCCGAGGAAACCGATCAGCACCAGCGAGATCAGCGTGCCGAGCACCGCCACGGACGTACGGGCCGACAGCCCGTGGCACAGGTAGAGGGCGATCAGCATGATCGCGCTCGACCCGATCACCGCCACGAGCAGCGGATTCGAGCCCTGCAGGATCGCGGGCAGGATGAAGAAGTTCAGGATCAGGAAGCTGATGGCCAGCGCGACCAGCGCCATGACACCCCGCAGCCGTCCGACGATCACCACGGCCAGCGCGAAGATGCCGGCCAGCAGGGCCATCGGGAACCGTCGGTTCACGTCGGCCACGGAGTACTGCAGGTCCTTGGGTGCCGAGGGCTCGTAGGCGGCCACCACCTTCTCGCCCTGGTGCAGTTGCCGCGACTGATCGGGCTGCACGATCTCGGTGAACGTACGGCCCTTGTCCTTGCCGGTGTCGACCCGGATCGTCGCCTTCTTGCAGGTGCCTTTCTCCTGCTGCTGGGCGGAGGAACCCCCGGTGGTGGAGGTGTCGCCGAGCGAGCTCCCGCCCGAGGCGTTCACCGACTTGCAGCTCACGGAGACGACCCTGGTGACCGTCGCCTGCTGGGTCTGCCGGTCGAAGCCCACTCCGGTGCGCTGGTGCGACGGGGCGCCGCCCGGCCACAGCACCACGAGTCCGACGACCACGGCGGCGGCGAACGGGATGAGGATGGCCGCGATGACCTTGCGCAGATGCTGGGAGACGGGGGCAGCCGGACCATGGCTGTGACTGTGGCCGTGCCCGCTGTGGCCGCCCGCATCGGGCCCATGCCCACCATGGCCGCCCGTATCGTGCCCGTGTCCCGGCCCGCCGGGGACTCCTGGACCGTGACCGGGTTCGTGGCCATCGGCCCCATGGGCGCCGCCGTATCCCGGGTCGTGCCCAGGGGGCGGCTCCGGGGGCGGGTACGAGGGCTGGTGTGTCGTGGTCACCGGCAGATCATCCCAACATCGGCAGAGGCGCACTGTTCACCGCGCCACATATGACGCTAGCGTGGAGGCACCTTTGCACACGCGGGAGCTCGGAGCACCGGGCTGAGAGGGCGCTGACCTCCGTCCCAGCGATGTTTCACGTGGAACATCACCGAAGTCGAGTGACGTTCCCCACGAAATGTCGGCAGACGGAAACCGCTGCGTCGACCGCCGAACCTGTTACCGGGTAATGCCGGCGTAGGGAGTAGGTCTCATGACCAACAAGGACGCACGCACGCCTGCCTCCACGCAGTTCGACGGGGAGAACGGGAAGTCCATCGGCTGGCACAAGGCGTACATCGAGGGTTCGCGCCCCGATCTGCGGGTGCCGGTCCGTCAGGTGCACCTCACCAACGGGCAGTCGGTCACGCTGTACGACACCTCGGGCCCGTACACCGATCCGCTCACCGACACGGATGTCCGCAGGGGGCTCGCCCCGCTGCGCGAGAACTGGATCGTCGGCCGCGGCGACACCGAGGAGTACGCGGGCCGGCCCGTCCGTCCGGAGGACGACGGGGTCAAGCACACATCGCCCCGCGGCGGTCTGCGCAACCTCGACGCCGTCTTCCCGGGACGGCCGCGCCAGCCGCGGCGCAGCCGCGACGGCAAGGCGGTCACGCAGCTCGCGTATGCGCGGCGCGGCGAGATCACGCCCGAAATGGAGTTCGTTGCCCTCCGGGAGAACGTCTCACCGGAAGTCGTCCGCGAGGAGATCGCGGAGGGTCGGGCGGTTCTCCCCGCGAACGTCAACCACCCGGAGATCGAGCCGATGATCATCGGCAAGCGGTTCCTGGTGAAGGTCAACGCGAATATCGGCAACTCCGCGGTCACTTCCTCCATCGAGGAGGAGGTCGAGAAGATGACCTGGGCGACCCGCTGGGGCGCCGACACGGTCATGGACTTGTCCACGGGCCGCAACATCCACACCACCCGTGAGTGGGTGCTGCGCAACTCCCCCGTTCCCATCGGCACGGTGCCGCTCTATCAGGCGCTGGAGAAGGTCGACGGCCGGGCCGAGGAGCTGACCTGGGAGATCTACAAGGACACGGTCATCGAGCAGGCCGAGCAGGGCGTGGACTACATGACCGTCCACGCGGGCGTGCGCCTCCCGTTCGTCCCGCTCACCGCCAACCGCAAGACCGGCATCGTCTCGCGCGGCGGCTCGATCATGGCGGCGTGGTGCCTGGCGCACCACAAGGAGTCGTTCCTGTACGAGAACTTCGAGGAGCTCTGCGAGATCCTCGCCGCGTACGACGTCACGTACTCGCTGGGGGACGGTCTGCGTCCCGGTTCGATCGCGGACGCCAACGACGAGGCGCAGTTCGCGGAGTTGCGCACGCTCGGGGAACTCAACCGGATCGCGAAGCGTTTCAACGTACAGACCATGATCGAGGGCCCGGGGCATGTCCCGATGCACAAGATCAAGGAGAACATCGACCTTCAGCAGGAGATCTGCGATGAAGCTCCGTTCTATACCCTCGGCCCGCTGACGACGGACGTCGCGCCGGCGTACGACCACATCACCTCCGGTATCGGTGCCGCGATGATCGCCTGGTGGGGTACGGCGATGCTCTGCTACGTCACTCCCAAGGAGCACTTGGGGCTGCCCAACCGGGACGACGTCAAGACCGGTGTCATCACCTACAAGATCGCCGCCCACGCGGCCGACCTCGCCAAGGGGCACCCCGGGGCGCAGGAGTGGGACGACGCGCTGTCCGACGCCCGCTTCGAGTTCCGGTGGGAGGACCAGTTCAACCTCGCCCTGGACCCGGACACGGCCCGTGAGTTCCATGACGAGACCCTCCCCGCGGAGCCGGCCAAAACAGCTCACTTCTGCTCGATGTGCGGGCCGAAGTTCTGCTCCATGAAGATCAGCCACACCATCACCGAGCGGTTCGGCGGTGAGGCGGTCGACGGGGCGTCGCAGGAGGAGATCGCGGAGGGGATGCTGCAGAAGTCCAAGGAGTTCGCGGCGAGCGGGAACAGGGTGTACCTGCCGATCGCCGACTGACGAACGCCGTAAGCGCCGTCCCGCCACCGACCCGGGACGGCGCTTCGTCCTCCGGAACCCGGCGTCCGTCAGTTCGCGGACTCGGCGTCCGTCAGGTGGTGGACTCGGTGTCCGGGAGTACCACGCGGACGGCTCGATAGTGCCAGCCGTCCTGCTCGCCGGCCTCCCACTCCAGGGCGACGACCTGGCCGACGGACAGAGAACGAAACTCCGCCATCTCGATCGCCGAGAAGTGCGCCCAGCAACCGCCGGGCGTCTGCGGGGAGTCGAGGATCCCCCAGCCCTCTTCGTCATGCCACACCCGCACGCTTGCATCGATCATCCGCTGACTCCAGGGAACGGTGTGCTCAAGGCGGTCATGGCACCAGGACGATCTTGCCAGTCGTCTGCCTGGTCTCGATCGCGCGGTGGGCCGCCGCCGCTTCGGACAGCGGGTAGGTGTCCTGGACCATCACCCGCAGCCGGCCCGTCTCGATGCGCTCGGTGATGTGATCCAGCAGCGCCCCTGAGGGCTCGGCCGTGACCCAGACATAGCGAAGGCCGCGGTCGGCGGCCTGGCGGTCGTCGGTTCCCGGATCGATCGACGCGCCGATGAGCAGACCGCCCGGCCGCAGCACGTCGAGGGAGTGCGGACCGTAGGAACCGCCCACCAGGTCGAGGACCACGTCCACGGGCGCCACGGCGGTACGGAAGTCGGTGGTGGTGTAGTCGACCAGTTCGTCGGCGCCCAGTCGGCGCAGCAGGTCGTGACGGGCGGCCCGCGCGGTGCCGATGACGTGCGCCCCCAACTCCTTGGCCAGTTGCACCGCGACATGCCCGACGCCGCCGGCCGCCGCGTGGATCAGCACCCGGTCGCCCGGCTGGACCTCCGCCAGCACGGCCAGCGCCTGCCATGCGGTCACAGCCACCAGCGGCACGGCACCGGCGTGCACCAGATCGAGGTTCTTCGGCGCGAGGGCCAGCGCCTCGGCCGGGGCGACGGTGAACTCGGCGTACGCTCCGTGCCGGCCGACCGCCAGCATGCCGTACACCGCGTCGCCGGCCGCGAACCGCGTCAAGCCCTCACCGACCCGCTCGACGACCCCGGCCACGTCGTTGCCCGGCGTCCACGGCAGGGTGACCAGCTCCGGCACCCGGCCGGACCGCAGCACCGCGTCTCCCGGGTTGACCCCGGCACCGGCGACGCGGAGCAGCACCTCACCCGGCCGGGGTTCGGGCACATCGGTCTCCGTGTACACGAGCGCCTCGGGGCCGCCGAACGCGGACTGGACGACGGCATGCATGCGGGCGGACATCAGCTCTCCTCGTCAGATGGGCGTGGTGCATCCATGATCGGCCCGCTCAATGTCCCGGCGGAAGAACACGCTTGTGCGATGTCGAGGCCGTACAGGCCACACGCGCGCGATGCGACGAAGGCGTCGCCCGTGAGGCCGCCGACTGCGACCGACTGTCCGGCTTGCGCTCCTCCGAGGGGCCTCCGCGGTGGGAGGCGCAAGCCGGTGGTCACTCCGGCTGGTGTTCCGGGCCTCCGAAGTCCGGGCTGGTGTAGTCCGGACTGGTGAAGCTCGGGCGGTGACCGCGTGCCGGGCCGTCGTCCGGGCTGGTGAAGCCCGGGCGGTCGTAACCGAGATGCGGGATGCGGCTGGTCGGCGCCTGCGGGGCGGGGTCGTGCAGGGCCGCCGCCGTGCCCGGGTCGGCCAGTGCGTCGCGCAGGAACGGCAGGATCCCGCGCTCCAGCAGCGCCTCCCGCCACGCCTCTCTGGCCCGGGCCACCTCCTCGTTCAGTTCGCCGTACGGTCCCGCCTCCAGCGAAGGGCTGTTGCGCAGGGCCGTCAGGAGAAGCCCGACGGCGGCGACGAGGATCGCGGCAGCGGTGAGGGCGCCGAACACCCAACCCGCCGTCAGCAGGGTTCTGCCGAACGTCTGTTCGGGGGCGACGGACCTGATGATGTAGCCGACGAGCAGGAATATCGCCGCGGCCGTTCCGGCGAGGACGGGGGTGAGGACGGCGGCGACGGCGACGGCGCCCGCGCCGGCCGGCTCGGCGGCCTCGCCGAGGGTGGTGGCGAGCCCCATCGCGCCCGCGCCCGGCTCCGCGGAGCCGGATTCACGGGAGGACGAGGGGGTGGACGACGCCGGCTGGCGCAGTTCCTCGCGGACCTTCACGTAGTGCTGGTACTCGGTCGCCGCGGCCACCGTGATGAGGGCGGTGGCGTTCAGCGCCATGGTGCGCAGCTGTTCGGGATTCAGCCGCTGTCCCACAGCGGCCAGTTCCGGGCGGTGTGGGGCGGAGCGCAGCGCCTCGTCGAGGACCCGCTCGTACTCCTGGCGGTCCTCATTCAGCAGGTGCTGCGGAACGCTGTTCATGTGCATCCCCCGATGCTCCGTAGGGCTTGGGGCTCGCATGCCAACGAGCCGTCGGGCAGAAACGGAGGGGAGCCTGCTACGGATAAGCCGATGGTAGAGCGGGGACGGCACGCGGTGACAGGGGGTTTCCGGAAATTGGGCCCTGGCCAGGGCCGTTCTCCACGATCCTCCGTGTGGCCCCGCCTGCCCCGACAGCGTTCAGTTATCCAGCGGAAGTTGCTGGACCAGCAGCTTTCCGGCCATGGTCACTCCGCCGTCCATCGCGATGGCCAGGCCGTCCGCGTAGACGTGGGGTCCCTCGACCACCGGCTCGGGGCGCTCCTCGCCGTCCTCGGAGCCGACCTCGCCCAGCAGATAGGGAATGGGGCTGTGGCCGTGAACGATCCGGGTGCCGCCGTACGTATCCAGCAGGGAGCGTACGGCGTCTGCACCGCCCTCGTCGCGGAAGGAGAAGCGCTTGGTGAACTTGCGGAACAGGTCCCAGCACTCGTCGGCGTCGTTACGGGTGAGTGTCTCGCGGACCGTGTCGTTGACCGCCTCGATCGAGTCGCCGTAGTCGAGGTAGGCGGTGGTGTCGGAGTGGACGAGCAGATAGCCGTCGACCTCCTCGACCGCGTCGAGGCGGGCCATCCACTGCAGGTGGTGGTCCTGAAGACGGTCCATGTCGGTCTTCTGCCCGCCGTTGAGCAGCCAGGCCGCCTGGAAGGTGGCGGTGCCCGCGCCGGAGTTGACGGGGGTGTCGCCGAAGCGCTTGGCGCCGAGCAGCAGCAGCTCGTGGTTGCCCATGAGGGCCTTGCAGTAGCCGCCGGCCGCGGCCGCCTCGGCGGACAGCCGCATCACCAGCTCGATGACGCCGATGCCGTCGGGTCCCCGGTCGGTGAAGTCGCCGAGGAACCACAGCCGGGCGGTGCCCGCGCACCAGTTGCCCGCCACGTCGATCAGCCCCTGCTCCCGCAGGGCGGCCAGCAGTTCCTCCAGATAGCCGTGCACGTCCCCCACGACGTACAGCGGCCCCACGCCCTCCGCCTGCTGCGGGATGCCCGCGGACACCGGGTCGACGTTCCCGCCGAGCGGGTCACCGGGGTGGACGACCGGGAGATCGCGCTCGGTGGGCGTGTACCCGTCGGGATACGCCTCCTCCTGGGGCGGTACGACGTCGCCGGGGTGAGTGCTGTGGCCGTACGGACCGGTCTCGTGGACGTACGCAGGCACCCGGAAGTCGCGCAACGTCGCCGTGCGCTCCACCTCGGGTCCCTGACCGGCCCCCTGAGTCATCAGACCCCTCCACCATCGCGCCGCATCTGCACCGCATCGGACTGCCTGGTCGCAGCGGCCCGCGGTGTCGTGGGCCCATCATAGGAATGCGGATCGCGCCATGTGATGACCCAGGGGTGGTGAATCGGAGCAAGAGTCCAGTTCACCGCGGCTTTCGCCCCGATTGGGCAGGGCTTCGACCGCTGCTGACAGCGCTTGTCTCACTCCTCTTCGGGCGAACGCGGTGGGCTGACGGTCCTGCGCGGCGGACGTCGCTGGGACGAGGTACGGACGATCAGCTCGGTCGGTATCACCTGCTCGACCGGTTGGTCCGATTCGACCCCCTCGATCGCGTCGATGAGCAGCTGCACCACCGCCGTGCCGATCCGGCGCGGCTTCAGTGAGAGTGTGGTGATCGGCGGTTCGGTGTTGGCGTACACGGTGGATTCGCTGCAGCAGACCAGAAGCAGGTCGTCCGGTACGCGCAGGCCGTAACGACGGGCGGCGGCGAGCAGATCGGTGCCGTTGGGGTCGAACAGTCCGTAGACGGCATCCGGCCGGTCGGGGCGGGCGAGCAGCCGGTCGGCGGCGACGGCGCCCGCGCACGGATCGTGCGCGGGGTAGGCCTCGTACACCGGGTTCTGGCCTACGCGCTCGCACCAGCGCAGGTACGCCGTCGTGGACAGATGGGTGTACGTGTCCGTCGAGGTCCCCGTCAGCAGGCCGATGCGGCGGGCGCCGGCGTCGGCCAGATGGTCGAGGATGCCGAGGACGGCTGCCTCGTGGTCGTTGTCGACCCACGCGGTGACCGGCAGCGCGCCGGCCGGGCGGCCGTCGGAGACGACCGGTAAACCCTGCCGGACCAGTTCGCTGACCACCGGGTCCTGGTCGGACGGGTCGATGACGACCGTGCCGTCCAGGGCGACGTTCGACCACACGTCGTGGCGCGACGTCGCCGGCAGGATCACCAGTGCGTAGCCGCGGGCGAGCGCGGCGGAGGTGGCGGCGCGCGCCATCTCGGCGAAGTACGCGAACTCGGTGAAGGTGAAAGGTTCATCCCCGTACGTCGTCACGGTCAGGCCGATGAGTCCCGACTTGCCGGTACGGAGGGTTCGGGCGGCCGCCGAGGGGCGGTAGCCCAGCCGGTCGGCGACCTCACGGACATGGCGTCGGGTGGCGTCCGGGAGCCTGCCCTTGCCGTTCAGGGCATCGGAGACGGTCGTGATGGAGACTCCGGCGGCGGCGGCCACGTCTCTGATGCCCGCCCGACCCGGCCGACTGCCTCGACGTGAGGTTTCCGCGCGGCTCACCTGGTGCTTCCCTGCTGCTGTCATGGCGAGCCGATAGTAGGGCTCATGCGGTGGGGTAGGGCGGACGCATATGCACGCGTTGACAGGCACGTTTCTGCATGGTCATTTACCGTCAACTACCTTTGAAAGAGAGTCAGTTGAACGATCCAATGGCACTACGTGACTTGTCGGCACGCATGAGCCTGCCAACTCCCCCATGTCTCGAAGAGGTCTCAACTCACCTGCACGGGTGATGCGCGCCAGGGCGTGAGCCACCGGCGCACAGATATATCTGGCCGCGCCCCCGGACCGGTCCGCGATTCGTCTGGCTTCGTACGGCGATGCCCCTGATGCCTTTGGGGGCGGATGCGGTGTCGGCCGGGCCGCCGGACCGGGTCCGGCCGCACCTGTACGCAGCGGTGCCGAATCCTCATAAGGTGTGGAGCATTGGAAGCCGGCGGTGTGGACGGGCCGCCGGTGGTCGCGAGGAGGACTGCGGTGAGCGAGACGAGCCCCAAGCTGCGCGCCGAGCTGGCGGGGATCCCCACCTACAAGCCGGGCAAGCCTGCCGCGGCCGGTGGCCCGGTGGCCTACAAGCTGTCCTCCAACGAGAACCCTTATCCGCCGCTGCCCGGCGTGATGGAGAGCGTGACGGCCGCGGCCTCGTCCTTCAACCGCTACCCCGACATGGCCTGCACGGGCCTGATGAACGAGCTGTCCGACCGCTTCGGCGTCCCGCTCTCCGACCTGGCGACCGGCACCGGTTCGGTCGGTGTCGCCCAGCAGCTGATCCAGTCCACCGCGGGCCCCGGCGACGAGGTCGTCTACGCCTGGCGCTCCTTCGAGGCGTACCCGATCATCACGCAGATCAGCGGCGCGACCTCGGTCCAAGTGCCGCTGACACCGGGGGACGTGCACGACCTGGACGCCATGGCCGACGCGATCACCGACCGCACGCGCCTGATCTTCGTCTGCAACCCCAACAACCCGACGGGCACGGTGGTCAGGCGCGCCGAGCTCGAGCGCTTCCTGGACCGGGTGCCGGGTGATGTGCTGGTGGTGTTGGACGAGGCCTACCGCGAGTTCATCCGCGATCCGGAGGTCCCGGACGGGGTGGAGATCTACCGGAAGCGGTCGAACGTCTGCGTGCTGCGTACCTTCTCCAAGGCGTACGGCCTCGCCGGCCTGCGGGTCGGTTTCGCGATCGCCCACGAGCCGGTGGCGGCGGCGCTGCGCAAGACGGCCGTGCCGTTCGGGGTGAGCCAGATCGCGCAGGAGGCGGCGATCGCCTCGCTGCGCGCCGAGGACGAGTTGATCGGACGGGTCGGCTCGCTGGTGTGCGAGCGCACCCGGGTGGTCGACGCGCTGCGGGCCCAGGGCTGGACCGTGCCCGAGACGCAGGCCAACTTCGTATGGCTGCGGCTGGGGGAGCAGACGGTCGCTTTCGCCGCCGCCTGCGAGCAGCACGGTGTCGTGGTCCGGCCCTTCCCGGGCGAGGGTGTGCGGGTGACGGTCGGGGAGACCGAGGCGAACGACATCTTCCTGAAGGTGGCGGAGGGCTTCCGCAAGGAGCTGTGACGGTCGTCATGCTGCGATGGCTGTCGTGATCGTCATGCCGTGACGACTGTCGTGAGCTGCGGGGCGTCTTGGTTTCACGTGGAACCGAGGCGCCCCGAGCGCTAGGTGCCGACCGGCCCTGTCCAGGTGTGACCTATCGGACCCGGTCCAGGACCCCCCGCCCGTCCCGTGCCGAACTTCCATGCGCCATAATTGCTTGTGAATGTGAACGCTTTCACAAGCGCTCGTACGAGCATAAGTTCCACCAGCCTGTGAGGTAAGGAGCGGCGACGTGGACCTGGCTTTGGCGCCGGAGACCCTGGCGCGATGGCAGTTCGGCATCACCACCGTCTACCACTTCCTGTTCGTCCCCCTGACGATCTCGCTCGCCGCCCTGACGGCCGGCCTTCAGACCGCATGGGTGCGCACGGAGAACGAGAAGTACCTCAGGGCGACGAAGTTCTGGGGCAAGCTCTTCCTGATCAACATCGCGATGGGCGTGGTCACGGGCATCGTGCAGGAGTTCCAGTTCGGCATGAACTGGTCCGACTACTCGCGCTTCGTCGGCGACATCTTCGGCGCTCCGCTCGCCTTCGAGGCCCTGATCGCCTTCTTCTTCGAGTCGACCTTCATCGGTCTGTGGATCTTCGGCTGGGACAAGCTGCCGAAGAAGATCCATCTGGCCTGTATCTGGATGGTCTCGCTCGGCACGATCCTGTCGGCGTACTTCATCCTCGCGGCCAACTCCTGGATGCAGCATCCGGTCGGCTACCGGATCAACAAGGCCAAGGGCCGCGCCGAGCTCACCGACTTCGGGGCCGTCCTCACCCAGAACACCGCGCTCGCGCAGGCCTTCCACACGCTCACCGCGTCCTTCCTGACGGGTGGCGCGTTCATGGTCGGCATCGCGGCCTTCCACCTGTTCCGCAAGAAGCACATCCCCGTGATGAAGACCTCGCTGCGTCTGGGTCTGATCACGGTCGTCATCGCCGGACTGCTCACCGCGATCAGCGGGGACACGCTCGGCAAGGTCATGTTCAAGCAGCAGCCGATGAAGATGGCCGCTGCCGAGGCACTGTGGGACGGCCAGAAGTCGGCGCCGTTCTCGGTCTTCGCCTACGGCGATGTCAGCAAGGGCCACAACACGGTCGAGCTCTCGGTCCCGGGTGTGCTGTCCTTCCTCGCCGACGACGACTTCAACTCCTATGTTCCCGGCATCAACGACACCAACAAGGCCGAGCAGGCCAAGTACGGGCCCGGCGACTACCGGCCCATCATCCCCGTCACCTTCTGGGCGTTCCGCTGGATGATCGGCTTCGGCATGGCGTCCTTCGCGATCGGCCTGCTCGGGCTCTGGCTGACCCGCAAGAAGTTCATGCTGCCCCAACACCTGAGGGTGGGCGAGGACGAGGTGCCGCATCTGGTCCTGTTCCGGAACAAGGCGCTCAACCCGAAGCTCAGCAGGCTGTACTGGCTGGTGGCCATCTGGACCCTGGGCTTCCCGCTGATCGCCAACTCCTGGGGCTGGATCTTCACCGAGATGGGCCGGCAGCCGTGGGTCGTCTACGGCGTCCTGCAGACCCGGCACGCGGTCTCCCCCGGTGTCTCCCAGGCCGAGGTCCTCACCTCGATGATCACTTTCACCACGTTGTACGCGATCCTCGCCGTCGTCGAGGTCAAGCTGCTGGTGAAGTACGTCAAGGCCGGACCGCCCGAACTCACCGAGGCCGACCTCAACCCGCCCACGAAGATCGGCGGCGACTCCCGTGACGCCGACAAGCCGATGGCCTTCTCGTACTAGGCCCAGGGAGATCGAGTCATGCAACTTCACGACGTCTGGTTCGTCCTCATCGCCGTCCTGTGGACCGGCTACTTCTTCCTGGAGGGCTTCGACTTCGGGGTCGGCATCCTCACCAGGCTGCTGGCCCGCGACCGGCCCGAGAAGCGGGTGCTGATCAACACCATCGGCCCCGTCTGGGACGGTAACGAGGTGTGGCTGCTCACGGCGGGCGGCGCGACCTTCGCCGCCTTCCCCGAGTGGTACGCCACCCTCTTCTCCGGCTTTTACCTGCCGCTGCTGGTCATCCTGGTCTGCCTGATCGTCCGCGGAGTCGCCTTCGAGTACCGCGCGAAGCGGCCCGAGGAGAACTGGCAGCGCAACTGGGAGACCGCGATCTTCTGGACCTCGCTGCTCCCCGCCTTCCTCTGGGGCGTGGCCTTCGGCAACATCGTGCGGGGCGTGAAGATCGACAAGAACTTCGAGTACGTCGGCAACGTCTGGGACCTGCTCAACCCGTACGCCCTGCTCGGCGGCCTGGTGACGCTGACGCTGTTCACCTTCCACGGGGCGGTGTTCACCGCGCTCAAGACCGTCGGTGACATCCGGGAACGGGCGCGGAAGCTGGCCCTCAAGGTGGGGCTCGTGACCGCCGCGCTGGCGCTGGTGTTCCTGCTGTGGACGCAGGTCGACAGCGGCGACGCCAAGAGCCTGGTCGCGCTCGTCGTGGCCGTGGCCGCTCTGGTCGCGGCGCTGGTGGCGAACCAGGCCGGACGGGAGGGATGGTCGTTCGCGCTGTCCGGTGTCACGATCGTGGCCGCGGTGGCGATGCTCTTCCTCTCCCTCTTCCCGAACGTCATGCCGTCGTCGCTCAACGAGGACTGGAGTCTCACGGTCACCAACGCCTCGTCGAGCCCCTACACCCTGAAGATCATGACCTGGTGCGCCGGGATCGCCACGCCGATCGTGCTGCTCTACCAGGGCTGGACCTACTGGGTGTTCCGCAAGCGGATCGGTACGCAGCACCTCGCCGAGGCCGCGCACTGATTCCGGTTTGGGGCATGTTTCACGTGAAACATGCCCTTTGAGAAGAGGGTGTGTTTCACGTGAAACCGGTCGACCCGCGCCTGCTCCGATATGCCCGCGCCACCCGCCTGTTCATGGTGGCGGTCGTCGGCCTGGGTGCGGTCGGTGCGGCGCTGGTCATCGCTCAGGCCATGCTCATCGCCGAAGTGGTGGTCGGAGCCTTCCAGCACGGGATGCCGGTCGCCGAACTCCGCACTCCCCTGCTGTTGTTGGCAGCCGTCGCCTGTGGCCGGGCGCTGGTCTCCTGGCTCACGGAACTCGCCGCCCATCGGGCCAGCGCCGCGGTGAAGTCGGAACTGCGGGGGAGGCTGCTGGAGCGGGCCGGCGCGCTGGGTCCGGGGTGGTTGAGCGGCCAGCGGACCGGCTCGCTCGTCGCCCTGGCCACGCGCGGAGTCGACGCCCTCGACGACTACTTCTCGCGGTATCTGCCGCAGCTGGGGCTGGCGGTGGTCGTGCCGGTGGCCGTGCTGGCCCGGATCGTCACCGAGGACTGGGTCTCGGCGGCGATCATCATCGGCACGCTGCCGCTCATCCCCGTCTTCATGATGCTGATCGGCTGGGCGACGCAGTCCCGGATGGACCGTCAGTGGAAGCTGCTGTCCCGGTTGTCCGGGCACTTCCTGGACGTCGTGGCGGGGCTGCCGACGCTGAAGGTGTTCGGCCGGGCCAAGGCGCAGGCCGAGTCGATCAAGCGCATCACCGGCGAGTACCGGCAGGCGACCATGCGGACCCTGCGCATCGCCTTCATCTCCTCCTTTGCCCTGGAACTGCTCTCGACGCTCTCGGTGGCACTGGTCGCCGTGACGATCGGCATGCGGCTGGTCCACGGCGAGATGGACCTGTACATCGGTCTCGTCATCCTGGTGCTCGCCCCCGAGGCGTATCTGCCGCTGCGGCAGGTCGGAGCGCAGTACCACGCCGCGGCGGAAGGTCTCGCCGCCGCCGAGGAGATCTTCGCCGTGCTGGAGACACCCGTTCCGGCGTCGGGCACGGCAGCGGTGCCGACGGGCGCTGTGGCGTTCGAAGGGGTTTCCGTCCGGTACCCGGGCCGGGCTGAGGACGCCGTGTCGGACGTGTCCTTCTCGGTGCGTCCCGGAGAGACGGTCGCGCTGGTCGGACCGAGTGGTGCGGGCAAGTCGACGCTGCTGAACGTGCTGTTGGGGTTCGTGCCGGCCAGTGAGGGGCGGGTGCGGATCGGCGGCGCCGACCTCACCGACGTCGATCCGCAGCAGTGGCGCTCACGGGTCGCCTGGGTGCCGCAGCGGCCGCATCTGTTCGCCGGGACCATCGCCGAGAATGTACGGCTGGCCCGTCCCGACGCCGACGAGGCTGCCGTACGCAGGGCGCTGGCGGATGCCGGTGCGCTGGAGTTCGTGGACGCGCTGCCCGCCGGTGCCGAGACGGTGCTCGGCGAGGACGGTGTGGGTCTGTCCGCCGGTCAGCGGCAGCGGCTGGCCCTGGCGCGGGCGTTCCTCGCGGACCGGCCGGTGTTGCTGCTCGACGAGCCGACGGCCGCGCTGGACGGGGCCACCGAGGCCGAGGTCGTGGAGGCGGTACGGCGGCTCGCGGTCGGGCGGACGGTGCTGCTGGTGGTGCATCGGCCGGCGCTGCTCGGGGTGGCGGACCGGGTCGTCCGGCTGGCGGAACCGTCGGTCCCCGTTCCCGTGGAGAACCGGGCTTCCGGGGCACCCCGCGCTGAGCGGGAGACCGTCCAGGACATCGCCCTCGATGCCGCCGCGCCCACCGAGCCCCGGACGACCAAAGGCGGCGTCCTCCGCCGTGTCCGTGCCATGTCCGGCCCCCGCCGCAGCCGTCTCGCCCTCGCCCTCCTGCTCGGCTCCCTCGCCCTCGGCAGCGCCGTCGGACTGATGGCGACCTCCGGGTGGCTCATCTCGCGCGCCTCGCAGCAGCCGCCGGTGCTGTATCTGATGGTGGCGGTGACGGCGACGCGGGCGTTCGGTATCGGGCGGGCCGTGTTCCGGTACGCGGAGCGCCTGGTGTCGCACGACGCGGTGCTGCGGATGCTCGCCGACACCCGGGTCGCCGTCTACCGGCGCCTGGAGCGGCTGGCGCCCGCCGGGCTGCGCGACACCCGCCGGGGCGACCTGCTGTCGCGGTTGGTCGCCGACGTGGACGCGTTGCAGGACTACTGGCTGCGCTGGCTGCTGCCCGCCGGTGCCGCGGTGATCGTCTCCGCCGCTTCCGCCGGCTTCACGGCATGGCTGCTCCCCGAGGCGGGCGCGGTCCTCGCCGTCGGCCTGCTGGCGGCAGGCGTCGGTGTCCCCCTGGTCACCGCCATGGTGTCGCGGCGCGCGGAGCGCCGACTGGCTCCTGCCCGGGGGGTCCTGGCGACGCGCGTGACCGACCTGCTCACCGGCACCGCCGAGCTGACGGTCGCCGACGCCCTGCCCGCCCGTACCGCCGAGGCGCGGCGGGCCGACGGCACGCTCACCCGGATCGCCTCCCGCGCGGCCACCGCGACCGCGCTCGGCGACGGACTCACCGCGCTGATCTCCGGCCTGACCGTCGCCGCGGCCGCCCTCGCGGGCGCCCAGGGTGTCGCCGACGGCCGGTTGAGCGGCGTGGCGATGGCCGTGGTCGTGCTCACCCCGCTGGCCGCCTTCGAGGCCGTTCTCGGGCTGCCCCTGGCCGTGCAGTACCGCCAGCGGGTGCGCAGGAGCGCGGAGCGCGTCCACGAGGTCCTGGACGCGCCCGAACCCGTACGGGAGCCGCGGCAGCCCAGGCAGGCGCCCGCCTCCCCGTTCCCGGTCGCCCTCCGGGGCCTCACCGCCCGGTACGCGGGCCAGGACCGGGACGCCCTCGCCGGCCTCGACCTCACCCTCGCCCAAGGGCGCCGGATCGCCGTGGTCGGGCCCTCCGGCTCCGGCAAGACCACGCTGGCGCAGGTGCTGCTGCGGTTCCTGGACGCCGACGCGGGCTCCTACACGCTGGCCGGCGTGGACGCGTACACCCTCGACGGCGACGATGTCCGCAAGCTCGTCGGGCTGTGTGCGCAGGACGCGCACCTCTTCGACAGCTCGGTGCGCGAGAACCTGCTGCTGGCGAAGAAGGACGCCACCGAGGACGAACTGCGGGACTGTCTGCGGCGTGCCCGGCTGCTGGACTGGGCCGACGGTCTGCCAGACGGGCTCGACACGCTCGTCGGCGAACACGGGGCACGGCTGTCCGGCGGGCAGCGGCAGCGGCTCGCGCTGGCCCGCGCGCTGCTGGCCGACTTCCCGGTGCTGGTGCTCGACGAGCCCGCCGAGCACCTCGACCTTGCGACGGCCGACGCGCTCACCGCCGATCTGCTGGCCGCCACCGAGGGCCGTACGACCCTGCTCATCACGCACCGGCTGGCCGGGCTGGAGGCGGTGGACGAGGTTGTCGTACTCGACGGGGGACGAGTCGTGCAGCGCGGGACGTACGCCGAACTGGCCGCCGTCCCCGGGCCGCTGCGGGCGATGGTGGAGCGGGAGGCGGAGACGGAGTCGCTGGTGCTGGGAGCCGCGTAGGAGCGGAACGGTCTGCCGTTTCCTGTCGGCCGGACTACGCCCGCTGCGCCAGCATCCGCTCGATCACGACCGCCACCCCGTCGTCGTTGTTGGCGACCGTCCGGCCGGACGCGGCCGCGATGACGTCGGGGTGGGCGTTGCCCATGGCGTACGAGCGGCCCGCCCAGGTCAGCATCTCGACGTCGTTCGGCATGTCCCCGAAGGCGACGACCTCCTCGTGCGAGATGCCGCGCTCGGCGCAGCACAGGGCGAGTGTGCTGGCCTTGGAGACGCCCGGGCCGCTGAGCTCGAGCAGCGCGCTGGGGCTGGAGCGGGTGACGGTGGCGCGGTCGCCGATGGCGAGGCGGGCCAGGGTGAGGAAGGCGTCCGGGTCGACCGTGGGATGGTAGGCGAGGATCTTCAGGACCGGCTCCTCGGCGCCCGGGCCGTCGGGCGCGAGCAGGTCCTCGGCCGGGGCGAGGTTGTCCGGGATCTCCATGTGCAGGGCGGGATAGTCAGGCTCCTGGTGGAAGCCGTAGGTCTGCTCGATCGCGTACACCGTGCCCGGTGCCGCCTCCCGCAGCAGCAACGCGGCGTCCAGCGCGTTCTCCCGCGCCAGCTCGCGCACCTTCACGAAGCGGTGGGCGCCGGGGCCGCCGTGCAGATCGACCACGGCGGCGCCGTTGCCGCAGATCGCCAGGCCGTGGCCGTGCACATGGTCGCTGACGACGTCCATCCAGCGGGCCGGCCGTCCGGTGACGAAGAAGACCTCGATGCCCGCTTCCTCAGCGGCGGCGAGAGCGGCGACCGTGCGCGGGGAGACCGACTTGTCGTCCCGCAGCAGGGTGCCGTCGAGATCGGTGGCTATGAGCCGCGGCGGTACGGCGGCGGCCGGGGTCTCGGGCTGTCGAGTCGCTGAGGTCACCGCGCCATTCTCCCGCATATGCCCGCGCGACCGTGCGGGAGTGCCCACAGGCGGTGCACAGACGACACCCTGTCGCGGTCAGCCCAGCTGGGCGGGCGCCTCCATGGCGATCTGCTCGAAGACCTTCTCGTCGGCGGCGAAGACGGTGTCGGGGACGGGCCAGTGGATCACGATCTCGGTGAAGCCGAGCTCCCGGTGCCGGCCCGCGAAGTCCACGAACGCGTCCAGCGACTCCAGCGGACGGCCACGGTCCGGGGTGAAGCCGGTGAGCAGGATCTTGTCCATGTCCGTCGCGCTCCGGCCGATCGCGGCGCACGCGTCGGCGAGGTTCTCGGCCTGTCCGCGAATGGCTTGAACCGACTGTTCAGGAGTGCCGTTCTCGTACAGCCTGGGGTCCCCCGTGGTCACCCATGCCTGTCCGTACCGTGCGGCGAGCTTCAGCCCGCGGGGCCCGGTGGCGGCGATGGCGAAGGGCAGCCGGGGCCGCTGTACACAGCCGGGGATGTTGCGTGCCTCGTGCGCCGAGTAGAAGTCACCCCCGTACGACACCTCGTCCTCGGTCAACAGCCGGTCCAGCAGCGGCACGAACTCGGCGAGACGGTTCGCCCGTTCGCGCGGGGTCCACGGCTCCTGGCCGAGTGCGGTGGCGTCGAACCCGGTGCCGCCCGCGCCGATGCCGAGGGTGATCCGGCCGCCGGAGATGTCGTCGAGGGAGATCAGCTCCTTGGCGAGGGTGACCGGGTGCCGGAAGTTCGGCGAGGTCACCAGCGTGCCCAGACGCAGTCGTTCGGTGACGGCCGCGGCGGCGGTGAGCGTCGGCAGGGCCCCGAACCACGGGCCGTCCCGGAACGGGACGCGCCAGGAGAGATGGTCGTAGGTGTAGGCGGTGTGGAAGCCGAGCTGCTCGGCCCGCTGCCATGCCGTGCGGCCGCCCTCGTGCCAGCGGCGGTGCGGAAGGATCACGGTGCTCAAGCGCAGACTCATGTGTCGAGCGTAAGCGGGAGAGAGGGTTTCACGTGAAACGGGCACTGACGGTCATCGCACGCGGCCGCTGAGCCAGGGCGTGAGGGTGAGCATCGGCACGTACTCGCGATGCGTACGGTCCCCGGGCAGCGGCACGATCAGGAAGTGGCCGGGCAGAAAGCGGCGGCTCTTGACGTGGGCGCGATCGTCGAAGAGGGACCGGAGGAAGGCGGGGACGTCGTCGCGGGCGACGTCGGGGCACTGGACGCCCTCGACTTCGATCAGCGCGTCGTCGTCCGGGTAGAGCCGCACACTCACCCGGGGCAGTCCGCCGAACTCGGCATACGCCTCGTGGGGAAGGGAGCCGTCCGGATCGGTGGTGACACCGATGCCCGCGGCGGTGCGGCGGGAGGTCTGGTCGGCGCCGATGTCGTGGCTCACCTCGATCTCGCGCCCGTACTCGGCCGCGATGGCGCGAAGGGCGTTGACGGCGGCCTGGGTGGTGGGGAGACGGTCCATACCTTGGATCATGCAGGGCTCAGTGCGCTTCGGGGAACCTCAGGTGCCGCGGCGGTACGGCCTGCGTCAGCCACACGCCGTTGGCGCTGACGTGGAAGACATGGCCGTCGCGGTGCATGCCGCCCGCGTCCACGGAGAGCACGACGGGCCGTCCGCGCCGTGCGCCGACCCGGGTCGCCGTCTCGCGGTCGGCGGAGAGATGGACGTCGTGCCGGTTCATGGGGCGCAGCCCCTCGGCACGGATCGCGTCCAGGTTGCGGGCCACGGTGCCGTGGTAGAGGTACGGCGGCGGGGTCGCCGGGGGGAGACCCAGTTCGACCTCGATGCTGTGGCCCTGACTGGCGCGGATCCGGGTGCCGTCGATCGCGAAGCGCTTCTTGTCGTTGTGGGCGACCACATGGTCGAGTTCGTCGCGGGTGAAGCGGAAGCCGTGGGCGGCGGCCGCGGCGATCAGCACGTCGATCTCGACCCAGCCGGCCTCGTCCAGCGTGAGCCCGATCCGCTCGGGCTGGTGGCGCAGGTGCTTCGAGAGGTACTTGGACACCTTGACGGTGCGTCTTTCATCCATCCGCTCAGCATGACGGGAGAGACGCGCATCACGCAGATTATTTTCGCGCGGAGGTTTGATCCACAACCAACTGTAGTTATCCACAGGCTACTTGGTAGTTCTGTGGACAACTCCCCGACAAGTCAGCCCTCTTCGTCAAGATCGACTGGGGGCCCACCCCTTGACGTGAGCGCGTCCAACTCCCGCGCCCGCACCTCCCGTTCAGCCGCCAGCGCCACGAACTGGGCCACCCGCTCCGCCCCAACCAGTCCCTCCACCGCCCGGATTGTCTCCTCGGGCAGGAATACGGAGCGTGACACCGCCCGCTCCTCCGGCATCTCGTCCCTCTCCAACTGCCGCCGGAGATGCCGCACCGCCAACGACCGCATCGCCCGCGCCAGTTCCGCGTCCACCGTCTGCTGCGCCAGCGGCCGCAGCCGCCGTACCAGGGAGGCCGCCTCGGCCGCGTCCGCGTCGGTCGGACGGTGCGGTCCCCGCAGATAGCGAGCGAACACGTGCTCCGTGGTGAACTCCAGGAAACGGGCGGCGATGTGCTCGACCTGTCCCCTCAACTCCCGCAGATGACCGGAGATCGCGGACAGCGGCACGCCCGCGGCGTACAACTCGGCCGCGACGGCGAGCTCTTGGGGGCTGGGCACGAGGAAGAAGCCCTCGTCGCCGGGCACCGGCTCCAGCACCCCGAGCTCCACCGCCTCGGCGACCGCCTGGTCGTCGGGGGAGCCGCCGAACCGTTCGGCCAGCTCGGTGCGTGAGATCCGTACCGCCTCCTCGTCGGACCACGGCCCGTCCACCTCGGCGACCAGCCCCAGCACTCCGCCGAGCCCCCGGCCGGCGTCCCACGCCTCCAGGAGCTCCCTGATGGACGCCAGGGTGTAGCCGCGGTCGAGGAGGTCGGCGATCTGGCGCAGTCGGACGAGATGGGCCTCGGAGTAGACGTTGGCACGGCCACGGCGTTCGGGACGGGGGAGCAGCCCGCGGTCCTGGTAGGCGCGGATCGTACGGACCGTGGCGCCGCTGCGGTGCGCCAGATCCTCGATCCGGTATCCGGCCGTCCCGCTCACGCCGCCGTCCCCGCGGCGGGTGACCTGCGCAGGTACGCGACCGCGCGGCTCAACGAGCCTTCCCGCGAAGGGTGGTAGGACCGCCGGAAGTACCGCGGAATCGCCGCTCCGAGGTCCTTCCAGGCCGGCAGCAGACCTTTGCGCACGGCCTTGTTGTGCTCTGCCAGGGAGTAGCGGGCACGGCCGGGGAGCTGCGGGTCGTGGTGCATCAGGTACGCCGTTCCCCATACCCACAGGTACAGCATCACGGGCGCGGTCACGGCCATCGCGGCGAGGCGGCGGGCGTAACGGGGCGCGCCGGTGCCGCCGCAGTGCTGGTACATGTCGAAGGCGACCGCCCGGTGTTCGACCTCCTCGGCGCCGTGCCAGCGCAGCAGGTCGAGCATGACCTCGTCGGCGCCGGCCGCGTCGAGGCCGTCGGCGGTCAGGATCCAGTCGCCGAGCACCGCCGTGAACTGTTCGATCGCGGCGACGACCGCGAGCCGGAAGCGCAGCCACTCGCGCGCGGGCAGCGGCGCGTTCAGCGGAGGCCGCTCGCCCAGCAGCCTCTCGAAGAGGAAGTCGACGTACCGGGTGAAGTCCGCGGTGTCGAGCCGCAGGGCCGCCAGGTGGTCCAGCACGTACGCGTGCTGCACGCTGTGTGTGGCCTCCTGGCCCATGAACCCCCTGACGTCCGCGAGCAGTTCGGGATCCGTGACCAGCGGCAGCCCTTCCTTGAACACCTTCACGAACCACCGCTCACCCGCCGGCAGCAGCAGGTGCAGCACATTGATCACGTGCGTCGCGGTCGGCTCGCCCGGTATCCAGTGCAGCGGCGTGCGCGACCAGTCGAAGGACACCCGCCGGGGCGTGATCGGCGCGCTCACAGCGGTGGCTCCAGTCGTGCGATCGCCCGCAACGCGCGCGGGGTGAGGCGGGACATGAGCCGGGCGCCCCGCGCCTCGGGGGTGACGGGCACGACGGCCTGGTTGCGCACGACCGCCTTCAGGATCGCGTCGGCGACCTTCTCCGGCGGGTAGTTCCTCAGGCCGTACAGCCGTGCCGTCCTTTTCTGTCGCCGCTTCTCCTCCTCCGCGTCCACGCCCGCGAAGCGCGCGGTGGAGGTGATGTTCGTGTTGACGAAGCCGGGACATATGGCGCTCACGCCGATTCCCCGACCGGCGAGTTCGGCGCGCAGGCACTCGCTCAGCATCAGCACCGCCGCCTTGGAGGTGCTGTAGGCGGGCAGCGCCCTGGACGGCTGGTAGGCCGCCGCCGACGCGGTGTTGACGATGTGGCCGCCCTGGCCGCGCTCGGCCATCTGCCTCCCGAAGAGCCGGCAGCCGTGGATGACCCCCCACAGGTTGACGTCGAGGACCTTCCTCCAGTCCTGCGGGGTCGTGTCGAAGAAGGAGCCGCCCAGGCCGATCCCCGCGTTGTTGACGAGGACGTCCACCACGCCGTACTCGGCGGCGACCTTGTCGGCGAGCTTCTCCATGGCCTGCTCGTCGGAGACGTCGACCGTCTCCGCCCACGCCTCGCGAGCACCGATCAACCGGGACAGTTCCGCGGTGCGCGCGGCGGCCTCGGCGTCCCGGTCGACGGCTACCACGCGCGCGCCCGCCTCGGCGAACGCGAACGCCGTGGCCCGGCCGATGCCGCTGCCCGCGCCGGTGACCAGCACGAGCTGCCCGCCGAACCGGTCGGCGTACCTGCCGGTGGCCGCCGGTTCGCTCCTGCCTCCCTCGGTGGCGGTGACGAACTCGGTGATCCAGGCGGCCAGTTGGTCGGGCCGGGTGCGTGGGATCCAGTGCTTGGCCGGCAGCGTGCGGCGGGTCAGCCGGGGAACCCACTGCTCCAGTCCGTCGTAGAGGCGTTCGGAGAGGAACGCGTCCCCCAGGGGCGTGATGAGCTGCACGGGCGCGTGCGCGTAGGCGTCGGCGCGCGGCCTGCGCAGTCGGGCGCGGACGTTGTCCCGGTACAGCCACGCCCCGTGCGCCGCGTCCCGGGGCAGCGAGGAGGTGGGGTAGTCGCCGCCGGGCACCTTCTCAAGGCGCTGAAGGATGGCGGGCCAGCGCTTGCCGAGGGGGCCGCGCCAGGCCAGCTCGGGCAGCACGGGCGTGTGCAGCAGGTACACGTACCAGGACTTGGCGCCCTGGCCGAGCAGCTGGCCGACGCGGCGCGGGGTGGGCCGCTTCAGGCGGCCGTCGATCCAGTGGCCGAAGTGGTCCAGGGACGGGCCGGACATCGACGTGAAGGAGGCGATGCGTCCCTCGGTGCGCCGGACGGTGACGAACTCCCAGGACTGCACCGAGCCCCAGTCGTGCCCCACGACGTGCACCGGGCGGTCCGGGCTGACGGCGTCGATCACCGCCAGGAAGTCGTCGGTCAGCTTCTCCAGGGTGAAGCCGCCGCGCAGGGGCCGCGGCGCCGTCGAACGGCCGTGTCCGCGGACGTCGTACAGCACGACGTGGAAGCGGTCGGCCAGCCGTGGGGCCACCTCGGACCACACCTCCTTGCTGTCCGGGTAGCCGTGCACCAGCACGACCGTCGGCCGCCCGGGATCGCCCAGTTCGGCGACGCACAACTCGATGCCCCCGGTGTGCACCCGGCGCTCGCGCGCGCCCTCCAGTGCCGTCACTTCTCCTCCGCCCAGCGCCGCACGTGCGGCAGATCGTCGTCCAGCCAGAAGGCGCTCTGCAGGGGATCCCGCGAGTCGGTCACGACCAGGATCTCCTCGAACTTCGCACCCGTGCCCCGGAAGCCGAGATGGGGCTCCACCGCCCACAGACCCGGCTGCGGCGGGTGGTCGGAGAAGCGGTGGGGCGACCACAGCGGCGACCAGCCCTCGCGGTGACCGCGCAGCGCGTCGGAGGCGAGGCCCTTGAGCGCGTGGGTGCCGAACCCGAAGACGTGCGGTGACCAGCGATGCCGCTTCACCCGGTCGACCTTGTGGGCGATCACGCCGAAGGGGTAGGCGCGGTGCCGGTTGGCGTAGCCCTGGCGGACCATGAGGCGGTCCACGTCCTCGTAGATCTCGCGCAGCGGGCGCCGCTCGCGCACCTCGCGCAGGATCAGCTCCCGGTGCGCCTCCAGGTCCGCCATGAGCCGGTCCTGCACCGGGTTGGGGCCGAGGGAGCCGGAGTAGCCGATGTCCGCGGTGCAACCGTCGAGGACGGGAGCCATGTCGAGGATGAACGGCATTCCCGGCTCCAGGCGCCGGTCGGTCGGGAAGAACTGCAGGGGGACGCGGAAGTTCACGAACGCGGTGCGGTCGCCGAACCAGGCGAAGGGCAGATGGAACCAGTCCCGCACGCCCCGCTCGCGCAGCCAGGACCGCTGCATGCGGGCCGCCTCCCGCTCGGTCACCCCCGGTCGCAGCCGGGCGGCGACCGCCTCGGCGCACTCGTAGGCGAGGCGCTGCACCCTTCTGAACCCCCTCAGCCGCGCCGAGAGTTCGCCCGTCACTGCCGTCGTCATGCCACCGCCCACCCTCGTCGTACCTCGACCGCGGTACGTGTCCGTAACGTGACACCGGTGAATGTGACAGTTGTCAGTGGCTGCGTCAACAGCCGGGTTCCGGGCTGTGGATAACTCTGCGTAGCTCTCAGGTAGGGGAATCCCCCATGGACCCGTACGTCTGGAGACTGAGACGAAGACGGCCCTCGGGTCTGACTACAGGGGTGGTCCAGGTCACTACCTTCGAAGCGTGACTGTGATCGCGACCGAAAGCCTGAGCAAGCGGTTCCCCCGGGTGACCGCGCTTGACCGGCTCTCCGTCGACGTCGGGCCCGGTGTGACCGGACTCGTCGGAGCGAACGGAGCCGGCAAGTCCACACTGATCAAGATCCTGCTGGGTCTGTCCCCCGCCTCCGAGGGCCGAGCCGAAGTGCTCGGGCTCGACGTCGCGACCAAGGGTGCCGCCATCCGCGAGCGTGTCGGCTACATGCCGGAGCACGACTGCCTGCCGCCGGACGTCTCGGCGACCGAGTTCGTCGTGCACATGGCCCGTATGTCGGGCCTGCCGCCGACCGCCGCCCGCGAGCGCACCGCCGACACCCTGCGCCACGTCGGCCTGTACGAGGAGCGCTACCGCCCCATCGGCGGCTACTCGACCGGCATGAAGCAGCGCGTGAAGCTCGCGCAGGCCCTGGTGCACGACCCGCAGCTGGTCTTCCTGGACGAGCCGACCAACGGCCTCGACCCGGTCGGCCGTGACGAGATGCTCGGCCTGATCCGCCGCATCCACACCGACTTCGGGATCTCGGTCCTGGTCACCTCCCATCTCCTGGGCGAACTCGAACGCACCTGCGACCACGTCGTCGTCATCGACGGCGGCAAGCTGCTGCGTTCCAGCTCCACCACGGACTTCACCCAGACCACGACCACCCTCGCGGTCGAGGTCACCGACACCGACGCGCACCCCGACGGCACGCGCGCGGTGCGCGAGGCGCTGCACGCGCGCGGGGTGACCGTCGAGGCGGGCAGCGGCCTGCCGGGCGCGGGCCACATCCTGCTGCTGACCGCGCAGGGCGAGGAGACCTACGACCTGGTCCGTGACGTCGTCGCCGACCTGGGCCTGGGCCTCGTGCGCATGGAGCAGCGCCGGCACCACATCTCGGAGGTCTTCACCACCGAGGACGAGCAGCGCAAGGAGGCGGCAGTCAATGGCAGTTGAGCACCCCACGGCCGCTGTACCGGGTGACCAGACCCGCATCCACAACATCGGCTACCGCAACTACGACGGCCCCCGCCTCGGCCGCTCCTACGCCACCCGTTCCCTCTACTCGCAGTCGCTGCGCGGCGCCTACGGCCTCGGACGCTCCATCAAGTCCAAGGTGCTGCCGATGCTGCTGTTCGTGGTGATGTGCGTGCCCGCGGCCATCATGGTCGCCGTCGCGGTCGCCACCAAGGCCAAGGAACTGCCCGTCGACTACACGCGCTACGCGATCATCATGCAGGCCGTCATCAGCCTGTACGTCGCCTCGCAGGCGCCCCAGTCCGTCTCCCGGGACCTGCGCTTCAAGACCGTCCCGCTGTACTTCTCGCGGCCGATCGAGACCGCCGACTACGTCCGCGCGAAGTACGCGGCGCTGGCCTCCGCGATGTTCGTCCTCACCGCCGCCCCGCTGATCGTGCTCTACGTGGGTGCGCTGCTGGCCAAACTCGACTTCGCCCACCAGACCAAGGGGTTCGCACAGGGGCTGGTCTCCGTGGCACTGCTCTCCCTGCTCTTCGCCGGCATCGGCCTGGTCATCGCCTCGGTGACGCCCCGGCGCGGCTTCGGCATCGCGGCCGTCATCGCCGTACTGACCATCTCCTACGGCGCCGTCTCCACGCTGCAGGCCATCGCCGACGCGCAGAACAGCAGCGGCGCCATCCCCTGGATCGGGCTCTTCTCGCCCGTCACGCTCATCGACGGCGTCCAGTCGGCCTTCCTCGGCGCGAGTTCGGCGTTCCCCGGCGCGGTCGGCCCCAGCAACGGCGAGGGCGCGGTGTACGTGCTGGTCGTCCTGGGCCTGATCGCCGCCTGCTACGGCCTCCTGATGCGCCGCTACAAGAAGGTGGGACTGTGACCACGCTCTCCATCGACCACGTCTCCCGCTGGTTCGGCAACGTGGTCGCCGTCAACGACATCACCATGACCATCGGCCCCGGCGTCACCGGCCTGCTCGGCCCCAACGGCGCCGGGAAGTCGACCCTCATCAACATGATGGCGGGCTTCCTCGCCCCCTCCACCGGCACCGTCACCCTCGACGGCGAGCAGGTGTGGCGCAACGAGGCGGTCTACAAGCACATCGGCATCGTCCCCGAGCGCGAGGCGATGTACGACTTCCTCACCGGACGCGAATTCGTCGTCGCCAACGCGGAGTTGCACGGTCTGGGCGAGAAGGCCGCCCAACGGGCTCTCGCGACGGTCGAGATGGAGTACGCGCAGGACCGCAAGATCTCCACCTACTCCAAGGGCATGCGCCAGCGCGTGAAGATGGCGTCCGCGCTGGTCCACGACCCCTCGCTGCTCCTGCTGGACGAGCCCTTCAACGGCATGGACCCGCGCCAGCGGATGCAGCTGATGGACCTGCTGCGGCGCATGGGCGACGAGGGCCGCACGGTGCTGTTCTCGTCCCACATCCTCGAAGAGGTCGAGCAGCTCGCCTGGCACATCGAGGTCGTCGTGGCCGGACGGCACGCGGCCAGCGGCGACTTCCGCAAGATCCGCCGGCTGATGACCGACCGCCCGCACCGCTACCTGGTCCGCTCCAGCGACGACCGCGCCCTCGCGGCCGCGCTGATCGCCGACCCGTCCACGTCCGGCATCGAGGTCGACCTCGCGGAGGGCGCGTTGCGCGTCCAGGCCGTCGACTTCGGCCGCTTCACCGCCCTGCTGCCCCGGGTCGCCCGTGACCACGGCATCCGGCTGCTCACGGTCTCGCCGTCCGACGAGTCCCTCGAGTCCGTCTTCTCTTACCTGGTCGCGGCGTAGGAGGCCGAAGATGTACGACCCCACAGTCGCCCGGCTCACCTACCGGGCCCTGCTCGGCCGGCGCCGGGCCCTCATCCTGGGGGCACTGCCCCTGCTGCTCATCGTCATCTCCGTCGTCGTCCGCGCCCTCGCCGGAGCCGACGACCAGACGGCCTCCGACCTGCTGGGCGGCCTCGCGCTCGCCACGATGGTGCCCATCATCGGTGTCATCGCCGGTACGGGCGCGATCGGCCCGGAGATCGACGACGGCTCGGTGGTGTACCTGCTGTCCAAGCCGCTCAAGCGTCCGACGATCATCTTCACCAAGCTGATCGTGGCGATCGCGGTCACGATGGTCTTCTCGGCGCTGCCGACCTTGATCGCCGGGTTCATCCTCAACGGCAACGGCCAGCAGATCGCGGTCGCCTACACGGTCGCGGCCCTGGTCTCCTCGATCGCGTACGCGGCGCTGTTCCTGCTGCTGGGCACGGTGTCCCGGCACGCGGTGGTCTTCGGACTCGTCTACGCCCTCGTCTGGGAGGCCCTGTTCGGCTCCCTGGTGCCCGGTGCGCGCACGCTCAGCGTCCAGCAGTGGTCGCTGGCCGTCGCCCACAAGGTGGCCGGCGGGGACCTGGTGACCTCGGACGTCGGTCTGACCACGGCGACGGTGTTCCTGGTCGTGGTGACCGTCCTGGCCACCTGGTACGCGGGACAGAAGCTGCGGTCGCTGACGCTGGCGGGCGAGGAGTAGACGCAGGCCTTGTTGACAGGGACTTCACCCCTGTCCGGGCACACTGGGCAAAAGGGAAGAGTGGGCTGAGAGGAATGGGGATGGCAGACAACTGGGACGATCTCGTCCTGGACGAGAACTTCATACGGTCCGCCGAGACGACCGAACCCTCAGCCCGCGCCCGGATGCTCGCCGCCCGCTGGCGCACCGAGGAACCGGAGCCGCAGCCCTGGCGCTCCGACGAGCCGCCCGCCGGGTGGTTCTTCAGCAAGGGGCGCCGCCGGAAGTGGCGTCGGCGGTAGACCGTCGTACGGCCGTTTTATTCGGTGGCGTCCAACTCGTCCGACAGGCACAGTGGCTGTGTCCACACCGCCGGACGACGAGTCCGGCGCCACGTTCTGGGAGAGGAGCCGGCGATGTCCATGCACGACAGTCCGTCGAGCCCCCGCCAGGGCAGTTCACGGAGGACTCCGGTGTAGTTACCCCACCGTCGAGTCCACTTTCAGCAACTGCCCGGGGCGGCCGCTTCGAGCACGCGGCGCGCTGCGCCGGCGTGGGCCGCCTTCCCTGTCGCCCCCTGCTGCAAGGGGGCACCCACCGCTGGAGCGGCACGGGCCGGTCGCGCGACTAGGCGCCGACAGGTGCCGCTGCGCCCACCCGTGCCGCTCCAGCGGCGCGACTGCCCGCAGCTGCGTGGACCTGAGGCGGCTACGCCAACAACCGCTCCAGCACCACCGCGATCCCGTCCTCCTCGTTGGAGGCCGTCACCTCGTCGGCCACCGCCTTGAGCTCCTCGTGGGCGTTGGCCATGGCCACCCCGTAGGACGCCCAGGCGAACATCGGGATGTCGTTCGGCATGTCGCCGAAGGCGATGGTCTCCGCCGCCTTCACACCGAGCCTGCGCGCCGCCAGCGACAGTCCCGTCGCCTTCGACAGACCCAGCGGCAGCAGTTCCACGATGCCCGCGCCCGCCATCGCCACTGTGACGAAGCCACCGGCGGCTTGGCGGGCCGCCTCGGCCAGTTCGTCGTCGCCGAGCGTCGGATGCTGTATGTAGATCTTGTTCAGCGGGGCGGCCCACAGGTCGGCCGCGTCCGTGAACGGAACGGCGGGCAGTGAGCCGGTGACCGCGTACCCCGGACCGACCAGGACGTCGCCGTACAGCCCGTCCCGGCTCGCCGCCAGGTGCAGGGGGCCGACCTCCGCCTCGATCTTGGCCAGGGCGAGACCGGCCAGCTGCCGGTCCAGCGTCACGGACGTCAGAAGCCGGTGCTCCTTGGCGTCGTAGACCTGGGCGCCCTGACCGCAGACGGCGAGGCCGTCGTAGCCGAGGTCGTCGAGGATGTGCCGGGTCCACGGCGCTCCGCGGCCGGTGACGACGATGTGCGCGGCGCCCGCCGCGGCGGCTGCGGCGAGCGCGTCACGGGTGCGCCGCGAGACCGACTCGTCGGAGCGCAGCAGCGTTCCGTCCAGGTCGGTCGCGACCAGCCGGTAGGGGAAGTCGGTCACTTGGCGACCGGCTCCAGGACCTCCCGGCCGCCCAGGTACGGGCGCAGTACCGGCGGCACGTACACGGAGCCGTCGGCCTGCTGGTGGTTCTCCAGGATCGCCACGATCGTGCGCGGTACGGCGCACAGCGTGCCGTTGAGCGTCGCCAGCGGCTTGACCTGCTTGCCGTCACGGACGCGGATCTGCAGCCGCCGGGACTGGAACTCGGTGCAGTCCGAGGTGGAGGTCAGCTCGCGGTACTTGCCCTGGGTCGGGATCCACGCCTCGCAGTCGAACTTGCGGGCGGCCGAGGCGCCGAGGTCGGCGGAGGCCACGTCGATGACGCGGAACGGCAGCTCCAGCGAGCTCAGCCACTGCTTCTCCCACTCCAGCAGCCGCCGGTGCTCCGCCTCGGAGTCCTCGGGGGCGACGTAGGAGAACATCTCCACCTTGTCGAACTGGTGGACGCGGAAGATGCCCCGGGTGTCCTTGCCGTGCGAGCCGGCCTCGCGGCGGAAGCACGGCGAGAAGCCGGCGTAGCGCAGCGGCAGGCGGTCGGCGTCGAGGATCTCGTCCATGTGGTACGCGGCGAGAGGGACCTCGGAGGTGCCGACCAGGTAGAGGTCGTCGTTGTCGAGGTGGTAGACGTCCTGGGCCGCCTGGCCGAGGAAGCCCGTGCCCGCCATCGACTGGGGGCGCACCAAGGCGGGCGTCAGCATCGGCGTGAAGCCGGCTGCTGTGGCCTGGGCGATCGCGGCGTTGACGAGCGCCAGCTCGAGCAGGGCGCCGACGCCGGTGAGGAAGTAGAAGCGGGAGCCGGAGACTTTGGCGCCGCGCTCCACGTCGATCGCGCCGAGCAGGGTGCCGAGCTCCAGGTGGTCCTTGGGCTCGAAGCCCTCGGCGCCGAAGTCGCGGATCGTGCCGTGCGTCTCGAGGGTGACGAAGTCCTCCTCGCCGCCGACGGGCACGTCGGGGTGGACGAGGTTGCCGAGCTGGAGCAGCAGCTCCCGGGCCTCGGCGTCGGCCGCGTCGCGCTCGGCGTCGGCGGCCTTCACGTCGGCGGCGAGCTGGCCGGCCTTCTTCAGCAGCTCGGCCTTCTCGTCACCCGAGGCCTTGGGGATCAGCTTGCCGAGCTGGCGCTGCTCGGCGCGGAGCTCGTCGAAGCGGACGCCGGAGGACCTGCGCCGCTCGTCGGCAGACAGGAGAGCGTCGACGAGCGCGACGTCCTCTCCACGGGCGCGCTGGGACGCGCGCACACGGTCGGGGTCCTCACGGAGCAGGCGAAGGTCAATCACGTGGCCAAGGCTACCGGTGCGGGGATACGGCTCACGACTCAACCATTCCAACGATCACGAAAAGACCTTTACATGGCGTTATGGGTGAAATGCGCAGGGTGTCAATAAAAGGTGTCCCACTCCCCGAGACGGATCATGCCGTCGGCGTCGGGTTGACCTGAATCCCTTGTGCGGAGCGGGATTTGGGGATCGGTTGTCCACAGGGGTCCACACTCTCGGAAGAGTTATCCACAGGCTGTGCGGAGGATCTGTGGATTTCGGAATTGATCACTCCGAAACCGGGAGATCACGGTGAGGATTCCCTGCCCAAACCAGGTCTTACCCTCACTTTCGAGCGGAAAGTGGTCGCCCCAAAGGATTGCCTAAAGGAAACGAGTGGACGAACGGTGATGTGCTCGCATGTGGACGCGGCAGGGGTCGGAGGGCAGATTTGTCGACACGGTCGCCCCTTGATGTCGACTTGTCCCCAGGTCGAGAAGCGGACCTGTGGATAACTCCTGTGGATAACGAAAATCTGCAGGTCGGACTGGTCTACAGCGTCCGTTAACACGCTAGAAACGTCCGTCCTGGCAGCGCGCCACCCAGTCCGACGCCGCCACGAACTCCTCGTCCGAGGTCCCGGCCCGTGGAGCGCTCACGTCCTCGACGCCGACGTCCGCACGCGGGTACGAACCGAGGAACCGCACCTCCAGGCAGATCCGCTTCAGCCCCATCAGGGCCTCGGCCACCCGGCGGTCGGAGATATGGCCCTCGGCGTCGATGCAGAAGCAGTAGTTGCCGATGCCGGCGCCGGTCGGACGGGACTGGAGCAGCATCAGGTTGATGCCGCGGGTGGCGAACTCGCCCAGCAGATCGCGCAGACCGCCGGGGTGGTCGTCACGCTGCCACAGCACGACCGAGGTCTTGTCCGCGCCGGTCGGGGCCGCCGGACGGGCGGGCCGGCCGACCAGCACGAAACGGGTCTGGGCGTTCTCGGCGTCGTGGATGCCGGTCTCCAGCGCGTCCAGCCCGTACAGGGCGGCGGCGAACTCACCGGCGAAGGCGGCGTCGTACTGACCCTCCTGGACCAGCCGGGCCGCGTCCGCGTTCGAGGCGGCCGACTCCCAGTGCGCGTCCGGGAGGTTCGCGCGCAGCCAGTTGCGCACCTGCGGCTGGGCGGCCGGGTGCGCGGAGACGGTCTTGACGTCCGACAGCTTCGTGCCGGGCCTGACCAGCAGCGCGAAGGTGATCGACAGCAGCACCTCGCGGTAGATCATCAGCGGCGCGCCCGCCACCAGCTCGTCGAGGGTGGTGGTGATCCCGCCCTCTACGGAGTTCTCGATCGGCACGAACGCGGCCTCGGCCTCGCCGGAGCGGACCGCGTCGAGGGCGGACTGGACGGACACGTACGGGACCAACTCCCGCGTGGCCGCCTCGGGCAGCGTGCGCAGGGCGGCCTCCGTGAAAGTGCCCTCGGGACCGAGATAGGCGTAGCTCGCAGGCATGACCTCACCCTAATGGCCCTTGTAGAAGACGGCTCACGCGTCTCGGAGAAGCCCTTCGCGCAGCCCACGCGTCCCCGTCAAGCCCCTCCGTACGTCCCACGCGCCCCCGCCGAGCCCTTCCGCACCGCCCACCCGGCCCGTCACCCCTCCAGCAGCGCCTGACCCACGTACTCCCCCTTCGCCGCGCCGCCCGGCACCGCGAACAGGCCGCTGGACTCGTGGCGGACGTACTTCGACAGGGCGTCCCCGCGGTCGAGCTTGCGCTGGATGGTGACGAAGCCGCGCAGCGGGTCGGCCTGCCAGCAGACAAAGAGCAGGCCCGCGTCCGGCACCCCGTCGGCGTCGATGCCGTCGTGGTAGGAGAACGGCCGCCGCAGGATCGCCGCCCCGCCGTTCTGGTCGGGCCGGGTGATGCGGGCATGGGCGTTGACGGGGACCACGTACTCGCCCTTGGCGTCCGTCTTCTCCAGGTCCATCGCGGTCGTCTCCGAGCCGCCCGACAGCGGCGCGCCGTTGGACTTGCGGCGCCCGATGACGTTCTCCTGGGCGGTGAGCGAGAGCTTCTCCCAGTCGTCCAGCAGCATCCGGATGCGACGTACGACAGCGTAGGAGCCGTTCGCCATCCAGGACGGGTCCTTCGAGCCGGACGCCGGCACGAAGACGCGCTGGTCGAAGTCGGCGTCCGTCGGCTTGGGATTGCGCGTGCCGTCGAGCTGGCCCATGAGGTTGCGTGCCGTCATGGGGTGGGCCGTGGCGCCCGGGGTGCGGTTGAAGCCGTTCATCTGCCAGCGGACCTTCGCCGCGCTCCCGGCGTCCTTCTGGATCGCGCGCAGGGCGTGGAAGGCGACCAGGGCGTCGTCGGCGCCGATCTGCACCCACAGATCGCCGTCGCTGCGGGCCTTGTCGAGCTGGTCGGAGGAGAAGTCGGGCAGCGGGTCGAGGGAGACGGGCCGCTGCTTCTCCAGACCGGTCCGGGCGAAGAAGCTGTGCCCGAAGCCGAAGGTGATCGTCAGCGACGAGGGCCCGGCGTCGCGGGCCACGTCCGTGTCGTCGCTCGCCGCCGGTTCGCCCGCCATGAACCGCTCTGCCGTCGCCGACCAGCGGCGCAGCAGTGCGGCCGCCTCCTTGCGGCCGGCGCCCGCCACCAGGTCGAAGGCCACCAGGTGGCCGCGCGCCTGGAGACCGTCGGTGATGCCGGGCTGATGTTTCCCGTGAAACATTGCCATGTTCGCGCCGACGGAGGCCAACGGAGTGGCCTCGGAGGGTGCCGCCGCATACCCCACGGCACCCCCTGCCGCGCCGAGCACGAGCCCGGTGGCGCCCGCGGTGCCGAGCAGGGCGCGGCGCGAGATGCCGTCCCGGGCGGGGGTCTGCGGAGGGACACCCGTGTCGAGCTGGGTCCGGGCCTCCGGACTGGTCTGGTCAGCCATGGTGCGGTTCAGCCGATCTGCGCGTTCTTGGAGACGGTCACCTGGTCGATGTCGGAGGTGCGCACGGTGACGGCGACCTTCCAGTCGCCGGCCATCGGGATCTGCACCCCGTTCGCCGCCCAGTGCCCGGTGGTGACGTGGTCGGGAGAGACGGGCAACGGCCCGATCTTCTTGGCATCGAGGGTGAAGGCGACCTTCACCTCGGGGACGTCGAAGGCGCGGCCGTTGGGCCGGGTGACGTAGACGTGCATCTCGTTGGCGCCCACGCCCGCGGGATCGAGGTCGACCGACACCACGCCCTTGCCGTCGGTGCCGCCCGTGTCGAAGGGCATGGTCAGCGTGAGCGCGCCGGAGGAGGAGTCCGACGCGGAGGAGGAGGCCGACGAGGAGTCGGCGGCGGCCTTGGCGTCCTGCTCGGTACGGCCCGGCTCGGTCTGCGTCAACACCGTGGTGACGGCGAGCAGTACGACGGCCACCCCCGCCTCGGCGAGCACGGAGCGCCGCAGCCCGAACCGGTGGGGGTCGGCGTCGCGCTGCTGCTTCTGCCGTGCCGTGTCCATGGCCGCCTGCTGGCGGGCGAGCTGAGCGGCCCGCTTGGAGTCGCCGGTGGCCTTCGTCCCGCCCGCGGTCCCCTTCTTCCCGCCGGCGCCCGCGCTGACGTGCTCCTTCTCCCGCTTGCCCGCCTTGGCAGGCACGGTGTCCACCAGCCGGGCCGTCCAGCGCCGCGAGATCGACGCGATGCCGACGAGCAGCGCCACGAGCCCGATCTTGACGAGCAGCAGCTGTCCGTACGCGGTGTCGGTGAACGCCGACCAGGAGCCGAGCTGGCGCCAGGACTGGTAGACGCCGGTCGCCACCAGCGCCAGGACACTGCCGAAGGCGACGGTCGAGAAGCGCCGTACCGCGGAGGCCTCGATCGGGGTCGGGGAGCGGTACAGGGCGACCAGCAAGGCGGTGAGTCCGCCCAGCCAGGCCGCGACGGCCAGCAGATGGACCACGTCGACCGGCATGGCGATCCCCGGCTGCAGTCCGGTCGAGGCGTGCTCTGCCATCGCCCAGCTCGCCGCGAGCCCGGCGGACACCACGACCCCGCCGATCGCGAGCCCGAACGTCAGGTCCCGCTTCTCGTCGTCCTCGCGCTTGTCGTACGCACCGAACAGCACGGCGATGAACAGGGCCGCCGCGGCGAGCAGCAGCAGCCGGGACACCAGCGCCGCGCCCGTCTTGGTCTGCAGCACCTGTCCCAGCAGGCTCAGGTCGAAGATGTCGCCGACCTTGCCCGTGCTGGTGTACGAGCCGCGCAGGAGGAGCAGCAGAAGGGTCGCCGCGGTGAGCGAGAGCCACCCCGAGACCACGAGCCGCTGCAGTGGCCGTACGCCCGATCCGCGCTGCCAGCAGCCGAGGACGAAGGCCGCGCCGCCGACCATCACGATGAAGCCGGCGTACGACATGTACCGCCCGAAGCCGTACAGCCAGCCGACGACCCCACCGCCGACCTCCTGGCCGACCGCCTTGACGGAGGTCTTGGACGGGGCGCCGATGGAGAAGGTGAAGGCACCGGCGACGGGGTGGCTGTCCGCCGACACGACCTGCCAGGACACCGTGTAGGTGCCGTCGGCCAGCCCGCTGTGCAGGGGCACGGCGTATGTGGTGCCGCTGATGTTCGACGGCTTGGCGGTGTCGACCCGCTTGCCCTTGGGATCGAGCACGCGCAGGGAGTCGGAGTTGGTGGCGACCCTCTCGGAGAAGGTCAGCGCGACCTCGGTGGGAGCTTTGTCGACCACCACCCCCTGCGCGGGGTCGCTTCCGGTCAGCGCGGCGTGCGCCGAGGCCGGTCCGGCACCGGCGAGCAGCGCGCCGGCGACGGCCAGGAACAGCAGCACCAGGGCCCGCAGTCGGCGGGGGGTGATGGTCGGTGTCACGGTCGTGCCTTCCCTCAGTGGCCGGTCGCAGGGTTGTACGTCGCCGACTTCACCGGCATCTCGATCGTGATGGGATCGGATGTGGCGAAGTGCAGTTCGACGGTCACCTTCTCGCCCTGCACCGGCTTCCGCTTCAGGTTCTCGAACATCAGGTGGTTGCCGCCGCTCTTGAACACGAGTTGACCGTGCGCGGGCACATCCAGGGACGTGACCTGCTCCATGGACTGCCCCACGGTCTCGTGGAGGGTGACACGGGCGGAGGCGCCGCTGCTGACGGAGGTCAGCTCGTCCTTGGCGCCGCCCTTGTTGACGACGGTGAAGAAGCCCGCGGCCATGTCGCCGGTGACCGGCTGGGGCATGTAGGCGGAGCTGACGGACAGTTCGGGCTTGGTGTCGCCGGAGCCGCCGCAGCCGGTCAGGGCCAGCGTCCCGGTGATCAGCAGGGCCGTGGGGGCTATCCGGTTCACGGGTTCTGCCCCTTGATGATCTTGGGTAGATCCTTGGTGTAGTCGTCGACGGTGGCGTCCTCGCCGTACAGGACGTAACCGCCGTCGGTCTTCGGCGAGAACGCGATGACCTGGGTGCCGTGGACCGAGACGACCTTGCCGGTCTTCTTGTCCTTGTGGGTCGGCTCGATCGAGATGCCGAGGGTGCGGGCGCCGGCCTGGATGGTGGCGAAGTCGCCGGTCAGGCCGATGAACTGCGGGTCGATGCCCTTGAGCCACTTGCCCAGCTCCGACGGGGTGTCACGGGCCGGGTCGGTGGTGACGAACACGACCCGCAGCTTGTCCTGCTCGGCCTTGGGCAGTTGCTTCTTGGCGACGGCGATGTTGTTCATCGTCAGCGGGCAGATGTCCGGGCAGTGGGTGTATCCGAAGTAGATCAGCGTGGGCCGGCCCGCCGTCTCCTTTCGGAAGTCGTACTTCTGCCCCTTGGTGTCGGTGAGCACCAGATCCGGCTTCTCGAACGGCTGGTCGAGGACCGTCGCCGCCTTCTGCGAGGAGTCCTCGGAGACCACGGCGACGGGTGAGTCGCCGCTGTCACCACTGCCGCAGGCGGAGAGGGTCAGGGTGGCGGCGGCGAGCAGCGCGGCCGCGGCGAACGTCTTCTTGCGCATAGAAAAATGTCCCAGATGTGAGAGTCCCGGTGTGCACCGGGGGTCGCACCCCCCCGGTGCACACGGCGGATCGAGGGCTTCAGGCGTCGGTGCGCCGACGGCCGGCGAGGACGCCGTAGGCGACGCCCAGCGCGCCCACGGCGATGCCGACGACGCCGAGCACGCGCGCGGTGGTGTCGGTGCCGTCGCCGGTGTCGCCGGAGGAGTCCGCAGCGGTCGTGGTGGTCTTGTCGGAGGCGTCCTCGGCCGTCGCCGTGCCGTGACCGTCCCCGGAGGCGGCGGACAGGGTGAGGACGGGAGCCGGGTTCTCGGGCTCCTCCTGGCCGTCCTGCCGTACCTCGATCCAGCGCACGACCTCGTTGTCGGAGTACGTCTGCAGCGCCTTGAAGACGAGTTCGTCGGTGTCCTCGGGCAGGGCGCCGACGGAGACCGGGAACTTCTGGAAGTAGCCGGGCTCGACGCCCTTGTCCTCGGCGGTCCAGGTGATCTTGGAGACGGCTTCGTTGATCTTCTCGCCGTGCATCTCGACCGGCTTGGCCAGCTTGGACTTGGTGACCTGGATCTTCCAGCCGGCCATCGGCTCCGGCAGGGCGGAGGCCAGCGGGTGGTCGGTCGGGAAGGTGACCTCGAGCCTGGTGGTCGAGGCGTCGTCGCGCTCGTTGGGGACCTTGAAGTCGATCACCGCGTAGCCGCCCTTGGCGGCCGTGCCCTCCGGCTGCACGCTGACGTGCGCGAACGCGGGGGCGGACAGGGCCAGCACCGCGGCGCCGGCGAGGGCGCCGGTGGCGGCGAGACGAGAAGCCTTCATGGCAGGGAGCACTCCACTTCGAGTGAGGTTCCGTGATGACGAGGGGTACGCGCGTGTGGCCGTCACCGCGGTCGAAGACCTGGGCAACGCGGGCACGCGCGTGTGCGCCGCGCGACGGCGGCCCTGTCATCCGAAAAAACGGAAACCGGAAACCGGAAACCGGAGACCAGGAACCGGGAACTCGAAACCGGAGGGGCGGTCGCGTCGCGTCAGGCGGTGAGGGCGTACGCGACGGCCGGCGGGCCGCGCCGGATCACCGAGTGCTGGAGTGCGGCGGTACGGGGCTTCGGCGGCGCGAGCAGCGCGGTGCGCGGCGGTCGCGGGCCCGCCTCGGGGGCGGTCGGCAGTCCGGCGCGCAGGGCGCGCACCAGGGCGAGGGCGGCGCGCAGCGACCGTACGAGCGCCCCGTCGGCCAGGGAGCCGGCGGACAGGGCCATGAGCCGGAGCAGCGCGAGGTCGCCGCGGCGCAGCAGCCAGCCGGCGGCGACGGCCGCGAGGACGTGACCGAGCAGCATCGGCAAGGACGGCAGCAGTGTGGTCGTCGGGGACAGCGCGTCCGTCGGATGGCGCATGGAACTCATGTCCATGGCCGGGGTGGTGGACAGCCGGGCGTCGGCGAGGATCCGCCGGGCGTGCGCCGGAGTGATCGCCGCCGTCGTCGTGCCGCACACCAGCCGTGCCGCGCGTTCGACCAGCGAGGTGTCGGTCGACGTCATCGCCATCCCGCTGGAGGCCGAGGCGCTCTGTCCCAGCCCGAACAGCGTGTGCAGCACGGTCTGGCCGAGCGCCAGCAGCGCGGCGATGCCGGGCAGCGAGCGCTCGCGGCCGGCGAGCGGCGCCGCGACCAGGAGGACCCCAAGGAACCCCGCGCCCAGCGTCCACAGCGGAACGGTGGCGCAGGAGGCCAGCGTGTGACCGCCCGCGGCCAGCACGACGCAGACCGCGGCGAACACCGCGGCCCGCAGCATCCGGATGTCTCGTCCGGAGCGCGCCGTGCGCTGGTGGGGGTTGGTCATGGCGCGCTCATCATCCCATTGGCCGTACGGCCGCCACACGGCAGGTCCGCAAGGTCGTGTCCGGGCGGGAAGATCACCCTCTGGTGTGAGTCGATGGGGGCTGACCACACATACACCTATTCCGACCTGGATGCATCGACCATATGGGCGGTATCACGTCAACTCCGTGCTTACACACGGCCACGCGCGGCAATAAGAAACGGTATGTCGAGCCGCGGCCGGGAGGCTGGAGCATGAGCATCTGGTGGTCACTCCACTTGCGGCGGGAAGCTGCGAGCGTTCCTCTCGCGCGACGGCTGCTGCTCGGCACGATGGAGACGGCGGGCGTCGACCCCGACGTCTCCTACGACCTCTCGGTCGCGCTGAGCGAGGCCTGCGCGAACGCCGTGGAGCACGGCGGCGACGCGGCGCGGGGCGCGTCCTCGGAGGCGTACCGGGTCACCGCCTATCTCGACGGCGAGAAGTGCCGCATCGAGGTCACCGACTCCGGACCCGGCATCTCCGGCTCCGCCCCCGTCCGTCCGGCCCGCACCGACGCCGAGCACGGCCGGGGCCTCTGCCTCATCCAGGAACTCGCCGACCACGTCCACATCGGCGACAAGCCGGGCCGCGGCGGCACGGTGGTGAGCTTCGACAAGATCCTCAAGTGGCGCGAGGACGCGCCGTTGATGGCGGTGTGAGGATCCGACGGCATGACTGCGGGGGGACCGGTCTGCATACTGGCCAGACTGCGGAGTCGGTGCCCGTCCGGCAGACACGGTCCGGCCCGGCGCGCAGACGGGCGGACGTATCGCTGACGGCATCCGCGGTGCGCCGCGCACCACTGGGGCCGACGCCGGTCGGTCCGCTGTCGGAGTCAGGGGAACGCCGGGCTGCAGGGGGACTGTCAATGGCGTGGACGGTATGCGCGGCGGACGGGCGGCGGCTCTCGGTGGAGGATCGCGGTGATCCGCGGGGCCGCCCGGTGTTTCTGCTGCACGGCACTCCCGGCAGCAGGCTGGGGCCCGCGCCGCGGCCGTCGGTGCTCTACCGCATGGGCGTCCGCCTGATCACGTTCGACCGGCCGGGATACGGCGACTCCGACCGCAGGCCGGGACGCACCGTACGCGCCGCGGCCGAGGACGTGAGCCTGATCGCCGACGCCCTGGGGATCGACCGGTTCGGTGTGGTGGGCCGCTCCGGTGGCGCCCCGCACGCCCTCGCCTGCGCGGCCCTGCTCCCGGACCGTACGGCACGGGCCGGGGCGCTGGTGGGCCTCGCACCCCCGGACGCCGCCGACCTGGACTGGTTCGACGGCATGACCGAGGCCAACGTCCACGCTTACGTCAACGCGGCCGCGGGGCGGCAGCGGCTCACCGCCGCGCTGGGGCGCCGGTCGCTGACGATCCGCGCGGACCCGGCGGCCTCCGTCGCCGAGATGCGCAGCGAACTGCCCGAGTCCGACCGCTGGATCGTCGCGGACGCCGGCATCCAGGCCATGCTGGAGCGCAACTTCGCCGAGGGGCTGCGCAGTTCCGCGGACGGCTGGGTGGACGACGTCATGGCGTTCAGCACCAGTTGGGGCTTCGACCTCTCGGGCATCACGGCCCCCGTCTACCTCTGGCACGGGGAGGAGGACATCTTCGCCCCTGTGGCCCACACGCGCTGGCTCGGCCGCAACATCCCCGGTGCCCGGGTCGAGGTCGAACGCGACGCGGCCCACTTCGGCGCGCTGCGTGTGATGACCCGCGTCATCGGCTGGGCCTCGCAGCACAAGGGGGAGGAACAGCGGCGGTCGTGGCACCGGGGGTAGCACGGGTGGCCGAGGCCCGGCGTGCGGGGCAGCCAGGACGCCCTGTCACACCTGCTGCGGCTCCAGGTCCCGGTCGATCCGCCGCCAGGCCACCGTCGCCTCGCTCAGCGGGTGTGTCTCGCCCAGTCGCTGGATCAGTGCGGTCTCCGCCTCGTGGTGGAGTTCCGTGGCCTCGGTTCCTCGGCCCAGGTCGCGCAGGGTGATCGCGAGGTTGGCCATGCTGCTCACGGTGTCGGGATGGGTGGGACCGAGCCGTTTGCGCAGGCCGGCCATGGTCAGTCGCTCCCAGTGTTCCGCCTCCTCGTGCCGGCCGAGGTCGGCCAGGGTGTTGGCCAGGCTGGTCCCCGCGCTGAGGGCGGCCGGATGGAGGTTGCCGAGGGCTCCCGCCAACGCGGAGCGGGCCTGTTCGGCCAGGTCGGCGGCCGTCCGCGCGTCGCCCTGGGCCCGGTGATAGACGGCCAGGTTGTTGATGCAGAACATCGTGAACGGATGGTCGGCGCCGAAGGAGTTCCGGTACCCCTCCAGCACGTCCGTGACCTGCTGCACGGCCCGCGCAGCTCCCTGACCGGGGTCGGTGGCCAGGTAGTCGGCGGCGAGGTTGAGCCCGCAGGCGAGTTCCTCGGGGATGGAGCGGCCGTACCGGTCACGGGAGCGGGCATGGGTCTCCCAGGTCTGCTCGCTCAGCCGCAGCGCCTCCTGGTGCCGCCCGGCCCTGCGCAAGGACACGGCAAGGCTCTTGTCGACCCGCAGCACCTCCGGCACGTACGGGTTGAGGACCTGCCCGAACAACTCGCGCACCTCCTGCAGGATCCGCACGGACTCGTCGTACTCGCCGAGCTCCCTAAGGTCGCGGGCGTAGTGGCTGCGCGTGGTCAGCGTGTAGGGGTGCAGGGGACCCAGGAGCGCGGTACGGCGTCGGACGGTGTCCTCGTCCAGCCGTCGGGCGGCCTTGCTTTCCCCGGTCAGGCGGTAGTCGATGGCGAGGTTGTTGGCAGAGCTGAGGGTGCGCGGGTGGTCCTCGCCGAAGATCTCGCGGAAGCCGCTGTAGATGCGCTGGTCCAGTTCGAGCGCCTCGTTGAAGCGGCCGAGCGCCCTCAGATCGGCGGCCACGCTGCCGGAGGTGATGAGCAGGGACGGATGGCCCTCACCGAGGAGTCGGCGCTGCCGCTCCAAGGTGTCCTCGTCCATCTCACGGGCGGTCTGGTACTCGCCCTGGGAGCGCACGATGTTGGCCAGTTCGAAACGGAGGTTGAGTATCTGCTCGTCGTTGGAGTCGGGGAACTCGGTGCTCCAGAACTCGTTCAGCTGGGTGCCGAGGGTGCGGGCGACGTGCAGTTCGCCGCGCTTCCACAGGTAGCGCATGCGGTCCACCATCAGCTGCCGCGGCTCCTCCTCCGCGCACTCGCGGATCTGGGAGGGCACGAGGTGCGGCCAGATCACCTCGAACCCGGGCCACTGGGCGGGGTCGTCCACCGCACCTTCGGGCGGCCGCGCGGCGGCGAGGATGCGGTGCACCTCGTGAATGGTGTCGTTGAACGCCTCCGGCGCCATGCCGTCGCGGACCGCCGCCTGCACCAGGCGGTGCACCTGGATGGAGTTGTCGGTGGAGTCGACCTTGGCCAGCGCGAACCTGTTCAGCGCCTGGGTGACCTTGCCGAGCATGTACCGGGCACGCAGATCCTTGTCGTACGGCAGCAACGCCCTGATCATCGCGTCGCTGCCGACCAGCGTCATCGAGATCGGTTCGGCGGACAGGAAGCTGCACAGTTCGAGCAGCCGGGCGGCCGCGGGGGATTCCTGGCGCAGCCGGTTGATCGAGATGTTCCAGGTGGCGCCCACGGAGGACGGGTACTCCACGGCGCCGACGGCGGCCGGGACCGACAGCACCCGGGTGCTCTGCTCGCTGAGTTGTTCGATGTACTCGCCGACCGGTGTCGCCGTGGTCTCCAGCCAGGCCGCGGCGACCTCGATCGCCAGCGGAAGGTCGCCGACCGCCTCGGCGACCCGGGTCGCATCCTCGTCGCGCAGTCCGGGCACCCGCCGGGACAGGTGCTCGACGCTCTCCTCGCGCGTGAACACCTCCACCTCCACCGGCTGCACCTGGGTCGACGTGGGCTTGGTCCGGGTGGTGACCAGGAGATGGCCGTAGAGGTCGTCCGGGATCGGGGCGGTCAGGTCGACGAACCGGGTCAGCACCTGGTCCAGGTCCTCGACGTTGTCGAACACCAGCAGCCAGCGCTTGTACGGCCGTCCGGCCCGCAGTGCCTGCAGGGCGGCCAGGGCTGCTTCGTTGACGTCGTCGCCGATGCCGGGATCGAGGCGGCGGCCCAGGTCGGCGAGCTTGGGCGGGACCAGGTCGGGCTGCTCGGCGTCGACCCACCACACCAGGTCGTAGTCGGCCTTGAAGCGGTTGGCGTACTCGCGTGCCAGCTGGGTCTTGCCCACTCCGCCGAGCCCGTGCAGCACCTGCGGCAGCCGCTGGCCGGAGGAGCCGGCGACGAACTGCCGCCGCACCTGGTCCAGGATCGACGAGCGGCCGGTGAAGAACGGGTAGCGGGGCTGGACATTGGACACGCTCGTGCTGGCGTTCGGGAACCGCACGCCGTGCATGTTGCCGACCGGTCCCGGCGAGCTCGGCCGGCCCAGACCCGTGAGCAGCGCGGCGGCCGCCGAGTCCTCGTCCAGCCGCACCAGATCGATGGTGCCGTTCCGGCCGGCGTGGGGAATCTGCGGTACGTCCCCGACGCGCAGTGCGACGGGCTGGTGTTTCTGCGAACCGTCCGAGTGCATCGCGGCCTCCCAGACCGCGCGAGCCGTCCGTGAGCCGAGGAACGCGGAGGACACGACCGCGAGCACTCGTTGAGAGCCACCGGTGGATCCGGCGCCGACCTCCAGGGTCGTCATCGACCGCACGTCCTGGGAGGCCACGTCGAACCGGGACTCGCGCAGCACGGTCTCCAGCCAGTCCACCCACATCCGGTCCTCGGAGACGTACTGCAGCAGCAGCTTCGAGGGCGGCAGGGGGCGGCGGCGGGTGTAGGCCGAGACGTACTGGGCGCGCTTGACCTCGCTGATGGGCGGCAGGCCGGTCACCCGGTTCTCGGTGATGACCGCGGTCAGCCGTTCGCAGGCCGTCAGCATGGAACTGGCCACCTTGGGCGGGTCGCCGAAGGGGGCGAGGATCTCCTCGTAGGCGTAGTAGGGACGGTACGGGATCTCCACCGAGCCCCAGTAGGCGACGAGTTCGTCGGGGCTCATGCCGCTGGGCAGACCGTCGAAGCGCTCACGGGCGAGGGCCCTGCCCGCGTCCACCTTGTCCTTCTCGCCGTCGTCGATGCGCATGGCGACCGGGAGGATGCGGATCCCCTTCTCGCCGTAGCGCTCCTCGATGTCCCGGGCGACCGAGGCGGCACCGTCGATGCTCTGGTCGCTGAGGGTGTAGCAGACCACCAGCGTGCTGGGCATCTGGACGGTGCAGATGTCGGCGAGGTCGCTGTGGCCGGTGCGGCTGTCGATCAGCGTGTAGTCGTAGTAGCGCTCCATGTCCGCGCGCATCGCGTCGAAGAACTGCCCGCCGCCATAACTGCTGTAGAAGCGGTCCCAGTCCATGTTGCCGACGATCGGGTAGTCGCGGTGCCGCATGCCGGCCGACAGGAAGTCCAGGCTGCCGGGGGCCTGGAACGACCAGTCCAGGGAGATGGCGTGCGGCCGGACCCGGGCGTAGCGGCGGTGCCAGTCCGGCTCGCGGTCGGGAAGGTCGCGCAGCGCCTCGCGTCGGTAGTCGTCGATCAGGTTGATCAGGCCCGGCGTGGCCCGCAGCAGGGAGGGCCTCAGGAACGGGTGGAAGAACCTGTGCAGTCCCGGGGCCTCCAGGTCCCAGTCGACGGCGAGCACGCGATAGCCGTTGGCGGCCAGGATCCAGGCCACGTTGGCGAGAGCCATCGTGCGGCCGGTCCCGCCCTTGTACGAGTAGAAGGTGATCACTGAGCCCTTGCGGTTCTCGGTCATGGAGCCCTCCACTGTCTCGGCCTGCCCTTCCCTGTGCCGTGCCTGTCCGTGTGCTGCCCGAGTGCGTCCCGCGGGTGCTCGGCGCCCGCCTAGACGGGGTGCACCTGCCTGGGCAACCAGGGGGGATCGGCCGGCGGCCCCTTCGGCGGATATGTCATCGCGTGGGCCTCGAAGTAGCTGACGGCCTGTCGTACGGCCTTCTGCAGCTCGACGGCGAACGCCTCCAGGGTGCGGATGCCGCCGCCCGGGGACCGATGGCCCGAGCCCGCCGCCTGTCGCGTGGCCAGCAGCCGGTCGGTGAGCTCCTGCAGCTGCCGGTCCCGCTCGGGCGGGATGGTGTCGTCCTTGTGCTGGGGGATCATGACGCTGATCCACGGCCGTCGGCGCTCGGCCAGCTGTGCCATCAGCTCCTTGACGCGCGGGGAGTCCAGGGCCCACCGGTCGAGCAGCAGCAGGACGGGCGCGGTGGGCGGGCCGGAGGACAGCAGACGGTCGGCCTCGTTCTCGAAGTCGCTCACGGTGACACGGAAGTTCATGGCCCGGACGAGATCGGCGGCGTGTTCCACCAGTGAACGGGTCGAGACGGGGTGGTACGGGTTCCACTCGGTCGGGGTCTCGCCGTAGTAGTCGGGCACCCGGCCGTCCGGCAGGTCCCCGCGGCAGCGGGCGAGCACCGTGACATCGAACCCGGGTGGGTGCGCGGTGTCCCCGAACGCGCTGGGCAGCGACTCGTAGTCCCGGTAGATCTGCCCCTCTTCCAGATCGACGGCCCGGCTCGCCCGCACGATCCGCTGCGCCAGCCGGTAGACGGCGAGTTCGTACTGGTCCTTCAGATAGCTGAGTTTGGTCAGTCCGTAGAACCCCTCGGCCGCGTAGTCCTCCCCGAAGTCCGCGTGCTGGAACTGCAGGTCCTTGGCCACCTGGGGCAGTTGCGCGACTTCGACGGGCACCCATAACGCGGGGACGATGGCGCTCTCCCGGGAATCACCGCGCCGGGTGTGGCGGTATATCTCCCGCTGGGAGAAGGCCCACCACTCGCGGCCGCACTGCTCGCTGATGAAGTAGCGCGGCGAATAGAGCGGAACGAACACCTGACACCGGGCCAGGTTCTCCGACAACTCGTCCGTCCACCGCGTTCCCAGCGCCATTCCCTGGTCCAGAAACCCGGCCCTCGCCCCCACCGGTAACGACGTCATCTCCAGGATGTGGGCGCACAGGCCGTCGTAGAGCTTCTTCACCCATGCGTTGGGACCGGCGACCTCGGAGTCGTTGCGCGGGGTGTGGGCGTAGCTCAGGAAGAAGTACGGCCGTCTGTTCCTGGGGTCCTCTGCGTCCACTCGCACGAATGCCCCCCGATGAGCCGCCGACGGAGCTTCAGTGTAGGAACCAGGCTCCCTTCGCGGAACGGGGCCGCGAAATCCAGGAGTTGTCCTACGGCGGAAGGGCCTCGGGCGCGGAGAGCGAGGAAAGCGAGGAAAGCGGCAGTGCGCTCAGGACGCCGTGCGCCGCTTGTGGTCCGTCGCCGCCCTGCGTGCCTCGGTCAGGGCGTCCGGGCTCAGAGGCGCCGTCAGCCTGCTCGCCAGGGTCTCCCCCATGGCTGTCACGAACCGCTCGCCCTCTTCCGTCAGGGCTCCCGAGGCGGCCAGTGTGTCCACGGCCTCCGCGGTCTGCTCGCGCCACCGCGCGAACTGCGCTTCGGCGGCGCGCGCCTCGGCACCGTCCGTGGTCCTGTGACGCGCGTGCCAGAAGTCGACGACGGCGATGTGCGCGTACGTCCCCTGCAGGAGCCCTTCCAGGGGGCGCGGATCGGGGCGCCAGGGCGCGTAGAACAACTGCTCGCACGTGGGGTCGTAGAGGTCGGTCAGATCGAGTAGGGCGCCCAGCTTGACGTGCTGGAACTCGTGCACCAGCAGACAGGCCAGGGTCTCCGGCGCATCGGGTCGGGCGACAGCGACCGCACCGAAGGCGTCTCGCGCGGCCGAACTGATGTCCGCGCCGGAGACGCCCGCCCGCAACGGGGTGACAACGCTCAGCCCCGCGGCGAGCCCGGGGGCGTAGGCGGGCAGTTCACGCCGGATCCACTCCCAGGCGGCCGTGAGCCGGCCGCGCCACTTCTCGGCCGCCGCGTCGGACAGCCGCGGTTGCACGGCATACCCGTGGACGTCGCGCCAGGGGTCGGTGTCCTCCAAGGCGATCGTCCAGTCGGGCAGTTCGAAGAGGTGTCGGTCGAGCCACGAGGGATCCGTCCCCTGCTTGTGCCCGATCCGATGCTCCAGGCGCCCGACACGTACGGCGAAGCCGTCGTCGACGTTCCCGGTCACCTGTCCCTCGGCAGCGTCGCCCACCCTGAGTGCCCCGAGGGTCGGCAGCCGCAGCACCCCGGAGTGGGCGGGAACCGTCACCGTGCCCGGCCGGCCGGCCCGCACCAGCGCCGCGGCGGCCAGTTCGGCGACGCCGCGCATCGCGATCGGGCCGGCCTCCTCGTCACCGCCGAGGGAGCGCAGCGCCCAGGGCCTGAGATACGGGTGGGCGAGCACGGCGTCGACCGATCCGGGAGCCTCGGCGTCGAGGACGGTCAAGGTCTCCCAGGCGGCCGTCCCGGTCGCGCAGTGCGGGACCTCGTGCCAGACGGCGGCCAGGAGCTCACGGTTGACGGTGAGTTCGTGCCGGGCCAGCAACTCGACGGCCTCGTGTCCACCGAAGCCGGAGGCGAGTTCGGCGAGGTGCCCGCCGTTCCTGAGCGAGGGTGGCATGGACATCTTCTGGGTTTCCCTGTCGCGGATGCCGAGGATCAGCTGTTTGAGGTCGGCGCAGAACACCGACGGGTTCATGAACCCGTTCGCGTCGCTCCCGGTGCGGTAGCGGTGCGCGTAGAGACCGCCGCCGCAGGAACGGACGACCGGACAGGCACGGCAGGTGTCGCTCAGCCCGTCCAGCCCCCGTTGCCGGGCGACGATGCCGGGATGCGTAGCCATCTCGTCCAGTGAGTTGGCCTGCACGTGCATTCCGGTCGCAGGAGCGCCGTCGTACGCGGTCTTGAGGCTGTCCGCCAGCTCCAGCGCCCCGTCTGTCTCGATCACCGCCAGTTCCACGGGCGCCAGCCCCAGGGACTCGGTGAGGCTGCTCGCTCCGCGCAGTGTGCGCAGTACGGAGTCGAGGACGCGCACGCCCATAGGGCGGCCGTCGGACGTCCAGCGGTCGAAGATCCGGAGCAGCCAGTCACCGTACGCCGTTCCGGATGCGGACGGGCGCGGCGGGGGGTCGTCCCAGGTGGCGTGGGGGAGCAGGAAGTCGATGCGGGGAGGCGAGAGTGCGGCGAGGGCGCTGTAGACGGTGTCCGGATCGTTGCGCAGGTCGATCGTGCAGAGAATGCCGGCGAAGAGGTGCCGGTAGCGCGGCTGCCGCAGCAGGGTGATCGCGCGCAGGACACGGTCGTGGCTGCTGCGTCCGTCGCGGTAGCGGCGATGCAGATCGTTGGCGGCCCTGTCGCCGTCGAGCGAGACACCGATCTTGATGTCGAGCTCGGCGAACAGGTCGCAGAACTTCTCGTCGAGTGTGACGCCGTTCGTGTGGATGCGCAGGTCGAGGCCGCAGACGCCGGCGAGGGCGGTGCGTAACCCCTCCGCAGCACGACGCAGTCTGGCCCGGCCGGCGAGGAGGGGTTCCCCGCCGTGCAGGACCACGTGGACGGTGTCGAGCCGATGGGTTCGGGCGTGCTCGGCGATGCGCTCGGCGGTGATGTCCAGTACCGCTTCGGAGATCACCTTGGGGCGGCCTCGCCAACTCTGGTCCGCGTGTTCGAAGACGTAGCAGTGATCGCATGCGAGATCGCAGCGGCTGTGCATCTTCAGCACGAACTGGCTCAGGGGGTGAGGCGAGGGGTCCATGAGCGCACTGTTCGATTCCTGCCCGAGGGGCGGGGGATCAGACGGCCGACTGGAACGCCGCGACCGAGACGCGGGCGGGACCTCGCTCAGGAGCACCGTGCGACACCACCCGGGTCAGGGCACCGGACGCGACACCGTCCGGGCGGGCGGCGAGCCGTACCAGCGGGACCCGCTCGGGCCCGTCGGTCGACGGCTTCCCCGGCTCTTCGGCCGAGGTGTTGGTGGACGTGCTCATGGGCGAACCTCGATCTTCCGTGTGTCCACTGGACCGGCCAGAAGACAATCCACACGAAGCGGATATTACGGATACCTGGAGCGCACCGCTCGGCGAACACGCTCGTGAGTCTGGGGGAGCCATGAAACCATACGGCCGGAAAGGATCGCGACGCGCCTGGTCGCGCACCAACTGCCAGCATCTGTAACGAAGTTGAGCAGCAGGAAAATCCCATTCGGACCCCCGCCTCCGAAGGGTCGGAGTGGCGGAAACGCGCTCGATAGCTCCTTCGATAGGAGTCCAAGAAATACCTGACCAGCTCCGACCTCGGCGATTTTTTACCAAGACTTTACTCTAGGGGGGAGTTTGAGATCCATTGGCCCCGGCGCACTGGGCCCGTTACCCACCCGGTCCGTGCACCTTCGCGCCCCGCGTTTTCACCCAGCCGCGTCATCCGACCGGCGGCCCGCCTCGTAGCCGGCCCCATCGCGTACGACGCCACCACCGTCGCCCCGCCCAGCAGCAGCCACCCGGGTGTCCCCCACCCCACCAGCAGCGAGGTCAGGACCAGCGGGCCCAGGGTGCGGGCCACCGTCACCCCGGTCCCGAAGAAGCCCTGGTACTCGCCGACCCGGTCCACCGGCGCGAGGTCGAAGGACAGCTGCCAGGAACCGGCCGACTGCCCCATCTCGGCGACGACCTGCAGCACGGCTCCGACGACCAGGAACCCCACCGCCGGCCAGCGCGGCACCCCTCCCGAGAGCGCGAACACCGCGCACGCCGCCAGCATCACCCACCCCGAGCGCCGCACCGCGCGCGTGGCGGACCCGAGCCCCGTGACACCGCGCGTCATCCGTACCTGGAACACCATCACCGCGCCGGTGTTGAGCACGAACAGCGCCGAGACCAGCCAGGCGGGCGCGGTCGTCCGCTCGGCGATCCAGAGCGGCAGCCCCAGACTGAGCAGCGGCATCCGCAACAGCAGCACGGTGTTGAGCAACGCGACCACCACATACGGCCGGTCCCGCAGCACACCGAGCCTGTCCCGTTCCCGTGTCGGCCGCCCCCGGAGCACGCCCCGCTCCCGCCCCTCGTCCACCGCGACCGGTGCCACGGTCGGCAGCCGGAGCAGCAGGACCGCGCACATGAGGAAGCTCGCCGCGTCCAGGGCGAACACCCCGAGGTACGCCGCCCGGCTCCCCGCCTGCAACGCCAGTCCGCCCAGCCCCGCGCCCACCGCCAGCCCGGCGTTCAGCGTCGCCTGCAGGTGCGCGAGCAGCCCCGTCCGCTCCCCGGCGGTCACCAGTCCCGCGAGCAGTGCCTGTCGGGCCGCCGCCAGGCCCGACTGCGCCGTCGCGTACGCGCAGGCGGCGAGGACGAACGGAATGAACCCCCGCACCACCAGGAACGAACCGACAGCGGCCGCGGTTCCCACCGCCAGCAGCACGGCCGCACCCCGCGCCCCGCGCCGGTCGGCGACTCGCCCGAGCGGCACCCCGGCCAGCGACCCGACCGCCCAGGCGACGGTCAGCCCGAGCCCCACGCGCGCGGGCGCCAGGCCGACGACATGCGTGAAGTACAGCGCGGAGGTCACGTAGTAGGCGCCGTCTCCGATCGAGTTGGCCAGCTGGGCCAGCGCCAGCACGCGCCGCGGACCGGCGGGCGGAACGAGTCGAGAGGTCATGCCAGTGACAATACGAAGGCAATGGACCCTCGGACAGGCCCAATCACCCGCCGCCTCGCTGGCCCAATTCAGCTGCCGTCCAGGACCTTGCCCAGCACCTCCAACGCCTCCGGATACACCCGCTCCCGAGGCGTCCCGTACCCCACGATCACGCCCTGAGGCCGGTCCTCGCCCGGCGTGTGCCAGTGGTCGCCGAGCCGCCCCAGCGCGAGCCCCTCCGCCTCGGCGCGCTTCAGTACCTCCGCCTCGTCGGCGACCTCCACGAGCGCGTGCAGCCCGGCGGCGATCCCGCGCACGTTCCGTCGCCCGCCGAGCCGGTCCAGGAGCTGGTCCCTGCGCCTGCGGTATCTGAGCCGGCACGCGCGCACGTGCCGGTCGTAGGCATGGCTGTCGATGAGCTCCGCGAGCGCCAGCTGGCCGATGGACTCGGTGTGGTGGTCGCTGTGCAGCTTGGCGTCGGCGACCGCGTCGACCAGGTGCGGCGGCAGCACCATCCAGCCGAGCCGCAGCGCCGGCCCGAGCGTCTTGGATGCGGTGCCCAGATAGACGACCTGCCCGGGAGCCATCCCCTGCAACGCGCCCACCGGCTGGCGGTCGTACCGGAACTCCCCGTCGTAGTCGTCCTCGACGATCAGCCCGTCACGCGCGCGTGCCCAGTCCGTCAGCGCCCGCCGCCGCTCGGGGCGCAGGGTGACGCCGGTCGGGTACTGGTGGGCGGGCGTGACGACGACGGCCTTCGCGTCCGCCAACGCGTCGGCGCACACCCCGCGTTCGTCGACCGGCACCGGCACCACGGTGCCGCCGTTGTGCCGCACGACCTCCCGGTGGAACGGCAGCCCCGGATCCTCCATGGCGATCTCGCCGCCTTCCAGCACGCGCGTGAGGAGCGCGAGCCCCTGCACGTACCCGGAGGTGATCACGATGCGCTCCGGGGGCGCGATGACCCCTCGCGCGCGCCCCAGGTATCCCGACAGCGCCTGCCGCAGCTCTGTGCGGCCGCGCGGGTCCCCGTAGTCGTACGCCAGCAGGGGAGCCGTGGCGATGGCGCGTCTGAGCGCCCGCAGCCAGGCCGCCGCCGGGAACGCCCCGACGTCCGGGCTGCCCGGCCGCAGATCGAAACGCGGGGTACGCGCGTGCGTGGCCGCGTCGGGCGCCTCCTGGTCGGCCGAGGGCAGCTGCGCGACCTGCGTCCCCGATCCCTGCCGAGCGGTCAGATACCCCTCGGCGACCAACTGGTCGTAAGCCGCCTTCGCGGTCCCCCGGGAGATCCCGAGTTCACTCGCGAGCCGCCGGGTGGCGGGCAGCCGTGTGCCGGGCGCCAGCCGCCCGTCGCGCACGGCGTCCCGCAGGGCCCGCTCCAGCCCGACCCGCCGGCCGTCACCGGCATCGGGCTCCAGATGCAGGTCGACCCCGACACCGGCCAAGAAGTCGTTCACGAAAACCCTCCCCCTAGGTACGTGTGTCCAGGCACGTCGATGGCCGGGCACCTCACTGGTACCCGGCCATCCGTCCCGTATCAGCCCTTGAGCGAAGCCATCCAGGCCTCGACCTCGTCCGATCGCCGGGGCAGGCCCGCCGACAGGTTCCGGTTCCCGTCCTCGGTCACCAGGATGTCGTCCTCGATCCGGACACCGATGCCCCGGTACTCCTCGGGCACCGTCAGGTCGTCGGCCTGGAAGTACAGCCCCGGCTCGACGGTGAGGCACATCCCCGGCTCCAGCGTGCCGTCGACGTACGACTCCACGCGCGCGGCGGCGCAGTCGTGCACGTCCAGGCCGAGCATGTGGCCCGTCCCGTGCAGCGTCCAGCGCCGCTGCAGCCCGAGCTCCAGCACCCGCTCCACGGGTCCCTCGACCAGCCCCCACTCGACGAGCCGCTCGGCGAGCACGCGCTGCGCGGCGTCGTGGAAGTCCCGGTACTTGCCGCCCGGCTGCACGGCCGCGATACCGGCCTCCTGGGCGTCGTACACGGCGTCGTAGATCTTCTTCTGGATCTCGCTGAACCGCCCGCTCACCGGCAGCGTCCGCGTGACGTCGGCGGTGTAGTACGTGTGCGTCTCGACGCCCGCGTCCAGCAGCAGCAGCTCACCGGAGCGCACCGGCCCGTCGTTGCGCACCCAGTGCAGCGTGCACGCGTGCGGCCCGGCCGCGGCGATCGTGCCATAGCCGACGTCGTTGCCCTCCACCCGCGCGCGGAGGAAGAACGTGCCCTCGATGTACCGCTCGCTGGTCGCCTCGGCCTTGTCGAGCACGCGTACGACGTCCTCGAAGCCGCGCACCGTCGAGTCGACGGCCTTCTGCAGCTCGCCGATCTCGAACTCGTCCTTGACCAGCCGCGCCTCGGAGAGAAAGACCCGCAGCTCCTCGTCGCGCTCGGCGGTGACCTTGTCGGTCAGCGCCGCCTCGATCCCGGCGTCGTACCCGCGCACGACGCGCACCGGGCCCCTCGCCTCGCGCAGCGCGTCGGGCAGCTCGCGCACGTCGGAGGCCGGGATGCCGTACAGCTTCTCCGCCTCGGTCAGCGAGTGCCGGCGGCCGACCCACAGCTCGCCCTGGCCGGAGAGCCAGAACTCGCCGTTCTCGCGGTCGGAGCGCGGCAGGAGGTAGATCGTCGCCCGGTGGCCCTCGGCGGTCGGCTCGAGCACGAGCACGCCGTCCTCGGTCTGGTTGCCCGTGAGGTACGCGTACTCGACGGATGCCCGGAAGGGGTAGTCCGTGTCGTTCGAACGGGTCTTCAGGTTGCCCGCGGGGATCACCAGACGCTCGCCCGGGAAGCGCGCGGACAGCGCCGCGCGGCGGGCCGCGGTCTCGGCGGCCTGGGCGATCGGCTCCAGGTCGCGCAGCTCCGTGTCGGCCCAGCCGGACTTCATGTTCTCGGCCAGCTCGTCCGACACGCCCGGGTACAGGCCGTTCTTGCGCTGCTTGATCGGCTCCTCAGACTCAGTCTCCGGGTCCGCTGCGGCAGCAGCAGATGTCTCAGCCGGATTGAGCTCTTCGGCCACGGTCATCCTCCTCGATACGGCACTGGACCCCCTCCATCGTACGGTCGTACGGAAGGGGGCCCAGGGACGAAAGGCCTGTTACCGAGGGAAGCGGCGCGCGTACGGAAGAACACACCTCCGGCTCACTCGAACCGTGCCGCCAGCAGGACGACGTCCTCCTCGCCGGCCGCCGCGTCCAGCCCCTCCGGCAGCACGGTGCGCAGCACGTGGTCGGCGATCGCGTCGGGGTCGTGGCGCAGCGCCCTCGGCACACCGGCCGCCGCAGCGTGCAGCCGGGCGAAGGCGCGGTCGGTGGGATCCCCGGTGCGGTGCAGCAGGCCGTCGGTGTAGAGCAGCACCGTCTCACCGGGCTGGGCCTCGAGTTCCACGCTCGGCGCCTCCCAGCAGGCGAGCATGCCCAGGGGCGCGGACACCGACGTCTCCACGTACTCGGTGCGCCGCTCGCCGACCAGCAGCGGCGGGCAGTGTCCGGCGCCGGCCAGGGTGATCTTGCGCAACGCGGGTTCGCAGTAGGCGAACAGGGCGGTCGCGGAGCGGGCGGGCTCGGTGAGGCGCAGCAGCAGCTCCAGGTCCGACAGGACGGCCACCGGGTCCTCGCCCTCCATCACGGCGTACGCGCGCAGGGAGGCCCGCAGCCGGCCCATCGCGGCCACGGCGCTCGGCCCGGAACCGGTCACCGAGCCGACCGCGAGGCCGAGGGCGGCGTCCGGCAGCGGCAGCGCGTCGTACCAGTCGCCGCCACCACGCGGGCCGGTGCGGTGCCGGGAGGCGAGCTGGACCCCGGCGACGCGGGGGAGCCGGGACGGCAGCAGCTCCTCGGTCATCGTCGCCATGCACGCACGCGTGCGCTCCACTTCGACCAGCCGGCCCAGATGCTCCCCTGCGTACCGCGCGTACAGGCCGACGAGGTGGCGCTGGCGCTCGACCGGCTCGGCGGGTTCGTCGTACAGCCACACGGCGGCCCCCAGGCGGCCCGTGGCCTCGGCGGACAGGGGGAGGGAGTAGCTTGCGGCGTAGCCGAGCCGGGCGGCCACCTCGCGGTGGCGGGGATCGAGGCCGTCCTCGGAAAGCAGGTCGGGTTCGGCGATCTCGCCGTCCGCGCCCGGCAGTCCGTCCAGGATGCGGCCGTACGGCATCGCGCTGCGCGGCACGGTCTCGATGTGACCGAGGTCGGCCCGGCCGAGGCCCAGGCCGATCGTCGTGGCCGGACCGAGTCCGTCGGCCGGTTCCAGTACGACGAGACCGCGCCGGGCGCCCACCAGGGCGGCTCCGGCGCGCAGCAGTTCGGTCAGGGCGTCCGCGAGTGCGTCCGTGCGGGCCAGCCGTTCGGTCAGTTCATGGAGGGTCGTGAGGTCCGAGACCCAGCCCGCGAGGCGGTCCTGGAGCAGTGCTCCCGGCGCGTTCGGCAGGGGGACCGGAGTGGCTCCCGAGGCGACGGGCGCGGGCGCGACAGTGTGTGCGGGCGCGGGAACCGTTGAATCGATTCCAGCCACTTTCGGAGGGTGAGGGGCGTTCATGGCGTCCGGCTTTCCGACCGGTGCGTACTGCTCAAAAGCATCGCAAACCCCCATGTCATTCTGCGCCGCTAGCAGTGTCTCCACATGTACACGCACTCGTAAGGGGATGTCCAGCATTGTCCTGCTGGGATTCCTGGTGTCCGTGGTAAGCGAGTGCCTCGCCTGCCATAAAGCAAAGTTGGCCTAAAACTGCCTCGGGTAACGGGGTATTGCGGTCGACTGGCCTTGCTCCACGGAGCGTCACAGCGGTCGTGATGGGTACGTACTCGGAGAAGACCAGGGGTGGTTGACAGCCACCCGGAACCTGGTGACCGACCCGGGCGTCCTATCCACCGACGACCGTGCCCCATCCTCCCGTGGCGGAGGCGAAGAGAAATACGCGGGACGGCAAAACGCCAGACTTCGCCACCCCCCGCCATGCCCATGCTTTTGACTGACGCAGTATGGGTGGCGAGGCTGCCACGGAAGCAGCCCACGTTCTACCCATAGGGGTTCCCCTTGCCTCCAGCAGGGGTGTGATGCGCCAACAGGTACGCACAGTGAAGTGATCGACACATGGTGTGATGTGGCCCACGGTGTTGCCAGCGGTGCAACGGAAAGGAACGAGCGCTCATGCGCGAGATCCTCGGAAGGCGACGCAGGCTCCTGTCCCAGCGCAGTGACGGAAGGCCTGAGTTGATCAGCGCGGCCCTGACCTTCGCGACGGAATGGCAGTGGCCCGTACTCCCGGGTGTGGCGGCGGATCCGCAGGGACGTTCCCGCTGCTCCTGCCCCGACCCCGAGTGCACGGTGCCCGGCGCGCATCCCTTCGACCCCGGTCTTCTCGCCGCCACCACCGACGCCCGGATGGTGCGCTGGTGGTGGACCAACCGGCCCGCGGCGCCGATCGTCCTGGCCACCGGCGGCTCGGCGCCCTGTGCGGTGAGCCTGCCGGCCCTGGCCGCCGCGCACACCCTCACAGCCCTGGACCGCATGGGCCTGCGCCTGGGCCCGGTCGTGGCCTCGGCCGGCCGCTGGGCGATCCTGGTGAAGCCGTACTCCCTGGAGCAGCTGGGCGAACTGCTCTACGCCAAGGACTTCGTCCCCGGCTCCCTGCGCTTCCACGGCGAGGGCGGCTACATCGCGCTGCCGCCGTCCGAGACCGGTGAGGGCGAGATCCGCTGGGAGCGCGCGCCGCTGCCCGGTTCCGCCTCCCCCTGGGTCCCGGACGTCGAGCCCGTGGTGGACGCGGCGGTGGAGGTCCTCACTCGTACGGGTGTGAGCGCGCCCGAGTTGTAGGGGTGTCGAGCGCGCGTGGGACGGCACACGCGCGCGTGGTCGTTATCTTCCGCTCTATGCCGCGTCATTCTGGTGGGCACCCCACGGACCCCCGAACCCGTCTGCTCGCCCTCACCGCCGTCGTGGTGTGCGCGGTCGCGCTGCCGCTCGCCGTGGCGTCCGCGGGCCCGGTGGGCGACCAGGGCCGTGCCGTCGTACGCACCCTGACCCACGACGACCCCAAGCTGCCCACCGCCGAGCCCAGCAGCTCCCCCTTCCTGCTCGGCCTGGGCCTGGCCACCGCGGCCCGCTGCGGTCCCCAGCTCACCTCCCCCGAGGGCGTCGAGGCGCAGACCTGTGTGCTCACGCAGGGCCAGGACACCTGGGCGCGCACCTACTACCGCAACGCCACCGGCCGGGCCCTGGACTCCGTCCTGAGCCTCATGGGCCCCGGCGGCCGGACCGTGCAGACGAACTGCGCCGTGGACGGCGGGGACGAGCCGGGGACCTGTGAGACGCCACGGGAGCGCACCCGGGACTCACTGGACGGCTACACGGCCGTGTCGGAGTTCGCGGAGCGCGCCGGGAGCGGGCCGCTGCTGCTGCGGTCCGGGAGCAACTCCGGGGACACCGCGGGAAGTTGACGAGCGACGGCATTCCGTAAAGGAAGCGCGGCATGAAAAAGACCCGGTTGCTGGCGACGGGGGATGCACCAGCAACCGGGCTACTCGAACGGTAACAAGAGATCGGCGGTTCGCAAATTCGATCCGGGCTTTCCGGTCACCCATGTGCCGTGCCCCTGGCGGGACTTGTGCGCGTGGTCGCCGGTCGCCCGCGACCCGGCGGGGCTGATCCGCCGTTCAGCCCCGTCCGATTTCGTCGCCGCCTGTCAACTGAGCGTGACCTGCCGGTTGGTGAGGCCGCCGCGCGCGCGGCGCTCGTCGGCGGTCAGCGGCGCGTCCGAGGCCAGAGCAGCGGCGAGCCGCTCGGCGAACTCCGCGGCCGGCTTCTCGATGTCCTCAGCGGTGACCGAACTCGGCAGGTCCCAGACCGGCACGGTGAGCCCGTGAGCGCGGAAGGAACCCACGAGGCGGGTGCCGTCACCGAGGTTCGACCGGCCCGCCGCGTGCAGCCGCGCGAGAGCGTCCAGAAGCCGCTCCTCCTCGTGCGGCATGACCCAGCGCAGGTGGTTCTTCTCCGGCGTCTCGCACCAGTACGCGGCGTCCACCCCGGTCAGCTTCACGGTCGGGATGGCCGCGGCGTTGGCCCGCTCCAGCGAGGCGGTCACATCCGGGGTGGCGTTCTCCGGGTCGGGGACCCAGAACTCGAAACCGCTGTGCACAACTGGCTCGAACGCGCCTTCGGGATCGAGCAGCTCCTGCAGCCGCGGGCCGTCGGAGGGCGCCCGCCGGCCCTCGACCGGGGTGCCCGGCTCGGCCGTGAGCGCGCGCCGGAGCGTGTCGGCGAGGTCGCGGCTGATGTCGCCCGACGCCATGTCGTTCTGCAGGCCGAGCAGCACCGAGCCGTCGTCGCGGCGCAGCGCCGGCCAGGCCATCGGCAGCACCGTGGCGAGCGTGACCGACGGAACGCCCTCGGGGAGGCCGTCCTTCAGCGTCAGCTCGACCGTGGCCGCCGGAACCAGCTCGCGCAGCGCCACCCAGTCGCACTCACCGGGCAGTCCCTCGAAGGGACGGTGCACCAGCTCGGTCACCGCGTGCTGGGCGGCCCGGCCGTGACAGGCCTTGTAGCGGCGGCCGCTGCCGCAGGGGCAGGGCTCGCGCGCGCCGACGACCGGGATCTCTCCATCGGCGATCTGGGGCTTGGCCTTCGTCTGGGGTCGCTTCTTGGCCATCGTGGGTGTCTCCCGGTTACGGCTCGTCTCGTACGTCGGGAGCCTAGCCGTTCACGCCATGAGCGACGGGAGCCTGTGGACAACCGGCGACGCTCGTGGCGACCTGTGGACAACGTGCCGGCCTGTCCCGGAACCGGCGCCTCAGTCCAGGTCGTCGAACGCGTCCGCGAACTCCAGGCCGGGCATTCCGGGGATCCGTGACACCGTCGGTGCTGTGACGCGAGTGGCGAAGTCGTCGCGCCGGCGTCCGGCGTCCGGGTCGTGAACGTCCTCGTGGACGACCACCCACACCGTGACCTCGCCCCGGGCGTCGTCCCGCACGCCCCAGTCGTCGGCCAGCGCGGTGATGATGTTCAGCCCGCGGCCGCCGTGCGCGGTGACCGAGGGCGTCGCCGGAGCAGGGCGGGTGGGCCCGCCGCCGTCCGTCACCTCCACCGTGAGCCTGCCGCTCACGTCGACCCGCCAGGCCGCGCGGACGTCACCGTCACCGGCCAGGGCGTCGCCCAGTGGCCGGCCGTGTTTGCACGCGTTGCTCAAGAGTTCGGAAAGAATCAGTACGGCATCGTCGATGACCGCTTCCGACACACCGCCCCTGCGCAGTTGCGCACGCATACGGTGTCTCGCCTCCCCCACGCCCGCAGGGCCATGGGGTACGGCCATGCTCGACGACGTGGGCACCTCCTGTGCCACCACCAACGCCACCCCCGAGACCTCCTTCGCCCCACGCCACGGTGTGGATGCCCCATTGGCCTGTACCGGAAACCGGCCGGCACGAGCCCGGTGACGCATTCGCAACGATCGAATACGGATCGAACGCGCCGGAGCACTCCCTGTAGTCGAGTGGCCTGATTTCGACGGTCGCCGGAGTGGGAGAATGGCGTTAAAGGGGGCGAAGGGTCAAGAGTTCTTCACAGGTCTTTACCAGTGGCACACCATCAACGGCCGAGCTGACGCAGCACCGCACGCGGGCGGTTGGTGATGATGGCGTCGATCCCCAGCTCCAGGCAGAGGTCCACGTCCTCGGGCTCGTTGACGGTCCACACGTGCACCTGGTGGCCCGCCCGCTTCAGGCGCTCGATGTACCCCGGTTGGTTGCGCACGATCCGGATCGAGGGGCCTGCGATCCGGACACCGGCCGGCAGCCGCCCGTCCCGCAGTCGCGGTGAGACGAACTGCAGCAGATAGACCGTCGGCAGGTTCGGCGCGGCGGCCCGCACGCGATGCAGCGATCGCGCCGAGAAACTCATCACGCGGACCGGGGACTCCGCGGCCGAGGCGGGCGCGTCCAGCCCGAACCGCTTCAGCAGCACCAGCAGCCGCTCCTCCACCTGCCCCGCCCAGCGCGTGGGGTGCTTGGTCTCGATGGCCAGTTCCACGCGCCGCCCGGCGTCCGCGACCAGCTCCAGCAGCCGTTCCAGCGTGAGTACGGCGGTGTGCTCACGCCCCTCGGGCAGGTACTCCCAGTCGGGCTCCTCGTCTCGCGTCCGCCAGAACTCGCGAGCCTTGCGGGAACCGAAGTCCAGGGCGGCCAGATCGGCGAGCTCCAGTGCCGACACCGCGCCCCGGCCGTTGGACGTACGGTTGACGCGACGGTCGTGGACGCAGACCAGGTGGCCGTCGGCCGTCAGGCGTACATCGCATTCGAGGGCGTCCGCGCCGTCCTCGATCGCCTTCTTGTAGGCGGCGAGGGTGTGCTCCGGGGCCTCCTCGGAGGCTCCGCGGTGGGCGACGACTTGGATCGTGTGCTGCCGTACGTGGGTCACCGCGTCATGGTGCCACCGCCAGGGGGTAGTCGTGGCGTCGAAGAGGCAGAGAATGCATCCTTTTTGCGAGTCATGACCTATATAAGGAAAGGCCCCGGACCCACAGGCACCGCTTATGGTGCCCTGACGGCTCATGGGAAAAGCTGACGGCATACAAAAGGACATGCACAGCTGCAGCGCGCCGGACCGTCGAGCAACGTGAACGGGCGTGACCGAGTGCGACCGAGAAGAACAGCCGTGGATCGAGGAGAGAAGCTGTGAGCACCGAGAACGAGGGCACCGCGGTACCCCCGGCCCCGTCTGCACCCCCCGTGCCGGTGGACGCTCCCGCTCCCTCGGCACCCGCGGACCCCGAAGGGGGCGCGCCGACCACCCCGCTCCCGCCCGCTCCACAGGGCGCTCCCGGCCCGCAGGGGCAGGACCTGCCGTACGCGGGCCACGCGCCCGCGTACGCGTCGACGGAACCGCACAACCCCCAGGGCCACGGCGGCTCCGGCGGCTCGGCCCCCGACGCCTCCTGGCCGCCCCCGCCGCCCGCGACCCCCTCGTACGCCGACGGCTCCGGCGGCTCGAACTCCGGCTGGGGCTCCTCCTACCAGCAGCAGCCGCAGTCCCCGAAGTCCGGCCGCGGCGGCCTGGTCGCCGCGATCCTGGTGGCCGCGCTGGTCGCCGGCGGTCTGGGCGGCGGTCTCGGCTACACGCTGGCCAAGAACAACGACGACAACAGCGGTTCCACGACGGTCTCCTCCTCCACCAGCGGCGGCGCCGTCAAGCGCGACGCTGGCACGGTCGCGGGCGTGGCCGCCCGGGCGGTGCCCAGCACGGTCACCATCGAGGCCGAGTCCACCAACGGCGAGGGCGGCACCGGCACCGGGTTCGTCTTCGACACCCAGGGCCACATCGTCACCAACAACCACGTCGTCGCCGACGCCCTCGACGGCGGCAAGCTGACGGCCACCTTCCCGAACGGCAAGAAGTACGACGCCGAGGTGGTCGGACACGCGCAGGGCTACGACGTCGCCGTCATCAAGCTGAAGAACCCCCCGTCGGACCTCAAGCCGCTCACCCTGGGCGACTCGGACAAGGTCGCGGTCGGCGACTCCACGATCGCCATCGGCGCCCCCTTCGGCCTGTCGAACACGGTGACGACGGGCATCATCAGCGCCAAGAACCGCCCGGTGGCCTCCAGTGACGGACAGGGCACCAACGCCTCCTACATGAGCGCCCTGCAGACGGACGCCTCGATCAACCCGGGCAACTCGGGAGGCCCGCTCCTCGACGCCCAGGGCAACGTGATCGGCATCAACTCGGCGATCCAGTCCACCGGCAGCGGGGGCCTGGGCGGCACCAGCCAGTCCGGCTCCATCGGTCTGGGCTTCGCCATCCCGATCAACCAGGCCAAGTACGTGGCCCAGCAGCTGATCAAGACCGGCAAGCCCGTCTACGCCAAGATCGGCGCGTCCGTCTCCCTGGAGGACTCCGGCAACGGCGCCAAGATCACCGAGCAGAGTTCCGGGGGCGCCCCCGCGGTGGAGTCCGGCGGTCCTGCCGACAAGGCCGGCCTGAAGCCCGGGGACGTCATCACCAAGCTCGACGACATGGTGATCGACTCCGGTCCGACGCTGATCGGCGAGATCTGGACCCACAAGCCCGGCGACAAGGTCACGATCACCTATGAGCGCGACGGCAAGTCCCACACCGTGGACCTGACCCTCGGCTCCCGCGTCGGCGACAGCTGACCCCGCCGCCCCCACGCGCGCGTACCTCCCCGGTCGATCAACAACCGACCCACGCGCGCGTGCGGACCCGTTACCCTGGTCCCCGCGCCGTTCGATCTCCTGGACGGCGCGGGGTGGGTTGCCCGAGCGGCCTAAGGGAACGGTCTTGAAAACCGTCGTGGCAGCGATGTCACCGTGGGTTCAAATCCCACACCCACCGCTTCGCAGGTCAGAAGCCTGCGGGTCAGTGTCAGAAGGGGTGCCCCTCCACGGAGCGGCACCCCTTCCGCGTGCAATGCACCGTCCCGGGGATTGCAGGTTGTCGCCACGATCTTAGAATCGAACGTGTGAACGACCCGGTCCCGTCGAGACTCGCACTGCTCCGTTTCCTCGAGCGCGTGCAGGAACGGGACCTCGCCCGCACCCGCCGGTGGATCCTCGACGAGGAACGCCGTGAGGCAGAGCGCCAGCGCGGCATCCAGGCCCGTCCGCCGGCGCCTGAGTGGCTCATCGAGGTGGGGCTGAACCGGCACACCGCACCGGAGTACGTGCACGTGGGGGACTGCTGGAACGCGGGCAGGCGCAGCCAGGGCATCAGCCGCGACCAGGCACGGCGCGCGCTCGCCGACGGAATCAAGCCCTGTCCGCAGTGCCAGCCGGACACGGCCCTGGGGATGCTGGACTAGGCAGCATCCGGGCGGCGCTCGGGCTACAGCTCGAAGTCCCGTGCCAGTCCCGCCCAGTCCACCTCCCGCAGACCCGCCTCCGCGTCGCATTCGTGCGGAACGTCCGGGGTCGGCTGGAACCAGATGACCGTGAGGGAGGAGCGGTACAGGACCGGATCGTGGGCGGGATCGAGGGGTGCGGAGTGCAGGGAACCGACGCAGGCGACCGGCGGCAGGACCTCGACCGGGCCGAACGCGCCGGAGTACTGGTCGGGGTACTCGCGCGCGGGCGGGACGAGATGGACCGGGGTGGTGGGGAAGACGCGCTCGGCGGTGTGGAGCAGGCCCTTGATCTTCATGTCGTTGACCAGCCTGCAGGGATAGCCCTCCAGCATCCCGCCGTACGTCGACGACAGCCGAAGCTCGGTGAGCTCGACGGAGCGGCCGGAGGTGAGGATCACGCGGGTCAGCGACATGAACCGCACTCTAGGGCGGTCGTGCATGGACTTCCTTTGCTTTTGGTGCCGGTGGCCTCACGGCCGGTGCCCTGTCATGCGCGCCGCCGACGCGATCGTCGCCCGTGCCTCGCGTTCGGTCAGGCCGGTGTTGAGCGCGGCGTCGACCAAGGGGGCGACCAGGGCGGGGCCGATTCCGTTCTCGTAGGCCCGGCAGGCCGCCCAGAACAGCCGGGTGTTGCGCTGCCCCTCGTGCGCGGCGAGGACGAACTGGACCAGCCCCTGCCCGTGGTCTCCCGCCGAGGGATGCGTCGCCGGGTGGACGGGCCGTGGCGGCGGGAGCAGCAGGCGCAGCAGGGCCGGTGGGCAGGAGGCCGGGGCGAGGTGGGCGGTGCCGGGGGCCGTCGTATAGGCGCCGTGGTCGGTGCGGGAGCCCGGCCCGACGAGGTAGCCGCCGGCGCCTCGGATGTCGATGCCCGGGGCCAGACGGCCGGCGGAGTTGGGGACGGCCGCGTCCGGCGGGCCGGTGAGCCACAGATGGCGGCCGCCGCTGGGGGTGAGCACGACCACCGTGTCCGGGATGGTGAACAGGTGGCGTAAGGCGAGTTCCCGCAGCGCCGTCGAGGAGTCCGTGCCGGTCTTGGTGTCGAGGTCGACGCCGATCAGGTGGTGGGGCGGCAGGCCGCAGGCGATGCCGTAGCCGGTCGCCCAGGGGGCCGCGGCGAACAGTTCGCGGATGCGCGCAGGGTCGGTCGAGGCGTCGTACACGCCGTGGCCGAGGCGTCCGCACTCGCCGTGGCAGGGGCGGGGCTCGGGGTCGTCGCGGTGAGGGGAGCGCAGGGCCGGGAGTTTCGTCCGGGACAGGGGGATGACGGCCAGTCCGCGCTCGGCGGCTGACAGGGCGTGTGCGAGGGCCAGCGTCGTGGCCTGCCGGTCGGTGGTGGCCATGCCTCTATGTTCGTACGCATGTTCGAAAAAGGGAAGGGTCTTCGAACGTGACGCGCCCGTCGGGAGAGATTGGCCGGAAAACTGCCGGAACGCTTCATCCCTTCTGTCACTTGAAGGCCGGGTGCCCGCTCTGCCCCGAGTTGGATATGGAAAGTGGCGAAAGGGGTTTATCGACTTGTCGTAGCGCTTGAGAGGGAATCGAGGCTTCCGGGGTGGTTCGCCGGGGATTCGGTGGGCAACCCTGGTCTCGCGACGTCGTGCACAGCACCGAGGCGGTCGGCCAACTGCCTTGGTAACAGCTTCACTTGACGCACTACCGGCCAGAAGGCCGGGTTCTGGAGGAAGAAACATGGCAAGCATCCGTACCGCCCGCGTCATCGCCGCCGTCTCCGCCCTCCCGCTGGCAGCCGCCCTGTTCGCCGGCGTCGCGGCGGCGGACAACGGCGCCTTCGCGGGCGACGGATCGAACGCGGGTGTCGCGAGCGTCGTCGGCAGCGGCGTCGGACACAACAACAACGGCAACTCGTCCACCACGCAGCAGAACGCGGTCGGCTCCGGTGCCTCGAACCAGAGCAACACCGCGCAGGTCAACGGCTCCGCGTTCACCGCCATCCAGCAGGGAAACGAGAACGTCGCCGTCCACTTCAGCCACCTGTGGTGAGCCGACGGCCCTGACTCGCGGAGTCGGGCGCCCGGGGGGTGGGGGGTAATGCGTCGCGCGGCGGTACTTCGGTGCCGCCGCGCAGACGTGTGTTTGCCGTGGGGGGCGACCTTCGCATCGCATCGGGGACGGCCCTCACTGCGCATCGGGGACGACCCTTCGCGGCGCATCGGGAACGACCTTCACGGCGCACGGGAACGACCTTCACAGCGCATGGGGACGACCTTGACAGTCCACCTGATCTGACGGACAGTCAGAAAACTCTCGCCGAGGTCGTGGAACCCGACCGGCGGCTGCGGTGTACCAGAAGTGTCAATGCGATGCGGCGCGGGACGAGGGGGCGATGGTGAGCGAGGACGAGCTGGTCGCACGGCTGAAGGCGTACGAGGGACGGGCCGCCGCCGTCTCCGGTGTGGGCAAGGACCCGGTCAACCTGCCCATGATCCGGCACTGGTGCGAGGTGATGGGCGACACCAACCCCGCGTACGAGGGCCCGGACGCCATCGCCCCGCCCACCATGCTCCAGGCCTGGACCATGGGAGGCCTCTCTGGGCACACGGGCCGTTCGCAGGCGTACGACGAGCTGCTCGGCCTCCTCGACGACGCGGGCTGCACCTCGGTCGTCGCCACGGACTGCGAGCAGGAGTACGTCAGGCCCCTGCGGCCCGGCGACGAGGTCAGCTTCGACACCGTGATCGAGTCGGTCTCCGACCGCAAGACGACCAAGCTGGGGACGGGGTACTTCGTCACCACACGCACGGAGGTACGGGTCGGCGCTGCTCGCGATCTTGTCGGCACTCACCGCTTCCGGATCCTCAAGTACGCCCCTTCGGGCAGGAGGCGCAAGGAATCGGAGAGCAAGGAGAAACAGCCGGCCGGAAGCGGGACTCGGCCACCCGCCCGCCGTCCCCGCCCGGTCGTCAACCGCGACAACGCCGGTTTCTGGGAGGGCGTGGAGCGCCACCGCCTCCTCATCCAGCGCTGTACAGCCTGCGGCACCCTCCGCTTCCCCTGGCTGCCGGGCTGCAACGCCTGCGGTGGCCCGGACTGGGACACGGTCGAGGCGAGCGGCGAGGGCACGGTCTATTCCTACGTCGTCATGCACCACCCGCCCTTCCCGGCCTTCGACCCCCCGTACGCCGTGGCCCTGATAGAACTCGCCGAAGGCGTCCGCCTGATCAGCAACGTCATCGGCGTGCCCTACGACAAGGTGCGCATAGGACTGCCCGTCCATCTCGAATTCGAGTCGTACGACGACGAGTTGGTGCTGCCTGTGTTCCGCGCCCGAGAGGAGGAGACCGTATGAGGGCCGGTGAGAAGCTGCCGCCGCTGGAGATCCCGATCACCCGCACCCTGATCGTGGCCGGCGCCATAGCCTCCCGCGACTACCAGGACGTGCACCACGACGCCGAGTTGGCCCGGCAGAAGGGCTCCCCGGACATCTTCATGAACATCCTGACGACGAACGGCCTGGTGGGCCGCTACATCACCGACCACTTCGGACCCACGGCCCACCTCCGCAAGGTAGCCATACGACTGGGGGCGCCCAACTACCCCGGCGACACCATGGTGTTGACGGGTACGGTCGAAGAGGTCGACGGCGAGACGGCGACGGTCCGGGTGGTCGGGTCGAACGGCATCGGCAGACACGTAACCGGCACGGTGACGGTCACGGTCCCTTCGGCAGACGCGGTAACCGTTCCCACCGACGCCGCCGTGGGCTCTGGTGCCGCCGTGCCCACCGATGGCGCCGTGGGATCCGATACCGCCGTGCCCACCGACGCCCCCGTGCCCACCCGCACCGTCGCCCCCTCAGGAGGTGCCCGATGAGTGTCCGCGGCCGGGACGGCCTCGGTGGCCGGGCGGCCGTCGTCGGGATCGGGGCCACCGAGTTCTCCAAGGACTCGGGACGCAGTGAGCTGCGGCTCGCCGTGGAGGCGGTGCGGGCGGCGCTGGAGGACGCGGGGCTGACGCCGGGCGACGTGGACGGGATGGTGACGTTCACGATGGACACCAGCCCGGAGATCACCGTGGCGCAGGCGGCCGGGATCGGTGAGCTGTCGTTCTTCTCGCGCGTCCACTACGGCGGCGGCGCGGCCTGCGCCACCGTCCAGCAGGCGGCGCTGGCGATCGCCACCGGTGTAGCCGAGGTCGTCGTCTGCTACCGGGCCTTCAACGAGCGCTCCGGACGCCGCTTCGGCTCGGGCGTGCAGCACCGGGAGCCGTCCGCGGAGGGCACCGCGCTCGGCTGGTCCCTGCCGTTCGGACTGCTCACCCCGGCCTCCTGGGTGGCGATGGCGGCGCAGCGCTATCTGCACACATACGGGCTGACCCCGGAGGCGTTCGGGCATGTGGCGGTGGTCGACCGGAAGTACGCGGCGACGAACCCGGCGGCGTACTTCCACGGCCGACCGATCACCCTCGCCGACCACGCGGCCTCCCGCTGGATCGTCGAACCGCTCAGACTCCTGGACTGCTGTCAGGAGACGGACGGCGGCCAGGCGATCGTCGTGACATCCGTCGAGCGCGCCCGCGATCTGCCCAACCCGCCCGCGGTCGTGGCGGCGGCCGCCCAGGGCGCCGGGCGCGGCCAGGAGCAGATGACGAGCTTCTACCGCGACGACCTCACCGGCCTGCCCGAGATGGGCGTGGTGGCCCGCCAGCTGTGGCGGACCTCCGGGCTCACGCCGGCCGATGTGGACGTGGCGATCCTGTACGACCACTTCACACCGTTCGTGCTGATGCAGCTGGAGGAGTTCGGGTTCTGCGGCAAGGGGGAAGGGGCCGAGTTCATGGCCGGGGAGAGCCTGCCGGTCAACACGCACGGCGGACAGCTCGGAGAGGCGTACCTCCATGGGATGAACGGGATCGCCGAAGGGGTGAGACAGCTGCGCGGGACGGCGGTGAACCGAATACCGGGCGCGGAGCGGGTCCTGGTCACGGCGGGCACCGGCGTACCCACCTCCGGCCTGGTCCTGACGGCGGACGGCTGACCTGGGGCCCGGTCCGGCGGCCGACCGCCCGACCTCGCGCGATCCCGGCACGGGGGTCGCCCGGACGGAGCGACGGCAGGAGCCCGGGGTGCTCCCCCAGGGGTAATCCCGCAGTTCGTGTCACCCCCTCGTCCACCTTCAGGAGGTGCAGTCAACCCCACCCCTACAACCTGAGGGGGACTCGGCTTCGGGACCTGCGGCCGATGAGCCGGAGGCGCCCTCGCTCCTAGCGTGTAGTCCATGACCACACCCGTCTGCACCAGCGCTTCGACCGCCGCCGCCCCGGCGACGCAGACCCTGTCGTACCCGTCGTTCGCCTCGTACATGAGGGCCCGGCAGTCGGTGCTGCTGCGTACCGCCCGGTCGCTGACCGCGAACCCGAGCGACGCGGAGGACCTGCTGCAGACCGCGCTCACCAAGACCTACGTCGCCTGGGAGCGGATCGAGGACCACCGTGCGCTGGACGGCTATGTGCGCCGGGCGCTGCTGAACACGCGGACGTCGCAGTGGCGCAAGCGCAAGGTCGACGAGTTCGTGTGCGAGGAGATGCCGGAGCCGGAGCCGGCGCCCGGCGGGGAGGACCCGGCCGAGCAGCAGGCGCTGCACGACGCGATGTGGCGGGCGATCATGAAGCTGCCCGACCGGCAGCGGGCGATGGTCGTCCTCAGGTACTACGAGGACCTCAGCGAGGTGCAGACGGCCGAGGTGCTCGGCGTGTCGGTGGGCACGGTGAAATCGGCGGTATCCCGTGCGCTCGGGAAACTCCGCGAGGACCCTGAGCTGGGGCTTGTGCGTTAATGCGCCGACCTGGAGGCTATTGGTGACCGCAGTGATGCGATCGATCACCGGCACCTAGTGACATACCGCGCGGTATGTGCGCAGAATCAGCGCATACGTTACCGCCGCGTAGGCAATGTCGCCCCGGGAGGACACCGTGCTGAGCACGATGCAGGACGTACCGCTGACCGTAACCCGCATCCTGACGCACGGGACGCTGGTGCACGGACGGTCGCAGATCATCACCTGGACCGGCGAGTCCGAGCCGCATCGACGCAGCTTCGCCGAGGCGGGCACCCGCGCGGTGCAGCTGGCGAACGCCCTGCGGGACGAGCTCGGCGTCCAGGGCGACGACCGGGTCGCGACGCTGATGTGGAACAACGCGGAGCACGTCGAGGCCTACTTCGCGATCCCCTCCATGGGCGCGGTGCTGCACACGCTCAACCTCCGGCTGCCGGCAGAGCAGTTGGTGTGGATCGTCAACCACGCGGCCGACAAGGTCGTGATCGTCAACGGTTCGCTGCTGCCGCTGCTCGCCCCGCTGCTGCCGAAGCTGCCGACGGTGGAGCACATCGTGGTCTCCGGTCCCGGTGACCGTTCGGTGCTCGAGGGTGCCCGGGCGCGGGTGCACGAGTACGAGGAGCTGATCGCGGACCGGCCGACGACGTACGACTGGCCGGAGCTGGACGAGCGCCAGGCCGCGGCCATGTGCTACACGTCGGGCACGACGGGCGACCCCAAGGGCGTGGTGTACAGCCACCGTTCGATCTACCTGCACTCCATGCAGGTCAACATGGCCCAGTCGATGGGGCTGACGGACCAGGACACCTCGCTGGTCGTGGTGCCGCAGTTCCACGTCAACGCCTGGGGCCTGCCGCACGCCACCTTCATGACCGGCGTCAACCTGCTGATGCCGGACCGCTTCCTGCAGCCCGGCCCGCTGGCCGAGATGATCGAGACCCAGCGCCCCACCCACGCGGCCGCCGTCCCCACCATCTGGCAGGGCCTGCTGGCGGAGCTGAACGCCAAGCCGCGGGACGTCTCCTCCCTCACCCAGGTCACCATCGGCGGTTCCGCCTGTCCGCCCTCCCTCATGGAGGCCTTCGACGAGCTCGGTATGCGGGTCTGTCACGCCTGGGGCATGACGGAGACCTCCCCACTCGGTACGATCGCCCGTCCGCCGGCCCATGTGGTGGGCACGGACGAGGAGTTCGGGTACCGGCTGACGCAGGGCCGTTTCCCGGCCGGTGTCGAGGCGCGGCTCAGCGGCCCCGGCGGCGAACGCCTGCCCTGGGACGGCGAGTCGGCGGGCGAGCTGGAGGTCCGCGGCCCCTGGATCGCGGGCGCCTACTACAACGGCCCGGACGCCGAACCCCTGCGCCCCGCCGACAAGTTCAGCGAGGACGGCTGGCTGAAGACCGGCGACGTCGGCACGATCTCCCCCGAGGGCTTCCTCACCCTCACCGACCGCGCCAAGGATGTCATCAAGTCCGGCGGCGAATGGATCTCCTCGGTCGACCTGGAGAACGCCCTCATGTCCCACCCAGAGGTCGCCGAAGCGGCCGTCGTCGCCGTCCCCGACGAGAAGTGGGGCGAGCGTCCGCTGGCCACGGTCGTCCTCAAGGAGGGCGCCACCGCAGACTTCGCGTCCCTGCGCGCCTTCCTCGCCGACGAGGGCCACATCGCCAAGTGGCAGCTCCCGGAGCGCTGGACGATCATCGAGGCGGTGCCGAAGACGAGCGTGGGCAAGTTCGACAAGAAGGTCCTGCGCAGGCGGTACGCCGACGGCGACCTGGACGTCACCCAGCTCTGACGGACCCCGGCATCCCCGGGCACCGACTGGCGTGGCCCGTGTCCGCGTCAGTCGGTGGTCAGTCGGTGGTCAGTAGGCGGTCAGTTGGTGCCGATTCGCGCCAGCAGGTCGACGATCCGCGACTGCACCTCGGCGCTCGTCGACCGTTCCGCCAGGAACAGCACCGTCTCGCCGGACGCCAGCCGCGGCAGGTCCGCCTGGTCGACGGCGGCGGTGTACACGACGAGCGGGGTGCGGTTGAGCTGCCCGTTCGCGCGCAGCCAGTCGATGATCCCGGCCTGCCGCCGGTGCACCTGCATCAGGTCCATCACGACCAGGTTCGGCCGCAGCTGTCCCGCCAGCGTCACCGCGTCCGCGTCGCTGGCGGCCCGCGCCACCTGCATCCCGCGCCGCTCCAGCGTCGCGGTCAACGCCAGCGCGATCTCCGCGTGTTCCTCGATCAGCAGCACCCGCGGCGGATGCTGCTCGCTGTCCCGCGGCGCCAGCGCCTTCAGCAGTACGGCGGGATCGGCGCCGTACGCCGCCTCGCGCGTCGCCTGCCCCAGTCCCGCGGTCACCATCACCGGCACCTGGGCGGTGACGGCGGCCTCCCGCAGCGACTGCAGCGCGGTCCGGGTGATCGGCCCGGTCAGCGGGTCCACGAACAGCGCCGCCGGGAACGCGGCGATCTGCGCGTCGACCTCCTCGCGCGAGTGCACGATGACCGGGCGGTACCCGCGGTCGCTGAGCGCCTGCTGGGTCGTCACGTCAGGGGCGGGCCACACCAGCAGCCGCCGAGGGTTGTCCAGGGGCTCCGGGGGCAGTTCGTCGTCCAGCGGGACGGGCCGCGGGGTGTCCGCGATCTCCACGGCACCGCCCGGACCGTCCAGCGGCTCGGGCCCCTCGGCTGCGTTCTCGTCCGGCGCGCCTATGGCGTACGACCGTCCGCTGCCCTCGGTGGCCTGCGCCAGCCGCGACTGGCCGGCCAGGGACGGCTGGGGGACCTGCGCGGGCGTCTGCTCGCCGCCCGGATGCGGCCGGGCCGCCTGCTCCGGCGCTGCCCCCGCCCCGGTCCGCGTTCCCAGCTTCCGCCGCCGCCCCGAACCGCCCGGGTTGTGCGGAGCGGGCGTCGTCGTGGGCTGCTGCACCTGCGCGGCCTGACGCGTGAACGGCACGCCCTGCCCCAGCGTCCGCACACTGATCGCCCGCCCCTGCGTCGAGTTGGGATCGACGGCCGGGTCGGCGGCCACGGCCTGCGCCTCGGGAGGCAACGGGGCACCGGGCTGCGGCGCGGCCTGCGGGGGTACGGCACCGGTGGCACCGCCGACCGGCACGCCGGCACCGGCCTCTGCGGGCAGGGCCTGTCCGGGAGCCGCCGGTACCCCGGGCGCCCCAGGCACAGCCTGCGCACCAGGCGCCGCAAGCGGCTGCCCTGCAACCGGCTGCATGCCCGCCCCGGCCACCGGCTGAGCCGCGCCCGGCTGCACTGGCGGAACCGGCTGGGCCTGCTGAGCGGGCAGCGCGACCTGCCCGGTGGGGTTCTGCAAGGGAACACCGGGTGCCTGGGCCTGTACGGGGACGGACTGACCGGGGGAAGCCTGTGCCGGGACCGGCTGACCCGGGGCGAGTTGTACGCCCGCCGGGAGCGGGCCCTGCGCCGGAACGGTCACAGCGGCCTGCTGACCCTGCGCGGCCTGCTGACCGGCGGCCTCCTGCGCGGTCGTACCCGCCGGTTGGGCCACGGCACGGCGACGACGTCCGGTCGGCGCGCTGGTGGGGTGCGGCTGGGGCGGGGTGTGGTCGCCGGACTGGTCATGCGGAACGGCATCGTGCCGCCCGTCCTCGCCGATCGCGTCCCCGACGCCATCCGGCCCACCCTGCCCGGGCACCTGCGCCGGCACGGCGACCTGCGGCTGCCCGAGGGCCTGCGGCTGTCCAGGAACCTGGGGCTGCCCGAGGGCCTGCGGCTGTCCAGGAACCTGGGGCTGCCCGAGGGCCTGCGGCTGTCCAGGAACCTGGGGCTGCCCGAGGGCCTGCGGCTGG
>NZ_JBEXPK010000025.1:0-52019 GCF_040612015.1 Streptomyces sp. NPDC006476 | reverse complement strand
GTCCAGGAACCTGCGGTTGCCCGGTGACTGCGGCCTGCCCGCCCACCTGCGCCTGACCGACGACTTGCGGTTGCCCCGGAAGCTGCGGCTGCGTAACACCCGGAACCTGGCCAGGAACCTGCGCCTGCCCGGCGCCCGCACCTTGGACCTGCCCAGGAACCGGCAGTTGGCCGGCACCCGGCACCTGCCCGGGAACCGGCACCTGGCCGGCACCCTGCGCCGCGCCGGGAACCTGCGGCTGCGCACCGACTTGCGTGGGCCCGGGGAGCTGCGGCTGTCCGGCGTTCTGCGGCTGCCCGGGAAGCGGCGGCTGTCCAACACCGGGCGCCTGCCCACCGGCAGGCACCTGCCCGGGAAGCGGCGACTGTCCAACCCCCGGCACCTGTCCGGCACCCGGCATCTGCCCCGGCACCTGCACCAGCCCCGCACCCGGTGTCTGCCCGGGAAGCTGAGGCTGTGCGACCCCCGGAGCCTGCCCGACAACGGGCATCTGCCCCGGCACCTGCACCAGTCCCGCACCCGGCGTCTGCCCCGGAGCCGTCACTTGTCCAGCACCAGGCACCTGCGTCGCACCCGGCACCTGTCCGGTCCCCTGTGGCTGCACCGGCGTGAGCCCCTGCCCACCCGTAGCGCCCACCGAGCCCGCAGTTCCCTCGGCCCCGGTGACGCCGGCGACACCCGGACCTCCGGCACCCGAGCCAGCGGCACTGGCACCCGAAGCACCCCCCGGCGCCCGGTCCGCCTCCGCCGGAGGCAGGGCGAACACCGCGCGAGGTCCCGCCTCCTGCGCCGCCGCACGCTCGTTCGCGGCGGCCAGCGCACGGCGCCGGCGACCGGTCGGCTGGCCCCCCTCGGCTGCCTGGTCCGCCGGGACGGCCTGTCCGTCCCCGGCCCCGGGCTGCCCCGCCGACGACCCGGCCGGCGGAAGCGCGGCGGGCAACGCATGCTGTTCTCCCCCGTCACGCCGGGCGCGCCGTCCCGACGGTACGGGTACGCCCTGGGGCGGTACCGTCCCGCCCAGCCCGCTCCCGACGGCAGCGGTCCCCGCGGCGTGCTCCGCGGCCGTGACCACAGCGCCCTCGGAGACCCCGGCACCCACACCCTCGGCCCCCTCGGCCGATCGCCCGCGCCGGCGCCCGGTACCGCCGGCCACCTCGACCGCACTCCCGGCACCCGTGGCGGCCGCCGCTGCCGCCGACTCCTCCACGGCACGCCTGCGGCGCCGGCCCGTCGGCGTGCCCGGCTCCGCCTCCGCCGCCGTACCGGATTCGGCGTCGACGGAGTCCTCCGAGCCCTCGCCGTCCAGGAACGCGTCGACGGAGGAGCGCCGGGCCCGGCGCCGGGCGCCGGAGGTGTCCTCGGCGGCCGGGAGCTCGGCGGGGGCCGCGGCCGGTACGGCTCCGGCGCCGCCGCCGATGGGTACCTCCAGGACGTACGCGCTGCCGCTCATCCCCGGCACTTCATGGGTCTGCAGCACACCGCCGTGGGCGCGCACGATCCCGCGCACGATCGGCTCGTGCACCGGGTCTCCCCCGGCGTACGGCCCGCGCACCTCGATACGGACGACCTCGCCGCGCTGCGCCGCCGCGACGACGACCGTGTTGTCCATGTAACCGCCCGCCGACACGGGCGCGTTGCCGGTCGCGTCGACGCCGGCGACGTCCGCGACCAGATGCGCGAGCGCACCGGCGAGGCGCTGCGGGTCGACCTCGGCCTCGATGGGTGGCGCGTGCACGGCGAACTGCACCCGACCGGGCCCGATGAGTTCCACGGCCCCGTCCACACCGGCGGCGACCACCGCGTCGAGCATGACCTTGGTGCGGGTGATCTGCTCGGCCCCGGCGTCGAGCCGCTGGTAGCCGAGGACGTTGTCGATGAGGGTGGTGATCCGCGAGTAGCCGGCGGACAGATGGTGCAGCACCTGGTTGGCCTCGGGCCACAGCTGTCCCGCGTCGTCGGCCGCCAGCGCCGCCAGCTCGCGGCGCAGTTCGTCCAGGGGCCCGCGCAGGGACCGCCCCAGCAGCGTCAGCAACTGCTCGTGCCGACCGGCGAGGGCCTCGTACCGGTCCTTCTCGCGCTCGCCCAGCGCCGCGTACCGCTCCTCGCCGGCGGCGAGGTCCTCGTCGTGCCGCTCCTGCAGCTCCTCGAGCTCGGTGATGTGCTTCTGGCGCAGCGCGGTGAGCTCGGAGGCGTGCTCCTCCTCGAGCCGGTCCAGCTCCTCGGCGTGCCGTTTCTCCTGCGCGGCCTTCTCGTCGGCGAGGGCGTCGTAGGGCCGCCGGTCGGTGAAGGTCATCACGGCGCCGACGAGCTGGTCGCCGTCGCGCACCGGCGCGGTCGTCAGGTCGACCGAAACCCGGTCGCCGTTCTTGGCGAAGAGCACCTGCCCGCGCACCCGGTGCTTGCGCCCGGACCGCAGGGTGTCGGCGAGCGCCGACTCGTCGTACGGGAAGGGGGAGCCGTCGGCGCGCGAGTGCAGGACGAGGGTGTGCAGCTCCTTGCCGCCGAGGTCGCTGGCCCGGTAGCCCAGTATCTGGGCGGCGGCCGGGTTGACCAGGACGATCCGTCCGTCGGTGTCGGTGCCGACCACGCCCTCGGCCGCGGCCCGCAGGATCATCTCGGTCTGCCGCTGCGAGCGCGCCAGCTCGGCCTCGGTGTCCACGGTCCCGGTCAGATCGCGCACGACGAGCATCAGCAGCTCGTCGCCGCTGTAGCCGTAACCGTCGTACGCCTGCTGGCCGTTCTCCAGGTTGGCGCTGGTGACTTCGACCGGGAACTCGGTGCCGTCGGTGCGGCGGGCGACCATCCGGGTCGGCTTGGTCCGCCCGCGCGGGTCCATGTGGTCGGGCCGCCGCATGGACCCGGGAATGAGCTTGGAGTCGAACTGGGGCAGCAGGTCGAGCAGCCCGCGCCCGACCAGCGCGGTCCCGGGCGCCTCGAAGGCCTCCAGCGCGATGGTGTTGGCGTTGACGACGGTCCCGTTGGCGTTGACCAGCACCAACGCGTCGGGCAGCGCGTCCAGTATGGCTGCGAGGCGAGCAGCGCCTCGGGATGGCCTGCTGCTCACGAGACGCTTCCTCCCTGTTACCGCACCTTGCCGACCGCTCGGGCCATCTTGCCAACCTGCCCGCGACGTGTCACGCGAGGGAGTCTAAAGGCACGGGTTGCGCCGACGACGCCGGATGAGAGGGAGGTCGCACGACGAAGTGAAGTAGAACGTGTGACCGCCTCTCCTGGCCTGCGCGACTTTACGGACCCCGGGTTTCCGCCATGGAAAGCCTGTGAGCACATTCATCGGTACGACGGTCCTCCCGGACGACGCGACGGTCCTCCCGGACGAGGCAACCATGCTTCCGGACGATATGACCGACCGTCCTTGCTTTCGGAGGCTACGACCGCCCTTGCGGACGCAGATCGGGCAGCAACGGCACCATCCGGTCCCAGCGCGCGATCTCGCACCCGTCGCCACGGCTGTACGAGGCGTCGACGGGCCGCCCGGCCCAGGTCCCCGTGACATGGGCGGTGGCGGGGCCGCCGTACTGCATGGTGCACATGCTGCCGTCGGGGACCGGTGCGAAGGTCTCCCGGCCCCAGTGGGTCCCGCGGTCGAGGGCCGCGCACGCACCGGCCACGTCCGGGTGGTCGCCGCTGCCGGGGTGACAGGACAGGTGGTACGTGCCGTCCCGGCCGACACCCGCGTCCCGAACGGTGACGGTGAGGTGGTCGGGGCGGTCCTCGTCGCGGGCGGGAGGAGGAGCGAGGGCCCGGGACGCGCTCTCGGCGTGCGCGACGGCGGGCAGGGCACAGGACGCGACGGTGGCCGCCGTGGCCGCGCCGGCGGCGAGGAGCCGGGCGAGCCGGAGGCCGCTGCGGTTCATGGGGGACATGACCTGACCAACGCGGGGCGCCCCCGGAGGTTGCGAAAGGGCATTAAGGGCTTTGCTCTGCGGGCGGGCTGCCTAGTACCGTGGAGGCCGATTGGTGACAGCACGCTCGACTGTGTCATCATCTGCACGCACCACTCGCGCTGGCGCGGGAGGTTGTGCTGGAGGCGTCGCCTAGTCCGGTCTATGGCGCCGCACTGCTAATGCGGTTTGGGCCTTAAAGCCCATCGAGGGTTCAAATCCCTCCGCCTCCGCCATCTCACTCAGGGAGTCCATGCCGACGGCACGGACTCCCTGAGTGGTTTCCGCGGCAGTTACGCACCGTTACTCGACGTATGCGCATGCCGGGTGGAGTGTGCCATGCCGAGAGCTCCCTGCTGGGTTCCCTCGAACATCGTTCTTCGACGCGCTGACGGAGCTGGTCTTTGCCCTCTCCAGTGTGCGCCTGATGGCCGTGGTCACCGGCGTCAGCACCCAGTCCCGGGAGCGGCCGTGCAGCGCGACGAGGCGGAGGCACTGCTGACGCGGGCCAAGACGTCGTACCGCCACGCTCCTGAGGCTGCTACTGGAGTGCAGGGCCGCCGGGACCACGCCGATCTGCTGCTCGTCATGGCCGCCGCCCGCCCCCGCCCGGAGAGGCGGGCCCGTGTACGCCGTACTAGACCACCGTGCTGGACACCGCACCGGCAACGCCTGCCCAGTACCGCCGCCGCCTTCACCCCCGACCAGGCCGAGGCCGCTGCTCGCTCTCATGGACGGCGAGGTGCAGTACGCCTCCGACACACCGGACGCGATCTTCTTCGCGGGCCGGATAGCGAACCTCCGCGGTTTCGTCATCGCGATGTCGGCGGCGGGCCGCCGCTGCCTCTGGCCCATCCCCAACTCCCCAACAGGCTCTACAAGAAGCCCGAGAAGCCCTACATCGGCTTCCTCGACCTCCACCACCCGACCTTCGGCGGCACGGGGGACGCCCAGTTGCAGGACGGCCAGGCGACGCTGGGCCACGACGCGGTGTGGACCCTGGACATCGCCGTCCACCAGGCGGCTGGCGGCGACGGCTCCGCCACCGTCAACGCCGAGATCCGACTGACCCCGCAGGGGCGCTACACCTTCGAACAGGTACTCATGCCCTAGCCCCGCCCCGGACACCGTTTCCGCAGGTCACAAGGGGTACAGCTAACGGATTTCACATGTCAGCGGCAGTCATGTAATGTTCTTCCTGTCGCCGCGAAGGGCCCGGAAGGGCAGGAAACGGCGACAAAAACAGAACAAGCACTCGTAGCTTAACGGATAGAGCATCTGACTACGGATCAGAAGGTTGCAGGTTCGAATCCTGCCGAGTGCACACAGCTCAAAGCCCCCTCGGGATCATCCCGGAGGGGGCTTTGTCGTGCCGTACAGCAGCGAAGTACAGCAACGGGTCGAGATCAACCGGTGTTGTCGTCGGTGTCGGTGCCGCCCATCGCGGCGGAAAGCTTGCCGAGGGCGGCCCGTACCTCTTCCTCGCTCGCCTCCGCGTAGACCTCCATCGTCATGGCGATCTGCGAGTGCCGGCGGATGCGCTGTGCGACCTTCGGGTGGACCTTCAGGGCGACGAGCAGCGAGCTGCACGTGTGCCGGGTGTTCCGCAGCGGGATGACCCGGAGGCCGGCGCGGCGGGCACGCAGAGCGTGGCGCATGGGAGCGCCTTGAGGCAGAACTCAGGGAGGGGAAGGAAGTCGTCCGACTCCTCGGTCTTGGTCTGCCGATGGAGGATCTGACTGCCCGCGCGCTGGATCTGGTGATCGACGTACAGCTCACCGCTTTCGAAGTCGATGGACTTCCAGGTGAGTCCGAGGACTTCACCCCGGCGGAGCCCGAGGCAGAGCACCAGGACCCAGGCTGCGACCAGTGGATCTTCGCGCGCCACGGAATCGGCGAGGAAAGCGCCCTGCCTCGACGACGGACCACGGCTTGATCCGACGGCGACGAGGCTTCGGGACCTTGACCAGAGAGGCGACGTTCTTGGTGATCCGAGGGCCCGGGTCCGTCGACAGCCGCGCCGCCCAGTGGAAGCCTCAAGTCCTCCTCAGAACATCAACCTTGTCATTGTCGCGTGCATGATCATCACCTACTGTCCAAGAGCTCGATCGCCACGGGGGCGGTCCACCAGAACAGGTGTCACATGGGCATCAGCTCACGGCGCGCACGGACCAGCGCTGCCACTGCACTGCTTCTTTGCTTCATGACTGCGGGCACTGCCGCCGCAGAGGAAGTGCCCGCTGGCGGAACGGCGTCTGAAACCGCAGCGAGCACGGCGATTTCTGCCGATCAAACGACGGATATCAACGACAGACAGGGTTGGGTAGACGTCGACGAGCAGCCAACCGGCGAGAAGGCGCCGACCATGTGCGACAGGGCCAGCTGCAACACCATCGAAATCGGTCATGGATCAGCGACCTTGCCCACGTCCGAAACCGGTTGGAACTACTGGGAAACCTCCTCATGACCAATGTGAGCCTGCGGGCCTGGTTCACCGGATGCGTTGTGACAGCGTCGGCCTTGCTGCTGACCTCGTGCACCTCCGATAGCGGCAGTGCGAACGCCCATAAGACGTCGTCACCGCCCACGGCGAGCGCGTCTCAGACGACAACCACGACGCAGGAGAAGAAGCTCACCGACCAGGCCCAAGCGGCCCTTGCGGCTGTTCAGGCAGGGTCGATGGTCGAGGCCGGCGCGGAGCGCGTGACTGACGGCATCCACACAGAGCCCACCCTGAGCCAGGGCAAGACGTACAAGCTCAACCTGATGTGCATCGGCAGCGGCAACGCACGCTTGACGTTCACGCCGGCGAGTACCGGGCCGAAGGCCGATGTGCCATGCGATCAGTCAGTGGTGCAGCAACGGATCACCGCGCACAAGATGCCGGTACACATCGATGTCGACGGCGTCAAAGGATCGACAGGTGTGATCGCCTGGCAGATCGACACCATCTGAGCAAAGCACCGAGCGCGTACAGCAGCGATTACAGCAACTCCAGCAGCCCGACCGCGGCCAACAGCCACTCCAAGAGAGCGAACAGCGACCTGTACGACCGTTGTTGACCGATCTCTGTAGAGCTACGGATCAGAAGGTCGCAGGTTCGAATCCTGCCGAGTGCACATAGGTGAGAAGCCCCGGAATCTTCCGGGGCTTCTCACATCTCGGGGGTGTGCAGCAACGGTCCTCGACCCGTCGGCGTGGTTGCCGCCCATCGCTAGGGACAGCCTGGCCGGGTTCTCCCGCCGCCTTACTGGCGAAGCGCGCCTCGGTGCTCTACCTGTCGCCGGCCAACCGTCGATCTCGACCACCCGGGTTGTGTCGCGGAGGGCCGGTCGGGGACTGTCCCGTGCGGCCGGCGCGAAGGACGTCGCCGGGATCGAGTGAATCGTGGGCCACCCGGTGCCCGTACTGCTGCGGCGGGCGTATCTCGAAGTCGGCAACGGCGGCTTCGGTCCGACTGGTTCAGCGACTGCGCGGACATCGCGATGTCGTAGCACGACCTCGCCGAGGCTTCCGATCACCGGCTTCCGTGGGGGACACCGTTCCGCTCACGGACCGCGGCTGTGCGACGTGGGCGATGATCGACCTCCGTACGGCGGAAGGGCGGATGTGGGACGGGCATCCCAACCTCTGCCGTTTCCGGCATGCCCTTGCCCCGCTCGAACAGTCACTGGCCAAGTCGCTCACGGATTGGCTGCACGGCGTGACGCCCGACGGGCCTTATGTACACCGCGAGTTGGCGAGCCGGGATAGCCCGCAAGGGTGACAGCGCATGGCAGAGTCCCAACGTAGTTCCGGAGCGGTTATGTCGCCGATGCGGGCGGTTCGGTGAGTGAAGCGATGCAGGTCCGGAGCAGGCGCCGCATCTGATCCTGTTCGTCGGCATCCAGGTCGGCCAGCATGTTCTGCTCGACGCGGCGAACCGCGGCGCTGGCCACCTCCAGCTGACGGCGCCCGAGATCGGTCAGCTCGGTCGGCAGGGCCCTGCCGACGGGTGCCCGTGCCGGGCGGATGACGAGTCCCTGGCGTTCGAGGGACTGCAGAAGCACGTTCATCGACTGCCGGGTGACGAAGGCGCCGCGGGCCAGCTCGGAATTGGACAGACCCGGTCGCTGGGCAAGCAGCTCCAGGCAGGAGTAGTGGGTGATCGTCATGCCCAGCGGACTCAGTACGGCCTCCAGTGCGGAGTGCAGGGCGCTCGCGGCCGCCTTGAGCATGTACCCCAGCGATGTGTCCAGCTCGATTCCGGGCTCACCTTGACTCATGTCAGTAGTCTGACATACGGTCTCGGATGTCAGAAGACTGACATGTCTTAGGAGGTAAGGATCGTGGCCGTCACCGGACCCGACTTCGTTTCACTGCAGGTGCGCGACCTGGAGCGCTCCGCCGCTTTCTACGAGGAGTACCTGGGGCTGAAGCGCTCCGCCGCAGGACCGCCGCACGCTGTCGTGTTCGACACCAAGCCGATCGCGTTCGCCGTCCGCGACGTCGTCCCGGGCGTCGACCTGGACGCGATCGCCCAACCGGGCCAGGGGATGGCGCTGTGGCTACACGCCCCCGACGCGCAGGACATCCACGACGCCCTCGCCGCCGCCGGCGCGACGATCGTCTCGGCGCCCGTCGACGGGCCGTTCGGCCGCACTTTCACCTTCGCGGATCCCGACGGCTACCAGGTGACCCTGCACGACCGCAGCTGAGCCGGGCGGCCTGGTCTCCGGTGTGGCGGGCGTCCTGAGCAGACTCTTCAGGGTGGCAGGTTGGACGCTGTTGGTGGGCCGCGCGTCGAGGTCCGGGCATGGAGAGAGCCTGGCGCCGTCTTGAGGCGTCGGTACGGAGAGACCCCGGCGCCTCGAATCTTCGGCATGCAGGCGCGTCACCCGAGGTCTGCTAGGTCGTCACCGTCGCCGTCACCCCTCGTACCGTGCGCAGTGCGTTCGACCAGTTGGTCAGCTGGTCGAGCATCGTGGTGACCGAGGCCGCCAGGCCGTCGCCGGGGGTGAAAGTGCCGGAGGCGAAGGCGGGGAGCAGGGGGATGGCCGGCTGGGTGCGGACCGTGGCGATCTGGAGTTCGGCCAGGACGAGCCGCAGTGCCTCGGCGGCCCGGACCCCGGCCGCCCATCCGCCGTAGCTCACGATGCCGGCGGCCTTGTCGTTCCACTCCCGGTAGACGTAGTCCAGGGCGTTCTTGAGGGCCCCGGGGAAGGAGTGGTTGTACTCGGGGACGAGGAAGACGTAACCGTCGAAACCGTCGATCAGCTCGGCCCATGTGCGGGTGTGGGCGTGCTGGTACTGCTGGTGGTTCGGATTGCCGGGCTCGTCCAGGTTGCCGAGGCCGTGGTGGGCGAGGTCGATGAGTTCGTAGTCGGCGCCGCCGTGGGTGCGGGCGGTGTCGAGGAGCCAGGAGGCGATCTGGTCGCCGCGGCGGCCGGGTCTGGTGCTGCCGAGGATGATGCCGATACGGAGGGTCATGGCGCCCTTTCGGGGGAGGGAGAGTTGACGTGACAACTCTAGGAGGGTGTGAGTTGTCACGTCAACTCCTCCCCCGTTAGTCTTGCCGTCATGGTGGAACGCGACGCGCTCGAGCCGGAGGAGTGGGATCTCTGGGACCGGTGGATGCACGCACAGCGCCTGCTCGTTCAGGAGATCGACCGGCGCCTGCAGGCCGAATTCGGTATCTCCAAGGCGGAGTTCAGCGTCCTCGTCACCCTGCTGAGGGCGCCGGGCCGTGAAGTGCGCGTCGTGGACATGGCGGAGTCGCTCGGCTGGGAGAAGAGTCGGGTCTCCCATCAGCTCACGCGCATGGAGAGTCGGGGGTTCGTGGTCCGTACCGAGAGCGGGGCCAGCGGGCGACGGACCGGGATCGGGCTGACACCGGACGGGCGCCGCCTGGCGGAGAGCGCCGTCGTCGCGCATGGCGGCAATGTCCGCCGCTACTTCATCGATCAGCTCGCGCCCGAGCAGGCCGCGGCCATCAGCGCGTGGAGTGACCACATGATCCAGCGGCTCGAGCGGCTCGAGCGGCTCGAGCAGCGGGGCGAACGGGGCGGCGCCGGTGCCGCGGGTGGCAGTGCCTCTCGCGCGTGAGAGGGTCCCCCTCACGCGCGGGTGCCGTCAGGTCCAGAAGCCCCGGAGCGATGATCCGGGGCCTCCGATGGCCTTTCAGGGGACGGGCCGTCAGGACTCGAGGAAGGCGAGGATGTCCGGGTTGAGGACGTCCGGATGGGTCGACAGCATGCCGTGCGGGAAGCCCTCGTAACTCTTGAGGGTGCCGTTCTTCAGGAGCTTCACGGTCAGCGGGGCCGAGTCGTCGTACGGGACGATCTGGTCGTCGGTGCCGTGGCAGACCAGGACCGGTACGTCGATCTGCTTGAGGTCCTCGGTGAAGTCGGTCTCCGAGAACGCCTTGATGCATTCGTAGTGGGCGTTGGCCGCGCCCATCATGCCCTGCCGCCACCAGTTGTCGATCAGCCCCTGCGACACCTGCGCGCCGGGGCGGTTGAAGCCGTAGAACGGGCCCGAGGGCACGTCGATGTAGAACTGTGCGCGGTTGGCGACGAGGGCCGTACGGAAACCGTCGAAGATCTCGATGGGCAGGCCGCCCGGGTTGCTCTCCGACTTGACCATGACGGGCGGTACGGCGCCCACCAGCACCGCCTTCGCGACACGGCCGGGCTTGGCGCGTGCGACGTAGCGGGCGACCTCGCCGCCGCCGGTGGAGTGGCCGACGTGGGTCGCGTCCCGCAGGTCGAGCGCGTCGGTGAGGGCGATCACGTCGGCGGCGTAGGTGTCCATGTCGTGGCCCGTGGCGGTCTGGCTCGAGCGTCCGTGCCCACGGCGGTCGTGGGCGATGACCCGGTAGCCGTGCGCCAGGAAGAACAACATCTGGTTGTCCCAATCGTCGGCGCTCAGTGGCCATCCGTGGTGGAAGACGACCGGTCGGCCGTCTCGTGGCCCCCAGTCCTTGTAGAAGATGGTGGTGCCGTCGTCGGTGGTGACTGTACCCATCGCTGATCCTCCGCTCGCCCGGGCGTGCTCCGGTGGCACAGAGGTGTGGGGGGCACGCCGGGATCGACGAATTCACGCCCTGGGGCGCGGTCTGGACGTACCCGGACCACAGTACGCGCGGGCTGTGAACGCCACATCCTCAAACGGACTTCCGGCCGTCGGGGAAGCCGGCGAGTACGGCGGCCGCGCCGGCCACCGTGTGTTCGGGGAGATGAAGAGGGCGAGGTAGGCGGTGCCCGTCCTGGTGGGTCAGGCCTTCGTGTCTGCCAGGCGTTGGAAGGCGCGCGTGGTGCGGGGGTGGGCGAGTTCGTCCAGGAGGTGCCGCCATTCGGGGTCCGAGAGGTCCGGGTGGGCCAGGTCCCAGGCGGTGAGGAGCGGGGTCAGTGCTCCCTCGTCAGGGGGCTGGGCGGGGGCCGCCGCCTGTTCCGTTGTCTTTCCGGTTGCCCAGGCCGTTGCCTTCGCGGTGGGCTTCGGGGTTGCTTCTGCGCTGGGCCTCGCGGTTGTCTTCCCGGTGGTGATGGGCTCGAGCGGGTTCATCGGATGTCCCTTCGGCGCGTCTTTGGTTTCGGTTCCACGATGCCGCTGTGGTGGCGCCCTCGCCATGAAGCCTCCCACCGGACGGGAGGTGTAGGTGGCCGTACTTCCGGGGGGCTGCCCGCACCCCGAGGATCCGTCGGTGGAAGGAGTGCGAGGCCGCGTGGGCACGAGGCGGTACCGGGCGTTGATGCGGTGAGCGAGGGAGGCCGTACGGAGGCGGAGGTGCCGTTGTCCGGCGGGCGGATCACCCCGGGAGTGGTCCGGGTGGGGGACACGGTACGGCGGCCCGTCGGCGCCTCGTCCGCCTTCGTCGCCGAACTGCTCGGGCATCTCGCCGAGGCGGGTTTCGCCGGCGCACCGCGGCACCTAGGACTCGACGCCGCCGGACGGGACGTCCTCAGCTACCTCCCCGGCTGGGTCCCCGCCCGCTTCCAGCACTGGACCGACGCCCAGGTCACCGCCGCCGGCGCCCTGTTGCGCGCGCTGCACGACGCCACGCGCACGTGCAGCCTCGCAGGTCGGCACCCGGTCGTCTGCCACAACGACCCCGGCCCGAACAACACCGTCTTCACGGACGGCCCGGACGGTGTGCCGGTCGCCTTCATCGACTTCGACATGGCCGCATCCGGCGATCCGCTGGAGGATCTCGGCTACATGGCGTGGACCTGGTGCGTGTCTTCCAGGCGCGAGGCGACGCCGGTCGCTGCGCAGGCCGCACAGGTCCGGGTCCTCGCCGATGCCTACGGACTCGGCGCGGACGCGCGTCCCCGTCTTGTCGACGCCATCCTCGAACGTCAGTCCCGTAACGCCCGCTGGTGGGCGGGCAGCCGGCTCGCCCCGCCCGCGGTCATCGCCGAGCGTGTCAGCTGGTCCGAGAGGGAACACGCCTTCACGGCCGCCCATCACGCGTCCTTCGCCGCAGCCCTGCGCTGAGTCCGGCGAGGCCGGGCCGACCCTGGCGGAGGTGTGGCACGTCCAGTCGGATCCAGTCGGATCCAGTCGGATCCGGTCGGACGGTTCAGTGCGTCCGGCAGTGTTCCTCCATATACCCCGCCGCCAGCGCGCTCGCGCGCGTGAACCAGTCGGTCAGGACCGCGATCTCGTCGGGGGAGTAGTCCGCGAAGAGCTCCGCAAGACGGGCGTAGTACGGCTCGTAGATCTCCCGTACGCGGGCCTCCGCCTCCGGCAGTGCGGCGACCCGGACACGGCGGCGGTCGTTCGGGTCGGGGCGGCGCGTGACGTAGCCGGCGCGTTCGAGACGGTTGAGGATGCCCGTCACCGCGCCCGTCGTGACATGGGCGCGAGCCGCCAGGTCGCCGGCGGTGAGGAGGTTCTCGCCGGCCTCGATGACGTAGGCGAAGCAGGTCAGGTCGGTGACGTTCAGGCCGATCCGCTGGGCCATCTCCTGCTGGCCGATCATGCTCGTCGCGATCAGGTGGTCCATCGCGGACAGCGCCTGGGCCGGGCTGGCGTTCGGACGCGGCTTCGCTTGCATTACGGGTTTCCCGATTCCCTTAGTTTGTGAGATGTTTCTGTTGGAAATCTCTTAGTGCGTGAGAGATGTGGTCCTTCGGTGACGGGGAGAGGCGGGCAAGTGAGCGCACATCAGTATGACGAGGGGCACACGGTGGCGGGCTGGACCGGTTTTGCGGTCGTCACCCTCGGGACGGTGGTGCTGGGACTCGGCGTGTGTACGGCCTCGCTGGCGATCCTGGTCGGTGGGCTCGCCATCGTGGTGGTGAGTGTCCTGGTCACCTGGACCCTGCATCTCACCGGATGGGGCAAGCCACCGGGCCTGCGGCCCAGGGAGCAGTGGGGGTGGCGGACCCGGGATCTGACGGCCCGGGCGGGTCATCCGGGGTGCGTCGGCTGCCGGTTGGCGGGACGGGGGCGGAAGGCGATGCCCGCGGCTGAGGCGTACGGCGCGTCGCCGGAGCCCGTCGCCGTCCCTGAATCTGCCGCTGGACCTGACTTCGCCGAGGTGCCCGAGTCTGCTGCGGTACCCCCATCTGGGCCCTGAACTGCACGGATGCCGCCGCCGGGGCCCGTTGTCAGTGGTGCCCTCTACTCTCGGAGGCGATGGCACAGGCATGGAAGTGCTCGGGGCTGCGGTGGGCGGGCGGCGGTCCCGTGCTGGCGTGGGACGGTGGTCGGCGCAGCGCGCTGACCTGGGGGAAACGGGTGGCCTTCAGGGTCGCGGACGGGGGTGTGCGGACATGTGTGGGAGCGCGGGGGCATACATGCCCGATGCGGGCGGCGGTGCCGGGACGGAGTACGGGAGCGCGGTGCGAGGAGTGCGCGCGGCTGGACCGGGCGCACTCCGTGGCCGCCGACACGATCGCGGACGATCCGCGCCCGTACCACGTGTATCTGGCGTGGTTCGGGCCCGGCATGGTCAAGGTCGGGATCACCGCCGAAGAGCGGGGCTCGGCGCGGCTGCTCGAGCAGGGCGCGGTCTGCTTCAGCTGGCTGGGGCTGGGGCCGTTGATGGCGGCCCGGCGCACGGAGGAGCTGCTGCGCGCCGCGCTCCGGGTGCCGGACCGGATCCCGTACGGCGAGAAGCGGGCCGTCCGTTCCCGGTTGCCGGCGTCGGCGGCTGAGCGGGCGGCCGAGGTGGAGGCGCTGCACGGCCGGGCTTGCGCGCTGACCGCCTGGCCGGAGTCGCTGCGGCGGGAGCCGTGCCAAGTCGTCGACCACGTGGGGGTGTTCGGGCTCACCGACCTTCCGGCCGCCGCCGGGGAGGTGACAGAGCTGGCCGCGGGCAGCGGGGTGAACGGGAAGCTGCTCGCGGCCGCGGGGCCCGATCTGCACCTCGCGACGGGACGCGGGGTCGTCGTGCTCGACACGCGGCTGATGACGGGGTGGGACATCGTGCCGAGTGGGGACGGGGAGGGCGTCACCGTTCCGGTCAGAGAGGTGAGGGGGGTGAGGGAGGCGGCCGGGGTGCAAGACGGACTCTTCTGACGGCTCGCTCCGCTGGGTCTGGTGGGCTTCTTCGGCGGGTCGGACGGGCTGCTTCGTCGGGTTTCTTCGATGGGTCGGACGGGCTGCATCGCCGGACCTGCGGGCCTCGTCGCCGGTGTGGCTACCTGCTTCGCCGGGTCCGACGGCCTGTTTTCGCCAGGTCTGGCCGACTGTTTCGCTGGGGCTGACGGCCTGCTCCGCCGGGCTGAGGAATTGCTTCGTCGGGCTGTTCCGAACATCCGGGTGTGGGTGAGGGTGAGGATGAGAGGCAGGGGAAGACCGGCGAGCGGGTTCGAGAGGGCATATGGCTGAGATGGCGGAGGCCGGGCAGGTCCGGCGGTTCTGGGAGCGGCTGGGGCTGCCGGGGCTGGTCGACGTGCACACGCACTTCATGCCCGAGCGCGTGCTGCGCAAGGTGTGGGGCTACTTCGACTCGCTCGGGCCGCTGACCGGCGGGGTGGAGTGGCCGATCACGTACCGGGCGGAGGAGGAGGAACGGGTCGCGCTGATACGGGAGTTCGGGGTGCGGGCCTTCACCGCCATGCTCTACCCGCACAAGCCCGGCATGGCACGGTGGCTCAACAACTGGGCCGTCGAGTTCGCCGCCCGCACTCCCGACTGTCTGCACACCTCGACGCTCTTCCCGGAGGACGGGGTCGAGGCCTACGTCCAGGAGGCTGTCGACGCCGGGGCGCGGGTCTTCAAGGCGCATGTGCAGGTGGGCGCGTACGACCCGGCGAGTGAACTCCTGGAGCCCGCTTGGGGGTTGCTCGCGGAGGCGGGCGTGCCGGTGGTGATCCACTGCGGTTCAGGACCCGCGCCGGGCAAGCACACCGGGCCCGAGCCGATCGCCCGCGTGCTGGCACGCCATCCCCGGCTGCGGCTGGTCGTCGCGCACATGGGGATGCACGAGTACGAGGACTTCCTCGACCTGGCCGAGCGGTACGGGGAGGTTCGGCTGGACACGACGATGGCGTTCACGGACTTCAGCGAACGGTTCGCGCCGTTCCCCGGGCGGGCCCTGCCGCGGCTCGCGGACCTCGGCGACCGCGTTCTGCTGGGCAGCGACTTCCCCAACATCCCGTATCCCTACCTCCACCAACTCCACGCCCTGGAGCGCCTCGACCTCGGCGACGACTGGCTGCGGGCCGTGTGCCACGACAACGGGGCGCGGCTGTTCGGACTCTGAGGCCCCGGGCTCCCTTCCCCTCCCCGGGCTTCGAGCCCCGGGAACCCCTCTCACCCAGGTCCCCCACAGACAACCTTTACGTTCCGAACACCCCGGCCCACGGATGATGGACCCGCCCCGTACCCGTTGGGCACCCGCCCGGCACCCGCGCCGACCGGCGCGGACACGGCTGGGCAAGAACTTCCCAGGGGTTCCCTGAGAGGCGCCTGTGCGTTTCTCAGGGAAATCACAGGTTGTCGAAAGGGTGCTCTCAGAGGATCCAGACAGTGTGTCCACCATGACCACGACCTCGCCCCAGGGGCGCACCGAACTGCTGAGGCCGGACGGGAGCCCCGTCCGAGTGCTTGTGGTGGACGACGAGCTGTCGATCACCGAACTGCTGTCCATGGCCCTCCGTTACGAGGGCTGGCAGATACGGTCGGCCGGAGACGGCACGGGAGCCATCCAGACCGCGCGGGAGTTCCGTCCCGACGCCGTCGTACTCGACATGATGCTGCCGGACATGGACGGGCTGACCGTCCTGGGGCGGCTGCGCCGGGAGCTGCCGGACGTGCCGGTGCTGTTCCTGACGGCCAAGGACGCGGTCGAGGACCGTATCGCCGGGCTCACCGCCGGCGGCGACGACTACGTCACCAAGCCGTTCTCCCTGGAGGAGGTCGTGGCGCGGCTGCGGGGTCTCATCCGCCGCTCCGGTGCCGCCGACCGGCGCTCGGACTCCGTGCTGGTGGTCGGTGACCTCACCCTGGACGAGGACAGCCACGAGGTGTCGCGGGCCGGGGACTCCATCCACCTCACCGCGACCGAGTTCGAGCTGCTGCGTTTCCTGATGCGGAATCCGCGGCGCGTGCTCAGCAAGGCGCAGATCCTCGACCGGGTGTGGTCGTACGACTTCGGTGGGCAGGCCAACGTGGTCGAGCTGTACATCTCGTATCTGCGGCGCAAGATCGACGCCGGGCGGGAGCCGATGATCCACACGCGGCGTGGGGCCGGTTATCTGATCAAGCCCGCCGCTTCATGAGCGGGCGACGACGAACGCGTCCGCAGCAGCGACGAGCGGGACAGCCGCGCACCCTGCGGGCGCGGCTCGTCGTCGCTTCCGTGGTGCTGATCGCGGTGGTGTGCGCGGTGATCGGCACGGTGACGACAGTGGTGCTCAGGTCGCATCTGTACCAGCAGTTGGACGAGCAGCTGACCCAGGTCTCCGGGCGGGCGGCCGGTTTCGGCGGACCGCCCGGCGCAAACCTGGGCAAGAACAACCCGGCCCCCGGGACGAACAACTCGGCGGGCAGGAACGGCAACGGGCAGAGCTTCACCCTGAGCGACTTCGTCACGCACGGCCCGCAGCCGGAGCGCACGGTCATCGCCAAGGTCCAGAACGGCCGGATCACCGACGCCAAGTACGGTGAGCACTCGGACGACAGCACTGACCTCAGCGGCATGGCCGCCAACACGCTCAGCGAGGCGGCCCGCAAGTCGCTGAACACCGTCCCCCAGGACCACCACATCCACACCGTGGAGATCAGCGGGCTGGGCAAGTACCGCGTCAAGTACGTCAGCAGCGAGAACGGCAACTACTACGTCGCCGTTCCGACCAAGGTCCCCGACAACACGATCAACACCCTCATCCTCGTCGAGGTCAGCGTCACCGCCGCCGGGCTGGGGGCCGCCGTCATCGCCGGCTACGTGCTCGTCGGTGTCGCCACCCGGCCGCTGCGGCGCGTCGCCGCCACCGCCACCCGGGTGTCCGAACTGCCGCTGCACACCGGTGAGGTGAATCTCAGTGAGCGGGTGCCCGAGTCGGAGACCGATCCGCACACCGAGGTCGGCCAGGTCGGCGCCGCGCTCAACCGGATGCTGGACCACGTCCACGGCGCCCTGCACGCGCGTCAGCAGAGCGAGATGCGGGTACGGCAGTTCGTCGCGGACGCCAGTCATGAGCTCAGGACGCCCCTCGCCTCCATCCGCGGGTACGCCGAGCTGACCCGGCGCGGAAGGGAGCAGGTCGGGCCCGACACCCGGCACGCCCTGGGCCGGATCGAGTCCGAGGCCGGACGGATGACCCTCCTGGTCGAGGATCTGCTGCTGCTCGCCCGGCTCGACGCGGGGCGCCCGTTGCAGGTCGAGCAGACCGATCTGATCCCGCTGGTCGTGGACACCGTCAGCGACTCCCGCGCGGCCGGCATGGACCACAACTGGCGGCTGGACCTGCCCGACGAACCGGCGCTGGTGTCGGCGGACGCGGCCCGCATCCAGCAGGTGCTGGTCAATCTGCTGGGCAACGCCCGCAAGCACACTCCGCCCGGCACCACCGTCACCGCACGGATCCAGCGGCGCGGCCCATGGATGTGCGTGGACGTCGAGGACAACGGCCAGGGCATCCCGCCCGACCTGCTGCCGCACGTCTTCGAGCGGTTCGCCCGCGGCGACTCGGCGCGTTCGCGTGCCACCGGGTCCACCGGGCTCGGGCTCGCCATCGTGCAGGCCGTGGCGACCGCGCACGGCGGTGCCGTGACCGTGGACAGCGTCCCGGGTCGTACGGTCTTCACCGTCCATCTGCCGGCGCTCGCCCCGGCGTTCCCCCACCCGGCTCCCGAGACGAACTGGCAGTCGCACTCACAGGTGCAGCACAGTGCCAGCACATGGGTGCAACAGGGCACTTGACCAGAGTCGTTTCCATGCGAACCGACTCTTCTCCCGGCACCCTGCCGGCGCGGGAGCACCTCCCGGCCGGCGACGCCGGTACGCCTGTCCTGGACGTAGTGATCCCCGTCTACAACGAGGAGAAGGACCTCCAGCCGTGTGTGCTGAGACTGCACGAGCACCTCAAGCGCACGTTCCCGTACGCGTTCCGCATCACCATCGCGGACAACGCGTCGACCGACACCACCCCGACGGTGGCGTCCCGGCTGGAGTCGGAGATCGCCGAGGTCAGGAACTTCCGCCTGGAGCAGAAGGGCCGCGGACGCGCCCTGCGCACCGTGTGGTCCGCCTCGGACGCCCCGATCCTCGCCTACATGGACGTGGACCTGTCCACCGACCTCAACGCCCTGCTCCCGCTGGTGGCCCCGCTGATCTCGGGCCACTCGGACCTCGCCATCGGCTCGCGGCTCTCCCGCAGTTCCCGGGTGGTGCGCGGTCCCAAGCGGGAGTTCATCTCACGGACGTACAACCTGATCCTGCGCGGCTCGCTGCAGGCCCGCTTCTCGGACGCGCAGTGCGGATTCAAGGCGATCCGGCGTGATGTCGCCCAGGTGCTGCTGCCGCTGGTGGAGGACACCGGCTGGTTCTTCGACACCGAGATGCTGGTCATCGCCGAACGCGCGGGCCTTCGTATCCACGAGGTGCCCGTCGACTGGGTCGACGACCCCGACTCCACCGTCCACATCGTGAAGACGGCGACCGAGGACCTCAAGGGCGTGTGGCGGGTGGGCAAGGCGCTCGCGAGCGGTTCGCTGCCGCTGGACCGGATCACCCGCCCATTCGGCGACGACCCGCGTGACCGCGAGATCCAGGACGTGCCGAAGGGACTGGCCCGCCAGCTCGTCGGGTTCTGTGTCGTGGGCGGTCTGTCGACCCTCTTCTACCTCGTCCTCTACAGCCTCTTCCGGCAGTTCGGCGGCTCGCAGCTCGCCAACGCGCTCGCGCTGCTGGTCTCCGCGGTCGCCAACACGGCCGCCAACCGGCGTCTGACCTTCGGGGTGCGCGGCCGCGGGGGCGCCGTCCGCCACCAGGCGCAGGGTCTCGTCGTCTTCGGCATCGGCCTCGCCCTGACCAGCGGCTCGCTCGCCGCCCTGAACGCGGCGACGTCCGACCCGGCGCACTCCACCGAGCTGGCGGTGCTGATCGCCGCCAACCTCGCGGCGACCGTGCTGCGCTTCCTGCTCTTCCGCGCCTGGGTCTTCCCCGACCGGGACGACAGCCGGCCGTCCACGGTGGTGGCCGCGCACACCCCGTCCTCGCCGACGTACGTGACGACCCCGACGACCCCGTTCCCGCAGTACCAGCCGCAGTACCCGCTGCCACAGCGCCCGGCCGCGTACCGCGGCCACGACACCACCCAGTTCCGCGCCGGTGAAGTCGCGGACCGCACCTGGGAGGACGCCACCCTGCATCTGCAGCCGGTGCGTCCGACCGACACCGATCCGAGGGACGCCCGATGACCACCCACTACGACCGGACGACGTACGAGGGGGGACCCGGTCCCTCCTCCTGGGGACCGCCCCCCGGCCCCACGGTCACCACGGCCGTGCAGGAGCCGGTGGCCCCCACCGAGCCCCGGGCCGGCAAGCCGCGACAGCCCTTCGTACGGAGACTGTGGCGCGGCCGCCCCGAGGACCCCCGCTGGGCGCGCCCGGCCTTCCTCGGACTGCTGGCCGCCACCCTGCTCCTCTACCTCTACAACCTGAGCGCCTCCGGCTACGCCAACTCCTTCTACTCGGCGGCCGTGCAGGCCGGCAGCACGTCCTGGAAGGCGTTCTTCTTCGGCTCGCTGGACGCGGGCAACGCGATCACCGTCGACAAGCCCCCGGCGTCCCTGTGGCCGATGGAGCTGTCGGTCCGGATCCTCGGCCTCAACTCCTGGGCGATCCTTCTCCCCGAGGTCCTGATGGGCGTCGGCGCGGTGGCCGTGGTCTACGCGGGCGTCCGGCGCCGCTTCAGTCCCGGGGCCGGTCTGGTCGCGGGTGCGGTGCTCGCGCTCACTCCCGTCGCGGCGCTGATGTTCCGGTTCAACAACCCGGACGCCATGCTGGCCCTGCTGATGGCGCTGGCCTGCTACTTCGTGGTGCGTGCCGTCGAGGACGGCAGGACGAGGTGGCTGGTGTGGGCCGGGGGCGCGATCGGCTTCGCGTTCCTCGCCAAGACGCTGCAGGCCTTCCTGATCCTGCCGCCGCTGGCGATCGTGTACGCGGTCTGCGCGCCGGTGTCGGTGCGGAAGCGGTTCGGACAGCTGGCCGCGGCGACGCTCGCGCTGGTCATCTCCGGCGGCTGGTGGGTCGCGATCGTCGAGCTGTGGCCCGCGTCCTCCCGCCCCTACATCGGCGGTTCGCAGAACAACAGCTTCCTCGAGCTGACCTTCGGCTACAACGGCTTCGGCCGCCTCAGCGGCGACGAGACCGGCAGCGTCGGCGGCGGTGGCGGAGGCGGCGGCACCGGTATGTGGGGGGCCACCGGCTGGAACCGGATGTTCAACTCCGAGGTCGGCGGCCAGATCTCCTGGCTGCTCCCGGCCGCGCTGGTCCTCTTCGTCGCCGGCCTGGTCGCCACCCGCAAGCTGAAGCGGACCTCGGTCACTCGTGCCTCGTTCCTGGTCTGGGGCGGCTCGCTGCTGATGACCATGGTCGTCTTCAGCTACATGGCGGGCATCTTCCACCAGTACTACACGGTCGCCCTCGCCCCCTACATGGCCGCGGTCATCGGCATGGGCTCGGCGATCCTGTGGGAGAAGCGCAGGGAGACCTGGGCCTCGATCACCCTCGCGGGCGCGGTCGTGGCGAGCGCGGTGTGGAGTTACGTCCTGCTCAACCGCACCTCCAGCTATCTGCCCTGGCTGAAGTACCTCGTCCTGATCGGCGGTCTGACCGCCGCGCTCGGCCTGATCTTCGCGGGCCGGATCAACCGGCAGCTGGCCCTCGGGGCGGCGGCCGTGGGTCTGGTCGCCTCCCTGGCCGGCCCGACCGCGTACACCCTCAGCACCCTGCAGACGGGCCACACGGGATCCATCGTCACGGCTGGTCCGGCGGGCGCGAGCATGATGGGCGGTCCCGGTGGCGGCGGTATGCGGGGCGGCTTCGGCGGCGGCATGCGGGGCGGGCAGAACGGCAACGGCAACACCCAGGGCCAGAACCAGCAGGGCAACGGCTTCCCGGGCGGCGGCACGACGGGCAACGGCAACGGCGGCTTCGGCGGAACGCCCGGCCAGAACGGCAACGGCAATGGCAGCACGCAAGGCCAGAACGGCTTCGCCGGCCGGGGCGGCGGTGGCATGGGCGGCGGCGGTGGCGTCGGCGGTCTGCTGAACGGCGCCAGCGTCTCCTCCGCGGCCAAGAAGCTGCTGGAGACCGACTCGTCCAAGTACACCTGGGTCGCCGCGGCCATCGGCGCCCAGAACGCGGCGAGCTACCAGCTCTCCACCGGCGACCCGGTCATGGCGATCGGCGGCTTCAACGGCACCGATCCGGCGCCGACGCTGGCCCAGTTCCAGAAGTACGTGGCGGACGGCAAGATCCACTACTTCATCTCCTCCGGCACCGGAGGCGGCATGGGAGGCATGGGCGGCAGCAGCAGCGGTACGTCCTCGCAGATCACCTCCTGGGTCGAGAAGAACTTCAAGAAGGTGACCGTGGGTTCGTCGACCTTCTACGACCTGACGCAGAAGGCGAGCAGCTGACCCTCAGCCCGACGATCCGACGAAAACGCGTTGTACACCGTATAGCAGCCAGCTATACGGTGTATGGCATGTCTCCGTCCCCCCACGTCCCGGCTCAGGGCCAGGGCCACGCCCGCCGCTGGCTGATCCTCGGTGTCATCTGCCTCGCCCAGCTCACCGTGCTGCTCGACAACACCGTCCTGAACGTGGCGATCCCGTCCCTCACCCGGGAGCTGCACGCCGAGACCTCCGACATCCAGTGGATGATCAACGCGTATTCGCTGGTGCAGTCCGGCCTGTTGCTGAGCGCCGGCAGCGCAGCCGACCGCTACGGCCGCAAGAAGATGCTGATCTCGGGGCTCGCCCTGTTCGGCATCGGTTCGCTGGCGGCCGGACTCGCGGGCTCCACGGGACAGTTGATCGCCGCGCGGGCCGGTATGGGGGTCGGCGGTGCGCTCCTGCTGACCACCACCCTGGCGGTGGCGATGCAGATCTTCACCCCCGAGGAGCAGCCGAAGGCGATCGGCGTCTGGGCCGCGGTCAACGCGCTGGGCTTCGCGGCCGGCCCGCTGATCGGCGGGTTCCTGCTGAATCACTTCTGGTGGGGCGCGATCTTCCTGATCAACCTGCCGGTCGCGGCGCTGGGCCTGGTGGCCGTGGTGGCGCTCGTACCGGAGTCGAAGAGCCCGAGCGGCGACCGCCCCGACCTGCCGGGCGCTGTGCTGTCCACCGTCGGAATGGCCTCGCTGGTGTTCGCGATCATCTCCGGGCCGGAGCACGGATGGCTCTCGGGCCGGGTGCTGGCCCCGGCGGGCGTGGCCGTCGCCGTACTGGCCCTGTTCGCGTACTGGGAGAGCCGCATCCCGCATCCCATGCTGGACCTGCACTTCTTCCGGGACCGCCGGTTCACGGGGGCGGTCACCGGGACGGTGCTGATCACCTTCGGCATGGGCGGCGCGCTGTTCCTGCTCACCCAGCATCTGCAGTTCGTGCTCGGTTACGGACCGCTCGAGGCCGGTCTCCGCACGGCGCCGCTCGCTCTCACGGTCGTCGCCCTGAACTTCTCAGGACTGTCGGCGACATGGGCGGCGCGGCTGGGGACACCGGTGTCCATCGCGCTCGGGATGGTGCTGATGGCGGGCGGGCTGGTGTCGATCGCCCTGCTGGACGTCCGGGGCTATGCCGGGACGCTGGTGGGGTTGCTGCTGATCGGGGGTGGGTGCGCGATCGCCAACCCTGCGATGGCGCATGCGATCATGAGCGCGATTCCCCCGGAGAAGGCGGGGGTCGGGGCCGGTGTCAACGGCACCCTGGCCGAGTTCGGCAACGGCCTGGGCGTCGCCGTGCTCGGGGCCGTGCTCAGTTCCTCCGGAGGGCTGGCCGAGGGGCTGAAGGCCGGTCAGCTGGTGGGTGCCGTGGCCGTGTTGCTGGGCGGGTTCGTGGCGGCGGCGTTGCTGCGACGTGCGCAGCGGGCAGACTCGGAGATGGTGGCGGCCTGAGGGCCGGCCGCCGACCGGCACCTCGATGTGTGAACGGAAGTCTAGGAAGGTACGCCATGGTGAGGGCAGCCGAGCGGGCCGTGCGGACCAGTGTGTGGCTGGAGGGCAAGGTCCGTCGGGGCGGGCGCGGCGGCGGGCAGCCGTCGGGTCTCGACCGGGACCGGATCACCGAGGTGACCGTACGGCTCCTGGACGCCGAGGGGCTGGCGAAGTTCTCCATGCGCAGGCTGGCCGCCGAGCTGAACGTCACCGCGATGTCCGTCTACTGGTACGTCGACACCAAGGACGACCTGCTCGAACTCGCCCTGGACGCGGCCTACGGCGAACTCTCCCTGCCCGACCCGGACGCCGACGAGGACTGGCGCGAGCAGCTGCGCACGCTGGCGACGGAGTACCGCGCCCTGCTGGTCCGCCATCCCTGGCTGTCCCCGCTGGCGGGCACGTTCCTGAACATCGGCCCGAACTCGCTGGCCTTCTCCCGCGTCGTTCAGCGGGTCATCCGCAAGACCGGCCTGCCGGTGCACGGCCTGACCGGCGCCATCTCGCTCGTCTTCCAGTTCGTGTACGGCTACGGCACCATCGAGGGCCACTTCATCGCCCGCTGCGCCGAGGCGGGGATGACCCAGGACGAGTACTTCCAGCACGCGATGACGGCGGTGACCCGGTCACCGGAGGCCGCCGAGATCGTCAAGGAGAACGAGGAGATCATGGCGGCCCGGGGCGGTGACACGGTGGAGGAGATGAGGGCGAGGGACTTCACCTTCGCCCTGGACCTCCTGATCGCGGGCATCGAGGCGATGACCGACAAGCCCCACTAGCCCTCAGGCATCCGGCGAGGTCAGCCGTGCCGGGAAGCCGCCGGTGGCGACCGGGCCCCAGCGCTCGGGGGTGAGGCGGATGATGGTCTTGCCCTGCTTGACCATTGCCTCCCGGGCCCCTTCCTTCTGCGCCGCTCGCGCTGCTTCGCAGGCTTCGGAGCGCTGTGCCGGACTCCGTCCGTCGGGTGGTGGTGGTCGGCGTCGACTAGTCCTGGGAGGTCAGCCGTGCCGGGAAGCCGCCGGTGGCGACCGGGCCCCAGCGCTCGGGGGTGACCCGGATGATGGACTTGCCCTGCTTGACCATTGCCTCCCGGTACTCGTCCCAGTCGGGGTGTTCGCCGGCGATGTTGCGGTAGTACTCCACCAGCGGCTCCACGGAGTCGGGCGAGTCGATGACCTCCGCGGTGCCGTCGATTTGGACCCAGGGCCCGTTCCAGTCGTCGCTCAGGATCACCAGGCTGACCCGGTCGTCCCGCTTCGCGTTCCGCGTCTTCGCCCGCTCGGGGTACGTGGAGACCACGATCCGCCCCGAGTCGTCGACCCCGCAGGTCAGCGGCGAGGCCTGCGGGCTTCCGTCGGCCCGTCGCGTGAGCAGGATCGCGCGGTGCCGCGGCCGTACGAAGTCCAGCAACTCGTCCAGCGAGACGGTCGTGTTCGTAGCGATGTTCGGTGCCATGCCGTCAGCCTAGGCGCACCGCCCCCGCTCAGCCTGCTCCTGCCAGGCCTACGCCTGCGGCAGGGACTCCCCCTGCACCGCCTGGATGTCCAGCTCCACCCGCAGGGTCGTGCCGATGGCGGCGATCCCGGCCTGGATCACCTGGTTGTAGTTCATGGCGAACTCCTCGCGCCGCAGCTCGGTCGTCGCGCGGAAGGCGGCCCGGGTGCCGCCCCAGGGGTCGGCGCCCGTACCCAGGTAGGCGAGGTCCAGGTCCACCGGCCGGACGACCCCGCGCAGGGTCAGCTCCCCGTGCACGGTCCAGCGGTCGGAGCCCGCCGCCGTGAGCCCGGAGGACCGGTAGGTGATCTCCGGGTACTTCTCGGCGTCCAGGAAGTCCGGCGAGCGCAGATGGTCGTCGCGCATGCCGTTGCCCGTGTCGATCGAGGCCGCCCGGATCACTGCCTCCACCCGCGACTTCTCCACCTCGTCCGGCGCGATCTCGATCCGCCCGGCGAAGTCGGTGAAGCGGCCGTGGACGCTGGAGATGCCCAGGTGCTGGGCGACCGCGCCCACCGAGGAGTGCGCGGGGTCGATGGTCCACGGCCCCGGCGGCGGCAGCTCGGTGCCACCCTGCCGGGCCAGCGTCACGTTCCCGAGCTCGGCCCGCCCGCTCGCGGTGACGATCGCCGTGGAGGCGGCGGGCGCGTACCCGACGGCGGTGACGATGACGACGTACGGCCCCGGGGTCAGCGCGGTCGTGTCCCGTACGACCCCCTCGGCGTCCGCCTCGGCCCGCAGCACCTGCGCGCCCGTCAGGTCGGTCACCGTGACGACCGCGTGCGACACGGCCCATCCGTCCCGCGTACGGATCCTCGCGGTCAGTCCCATCCCGTTTCTCCCTGCGAAAGCTGTCGGTCTCAAGCGAACCGGCCCGTGGCGGGGACGCGTCCGAGCGATCGGAGCGCGTGACCGCCACGGGCCGGGTTCGAACTACTCGGCCGGGTGGGCCAGTTCGATGTCGTGGTCGTCGACCCCGCGGCCGTTCACCGTCAGGGCCGTCGCCACCGGCGGGTAGCCGGTCGCGATGACCGTGTAGTCGCCGCTGTTCAGGTCGGTGAAGGCGTACGCCCCGTCCGCCCCGGTGGTCGCGGTCCCCACGACGTTGCCGGCCACGTCGACCAGCGTGACCCGCGCGTCGGCCAGCGGCCCGTGCGGCGCCCGTACGACACCCTGCAGCTGCGCCCCCGAGTCCAGGTCGACCTCGATCCGGGTCACCCCGGCCCCGCCGACCTCGACGGGCAGCGCCCGCGGCCGGAACCCGGCGGCGTTCACGGCGACGGTGACCTGCCCCGGCACCAGCTCGGCGAAGGAGAACTCGCCCTGCTCACCGGTGTTTCCGGTGGCCAGCAGATCCCCGCGCACATCGGTCACGATGACCATCGCGTCCTTGACCGGCAGCCCGTTCTCCGCGGCCCGCACCAGCCCGTTCAGCCCGCTGGTGCCGCTGAGCAGGATGTCGTACGACACCGGCTCACCGTTCACCACGACCGTGGACGCCTGCGGCTGGAACCCGTCCGCGGAGGCGATCAGGACGTACGACCCGACGCTCGGCGCGTCCACCGCGTACGAACCGTCCCCCTGCGTCACCGAGCGGCCCAGCTGCCGTCCGGCCAGCGAGATCAGCGTGACGGCCGCCTGCGGCACCGGCGCGCTCTCGGCGCCGCGCACGAAGCCGCGCACCGGGATCCCGCCGGAGCCCTCGGTCGCCTCGGGCCGGGCGATGGTGGCCACGGCGGCGAGCTTCTGCGTGCCGTCGGCGGCGGCCTCCGTGGCCTCCGTGTCGGACACGGCCCAGCTCGGGACGTGCTCGGCGGCGGGAGCCTGCACGGCGACCGGAGCCGCCGAAGGGGTCTCCACCTCGGCCGGCGTCCGCTCCGCGTCCGCGGCCTGCGCAAGGGCGCCCTTGGTCCTCAGCGGGACCTCCTTGATGAACAGGGTGATCAGGAACGCGAGGGCCGCGAGGCAGCCGGCGATCAGGAAGACGTCGGCGATGCCGTGGCCGTACGCGCTCTCCATGAGCGTGCGGATCGGGGCCGGCAGCTTGTTCAGGTCCGGGATGCCGTCCGCGGAGGAGCTGGAACCGGACAGGGCAGCCCGGTACTTGGGGTCGAGGGCGGCGACGCCGTCCGTGACGTAGTGGGTGATCCGGCGGGCCATCACCGCGCCCAGCGCCGAGACGCCCACCGCACCGCCGAGCGAGCGGAAGAAGGTGACCGTGGAGCTCGCCGAGCCGAGGTCGGACGGGGCGACCTGGTTCTGTGTGCACAGCACCAGGTTCTGCATCATCATGCCGATGCCGAGCCCCATCAGGGCCATGAAGATCGCCATCTTCCAGTACGCCGTGTCGTACCGGATCGTGCCGAGCAGGCCGAGGCCGGCCGTGACCAGGACGCCACCGCTGACCAGCCAGGCCTTCCAGCGGCCGGTGCGGGTGATGAACTGCCCGGAGACGGTGGAGGAGACGAACAGTCCGCCGATCATCGGGATGGTCATCACACCCGACATCGTCGGGGACTTGTCGCGGGCCAGCTGGAAGTACTGGCTGAAGAACACCGTGCCGGTGAACATCGCGACACCGACGAACAGCGAGGCCAGCGAGGCCAGCGTGATGGTGCGGTTGCGGAACAGCCGCAGCGGGATGATCGGCTCCCGGGCCTTCGACTCGACGAGCACGAAGACCAGACCGAGGACGATCGAACCGCCGACCATGGCGAAGGTCTGCCAGGAGATCCAGTCGTACTTGTCACCGGCGAATGTGACCCAGACCAGGAGCAGCGAGACGGCCGCGGCGACGAAGAACGCGCCGGCCCAGTCGACCTTCACGTCCCGCTTCATGACGGGCAGGTGCAGGGTCTTCTGCAGCACGATCAGCGCGATGACGGCGAAGGGGACGCCGACGTAGAAGCACCAGCGCCAGCCCAGCCACGAGGTGTCGGTGATGACACCGCCGAGCAGCGGGCCGCCGACGGTGGCGACGGCGAAGGTCGCGCCGAGGTAGCCGGAGTAACGGCCGCGCTCACGCGGGGAGATCATCGCGGCCATGACGATCTGCGCGAGCGCGCTCAGACCACCGACGCCGATGCCCTGTACGACACGGCAGGCGATCAGCATGCCCGGGTTCTGCGAGAGGCCGGCGGCCATCGACCCCAGTACGTAGATGACCAGGGCTATCTGGACGAGCGCCTTCTTGCTGTACAGGTCGGCGAGCTTGCCCCACAGGGGCGTGGTCGCGGTCATCGCCAGCAGCGAGGCGGTGACGACCCAGGTGTAGGCGGACTGGCCGCCGCCGAGGTCGCCGATGATGTGCGGGAGGGCGTTGGTGACGATCGTGGAGGACAGGATCGCCACGAACATGCCGAGCAGCAGCCCGGAGAGCGCCTCCATGATCTGCCGGTGCGTCATCGGGGCGCTGCCGGCGGAGGCACCTCCCCCGTGCTTGGCATGAGCCCGCACACCGGCTGGTGTGGTCGTTGCCATGGGTTTCCTTTTCTTAGGTGCTCGCGGGTGTACGGGTGGTCGGGTCGAGTGCGGGGGCGGGCGGCGGGAGCCGGGGCGGCAGCGCGGCGACGCGGCTGTCGTCGAAGCTGGCGCGCAGCCGGGCCATGAGGCCGGTGAGCTGGGCGAGCTCCTCGTCGCTCCAGTCGGCGAGCCGTTCGGCGAGCAGCTGTGTGGTCCGCTCGGACAGCGCCTCCAGACGGGCGAGGCCCGCGGGGGTGAGGTGCAGGATCCGGGACCGCTTGTCCGCCGGGTCGGGGGAGCGGTCGATCCAGCCGCGCTCCGCGAGGTGCGCGACATGGCGGCTGGTGACCGACATGTCCACGGCGAGGAGGTCGGCCAGCTTGCTCATGCGCATGTCGCCGAAGCGGCCCAGCAGGGTCAGCACGGCGGCGCTGCCGCTCGGGCAGTCGGACGGCATGATCCGCCCGATCTCCCGCTTCACGGCACCGAAGGCGCTGAACTGGCGCAACAACTCCTCGTACTGCACCCGCTCGGCCATCACACCTCCCGCATTCGTTGCTTGGGGCAACCATAGAAGTTGTTGGTTGCTGCAGGCAAACAAATAAGGTGTGATCGGCATAAAAACTTGGCAAAGACAAGTATTGCGAAAGTAAACACGCAGGTGGGGCGGGACGCGGGGGCCGGAGGGCCCCCACTTGGGTCCCCCTCGGCTATTCGCTAGGGTCTCGGGCTATGGCTAACCCCCAGAACCCCCAGGGCAACTACGACCCCGCCGGCAGCACGCAGATGTTCCGTGCGTTCGTGGACGAGGGACCGCAGGGCCGGCAGCAGCAGGCCCCCGCCCCCGCGGGCCCCCGCATCGGCCTGATCGTCGGCGTCGTCGTGGCCGTCGCGGTCGTCGCCGCCGTGGCCTGGCTCGCCCTGATGTAACTCGGGCGCGCTACTTCCACTGGACGGTGACGTCCCGCGTCTCGACGTGCATGCCCAGCGGCACGCGCCAGGCGTCGACGCACACCGTCCAGGTCTTCTCCTTGCGCGCCCCGGCCCCGATCGGCACCGGAAGCGGCTCGGCCGACTCGACCGTGCCCCAGTCGATGCCGAGCAGCCCGATGATGTGCGTCCCGAACGTCACCGTGCCCGAACGCACCGCGGTCCCGCCCGAGTTGGCGAAGGTCAGCTCGACGTCCTCGCACCACCGCTGGTCGGTGGCCGTGCGGACCGGCTCGCCCCAGCTCAGCGCGGCGGGCCCGACGGGGGCCGTCGGACCGGGAGTTGTCGTCGAGGGCGGTGAAGCGGGCGTCGTACGACCGGGCTTGGTGCCGCCGGTCGAGGAGCCCCCTTGCGCGCCGGGCGTCCCCGCGGCCGCAGTGCCGCCCGGCGCGTCCACACTCCCCGCGCCCGCGTCCCGTTCACCCGTCGCCGTCGCCGTCGTCGGCGCCCCGCTCCCGCCCGGTGTGGCCCGGGGCCGCTCCAGCGGCACCAGCGTCACCCCGCCCGTCGGGGCCGCCGCACCGGAGACCTGCGGACCGCCGACCGCGCCCGTGGCGACATAGCCCTCGCGCCCGCCGCCCCCGCACGCCGCCAGTGCGGCGCCCAGACAGACGACGGCCGCCGACGCGCCGATCAGGGCGCCTCGACGGCCACGTGTCCATGTCGTCCCGGGAGTCGCTCGCAGCATCGCGCCATGGTGGCTGACGCTCTGTCAAAAAGGAACCCCCGGGTTCCGTTCCGCTCTCAGTCCGAGATCAGGCCTTCGCGCAGCTGGGCCAGCGTGCGGGTCAGCAGGCGGGAGACGTGCATCTGCGAGATGCCGACCTCCTCGCCGATCTGCGACTGGGTCATGTTCGCGAAGAAGCGGAGCATGATGATCTGCCGCTCCCGGGGCGGGAGTTTGGCCAGCAGGGGCTTCAGGGACTCGCGGTACTCGACGCCCTCCAGGGCCGTGTCCTCGTAGCCCAGCCGGTCCGCCAGCGAGCCCTCGCCGCCGTCGTCCTCCGGGGCCGGCGAGTCCAGCGAGGACGCGGTGTACGCGTTGCCGACCGCGAGGCCGTCGACCACGTCCTCCTCGGACACGCCGAGCACGGCGGCGAGTTCGGGGACGGTCGGGGAGCGGTCCAGCTTCTGCGAGAGCTCGTCGCTGGCCTTGGTGAGGGCCAGGCGCAGCTCCTGCAGTCGGCGCGGCACCCGCACCGACCACGAGGTGTCGCGGAAGAACCGCTTGATCTCCCCGACGACCGTCGGCATCGCGAAGGTGGGGAACTCCACGCCCCGCTCGCAGTCGAACCGGTCGATCGCCTTGATCAGCCCGATCGTGCCGACCTGGACGATGTCCTCCATCGGCTCGTTGCGCGAGCGGAACCGGGCCGCCGCGTACCGCACGAGCGGCAGGTTGAGCTCGATCAGGGTGTCCCGGACGTACATGCGCTCGGGGCTGTTCTCGTCCAGCGTGGCAAGCCGCAGGAAGAGGGAGCGGGACAGGGTGCGGGTGTCGATGGCCTCCGAGGAGGCCGGAAGGGCCGGGGCCGGCACGGCCTCCAGGACCGTGACGTCGTCGAGAACGGCGTCGGGCGCGGTCTCGCTCTTCGTGAGCGTGAGCACCTTCGAGCTGCCCTGATCTGCGGACATGCCACCCCCTTTGGGTCGCGGGACGGTCGCGGCCGAGCCTCCCCTGGTGAGGAGTTCAGCCTTCACCTGAATACCGGAGCCGAAGCCGCGGCAAACGCACTGGCGGAAGAATGTCACATGTCGGCAACACGCTGTAGTGACATGTCGACATGCGAGATACGAAACGGCCCTGGAAAGAGGGGGTCTGAGCGTTTTTCGGCAGAGAACGGTCGGGAACATCCCTGGTGAGCGATTCGCTCGTACCGGTTACGACTCGATCCTGCTTGCGAACTGGGGCGTTCCGGTGTGTTCCGGAGCGTGCGCCCGTGCGCCTCTTATGCCTCGATCCGATTCGCGGATCGCAGCCGCTGGAAGCTACGCGCGAGTAGGCGGGATACGTGCATCTGCGAGACCCCGAGTTCCGCGCTGATTTGCGACTGGGTGAGATTGCTGTAGTAGCGCAGCAGAAGGATTCGCTGTTCGCGCTCCGGGAGTTGGACGAGCAGATGCCGGACCAGATCGCGGTGCTCGACGCCGTCCAGGGCCGGGTCCTCGTAGCCGAGCCGGTCCAGCAGTCCCGGCAGCCCGTCGCCCTCCTGCGCGGCCTCCAGCGAGGTGGCGTGGTAGGAGCGGCCGGCCTCGATGCAGGACAGCACCTCCTCCTCGGTGATGCGCAGCCGCTCGGCGATCTCTGCGGTGGTGGGGGAGCGCCCGAACGCCGTGGTCAGGTCCTCCGTCGCGCTGTTGACCTGTACCCACAGCTCGTGCAGCCGACGCGGTACGTGGACCGTGCGGACGTTGTCCCGGAAGTACCGCTTGATCTCCCCGACGACGGTCGGCATGGCGAAGGTCGGGAACTGCACGCCCCGGTCCGGGTCGAAGCGGTCGATGGCGTTGATGAGCCCGATGGTGCCGACCTGGATGACGTCCTCCATCGGCTCGTTGCGGGAGCGGAAGCGGGCGGCGGCGTAGCGCACCAGCGGGAGGTTGGCCTCGATGAGCGCGCAGCGCACCCGGTCGTGCTCCGGGGTGCCGGGCCGCAGCTCCTTGAGCTCGGCGAAGAGCACCTGGGTGAGGGCCCTGGTGTCGGCGCCGCGGCTGCGCGGCGCGGCGGCGGGGGCCACCGGGGGCTCCGTGACGGCTTCCACGACGGTTTCCACGACGGCTTCGGCGACGGCTTCCTGGGGAGGCGCAGTACTGGCCGACACGGTCAACGCCACCTCTTCATCGATCAACTCATCCGTCAAAAGCGGTCATAGCATCACAAGACATGTGCACTGTGTGCAAGCACCGCATAACGATGTGTTACGCCGTGTTGAGGGGCAAGTTGGTGCAAAAGATCCACGAAAGCCTCCCGCCGTCGCGGCGGGAGGCTCGGTTCATGGAGCATCCGGGCTCAGTACTCGTAGTCGGCGATCACCCAGGTGGAGAACTCCTTCCACAGGGTCACACCGGCCTGGTGCTCCGGGTGCTCCACGTAGGCGCGCAGCGCGGCCGTGTCCTCGAACCCGGAGTTGATGGCGAAGTCGTAGGCGATGGGGCGGTCGCTGAGGTTCCAGCCCAGCTCCCAGAAGCGGATCTCGGGGATCTTGCCGTCCAGTGAGCGGAAGGCCTCGACGCCCTCCACGACCCGCGGGTCGTCGCGCTCGACGCCCTCGTTGAGCTTGAACAGGACGAGGTGGCGGATCATCTGCGCTCCTGGCTAGTGGGCCCCGTCGGCGATCCAGGTGAAGAAGTCACCGATGGCCTTCGCGGCGTCCGAGATGCCCTCGAACCCTATCTGGACGTAGTCGGCCGCCTTGGCCGGGTCCGTGATGATCACGTACAGGGCGAAGACCACGAGCACATAGACGGCGATCTTCTTCGCGTTCACCGCCATCGCGGCCTCCCCAGGTCACTTCCTTGCCCAACGACCGCACATGATCGCACGAAGGGCCCCGTCTTTCGACGGGGCCCTTCAGGAGCGGTAGCGGAGGGATTTGAACCCTCGGTGACTTGCGCCACACTCGCTTTCGAGGCGAGCTCCTTCGGCCGCTCGGACACGCTACCGAGGGAGACCTTACAGCACCGCGAGGCGTGCTCAGAAATCGGTATTCAGCGGCCGCGGAAGAACTCGGTGAGAAGCCGGGCGCAGTCGTCGGCGAGCACGCCCTCGATCACCTCGGGACGGTGGTTGAGCCGCCGGTCGCGTATGACGTCCCAGAGGGATCCGGCCGCGCCGGCCTTCTCGTCGCGGGCGCCGTAGACCACCCGGTCGAGCCGGGACTGCACGATCGCGCCCGCGCACATGGTGCAGGGTTCGAGGGTGACCACGAGCGTGCAGCCCGCGAGCCGCCACTCGCCGAGGTCGGCGGCGGCCCGGCGGATCGCGAGGACCTCGGCGTGCGCCGTCGGATCGCCGCTCGCCTCACGCTCGTTGTGCCCGGCGCCCAGCACGGTCGTACCGTCCGAGGCCAGGACGACGGCGCCCACGGGCACATCGGTGCCCGCCCGTCCGGCCTCGGTCAGGGCGAGCCGCATCGCGGCCCGCCAGCGGTCACGTACGGGGTCCGTCGCCGTCAGCGGACGGTCTCCAGGACCTCCGAGGCGCCGAGGGACTCGGCGATCGCGGTCAGCGCGTCCTCGTCCAGGGAGCGCAGCTCCTTGGCGCTGACGCCGAGGTCGTCGAGGATCTCGGCGTCGCCGACGGGGCTGTGCGGCACCGTCTCGGCGGACGGGGCGTCGTCGTCCTCGCCGTCGTCCTCGTCCTCCCCGTCCTCGGTGCCGTCGAGGTCGAGGGCGTCCAGGTCGGGGCCGTCGTCGCCGGGCTCCCTTCCGAGCAGTTCGTCGGTGAGCAGGATCTCGCCGTAACTGCTGCGGGCAGCGGCGGCGGCGTCCGAGACGTAGATACGAGGGTCGTCCTCGCCGTCGATGCGGACGACGCCGAACCAGGCGTCCTCCTGCTCGATCAGAACGAGCACCGTGTCGTCCTCGGCCGCGGCCTCCCGTGCGAGGTCGGCCAGATCCGACAGCGTCTCCACATTGTCGAGGAGCTCTGTGTCGCTCGCTTCCCACCCGTCTTCGGTGCGCGCGAGCAGTGCGGCGAAGTACACCGTGACTCTCCCACTGGTCATAGGTGTGCCGGTTGGGGGTCCCCCCGGCGGAGGCTTGGGCGGGGAAAGCCAGGGCCGAGCCCCACCCACTCGGAATCGTGGCAGAAACAAGGCGTTCAGGGGACGTCTTCGGCTCCCTGTGTCCGCCCGTTTTGATCGACCACCAGCGGGATCGTACGCGGCGAATCCCGTGCGCACGCACCCGGTGGCCCCTTACCGCGGGTTGCCGGGGCCGCCGCGGCTACCAGCGGAAGGTGCGCATGCGCATGGCGTGGCGCAGCCGGGCGACCTTGGCCCGCCGCGGCTGCACGCGGTCCCGCAACTCACGTGCCTCGGCGCGTTCCCGCAGGAACTGGGCCCTGCGGCGCCTGCGCTCGGCGTCGGTCTGCTGCTGTGACGCGTCCTGTTGGGACTCAGGCTCAGGCATAGGCTCACCACCCCGACGTGCGTCTCTCCCACTTTCCCCCTGATGGGCGGTTTGATGCCAGCGCGAGGGCGCCCCGAGCGCGGTTACTGTTAGGTCATGCGTCTCCACGTCGTCGACCACCCCCTGGTCGCCCACAAGCTCACCACGCTGCGCGACCAGCGCACGGACTCCGCGACCTTCCGCCGTCTCGCCGACGAGCTGGTCACCCTGCTCGCCTACGAGGCCACGCGCGACGTGCGCACGGAGGCCATCGACATCGAGACCCCGGTCGCCCGGACCACCGGTGTGAAGCTGTCCCGGCCGCGCCCGCTGGTCGTGCCGATCCTGCGGGCCGGCCTCGGCATGCTGGACGGCATGGTCCGGCTGCTGCCGACCGCCGAGGTGGGCTTCCTGGGCATGATCCGCAACGAGGAGACGCTGCAGGCGTCCACGTACGCCTCCCGCATGCCCGAGGATCTCTCCGGCCGCCAGGTCTACGTCCTGGACCCCATGCTGGCCACGGGCGGCACCCTGGTGGCCGCGATCCAGGAGCTGATCAAGCGCGGCGCGGACGACGTGACGGCCGTGGTCCTGCTGGCCGCCCCCGAGGGCGTCGAACTCATGGAACGCGAACTGGCCGGCACGCCGGTCACGGTCGTCACCGCGGCGGTGGACGAGCGCCTGAACGAGCACGGCTACATCGTGCCGGGCCTGGGAGATGCCGGGGATCGTCTGTACGGAGCGGCTGAATAGGCGGCACCTGTCGCGCCCCTGCAGGGGCGCGGGGCTGTGTCGAATGTGCGGCTACCGCCGCGTGGGCGCGATCAGCCACAACGGACCAGCACCCGCCGAACGGCCGCACCCCTACGGCGCGAAGGCGAAGCTCAGCAGCCCTTCTTCGAGGACGCCGGCACAGGTGAGGCACCGGACAGCGCGGCCAGCGCCTTGTCGGCGTCCGCCTTGGCCGTGAGGTTCTTGAACGCGTCCCCGATGATCAGGTCGACGTCGGTGCCCTTGCGGGTGTCGGTGCGCTTCTCGGCGGAGACCAGCTGCGTGCCGAGCACGGGCAGCGAGGTGTTCACCGCGGACGCGGGGCCGAGCAGTATCCCGGCGCCCTTGACCTTCTTGTCGTAGTCCTTGCTCGCGTTGCCCACGTCGCCGATCTTGAAGCCGCGCTTCCGCAGCTCGTCGGCCGTGCTCTTGGCCAGCCCGCTGCGGGTGGTGGCGTTGTAGACGTTCACGGTGATCTGCGCGGGCTTCGGCAGAGAGCCGGAAGCCTTCGCCGACGCGCTCACCCGCGTGGAGCAGTCCGACTTGGGTCCCGCGGCGGACGCCTTCTTGCCGCCGCCGGTGAAGACGTCGATGAGCTGCAGCGTGCCCCAGCCGATCACCCCGAGCGCGACGACGGAGGCCACCACGGCGAGCACCAGCCGACCGCGCCTGCGGCGCTGTCGCATCCGTGGGTACTTGTCCCCCGTGATCCGGTACTTCCCGCCCATGCCCGGGGGAGTCAGCATGCTCATGAGCGCAGCGTAGTGCGCCTGAGCGACGATGCCTACTAGATGATCATTCGACGCCGCACAGGTGAACCCGAAAGGGCCAAGCCTTTACCGAACCGCCTCACCGCGGTGCGCGTCAGTCCAGCTCGAGCACGCGCGCGTGCAGTACCTGGCGCTGCTGGAGCGCCGCCCGCACCGCGCGGTGGAGGCCGTCCTCCAGGTACAGATCGCCCTGCCACTTGACGACATGGGCGAACAGATCGCCGTAGAAGGTCGAGTCCTCGGCCAGGAGGGTTTCCAGGTCGAGCTGCCCCTTGGTCGTCACGAGCTGATCGAGGCGGACCGGGCGCGGCGCGACGTCCGCCCACTGCCGGGTGCTTTCCCGGCCGTGGTCGGGGTACGGCCGGCCGTTTCCGATGCGCTTGAAGATCACACGGAAAGCCTACCGGTCCAGACGTTCCGGGCGCAGCCATGGAGCCGGAGTGCGACGCTGGAAAAGACGTCGCAAAGCCGGGCATAAGGGAACTGGGGTCCGAGATGAGTGACAGCGAGACCATGCCTGAGGCCACCGCTCCCGAGGCACCCGGAAGCGCGCCCGCCCTGCCCCGCGAGGCCCTGGAGATCGCCTCCGGCTACGCCTTCTCGGGACCGGCCCTCGACCTGGGCGCCCTGCTCTGGGACGGCACCTGTCTGCCGGACGCGCAGGTCCGCATCCCGCTGCCGATGCTCAACCGCCACGGCCTGGTCGCGGGCGCCACCGGCACCGGCAAGACCAAGACCCTCCAGCTGATCGCCGAGCAGCTCTCGGCGCAGGGCGTGCCGGTGTTCCTGGCCGACGTCAAGGGCGACCTGTCCGGGATCTCCGCGCCGGGGCAGCCGAACGACCGGGTGACGGGACGCGCCGCCGAGGTCCATCAGCACTGGACGCCGGCCGGTTTCCCGGCCGAGTTCTACGCCCTCGGCGGACTCGGTCACGGCATCCCCGTACGGGCCACGATCACCAGCTTCGGCCCGGTGCTGCTGTCGAAGGTGCTCCAGCTCAACCAGACCCAGGAGCAGTCCCTCGGGCTGATCTTCCACTACGCCGACCAGAAAGGGCTGGAACTGATCGATCTGAAGGACCTGAGGGCGGTCGTCGCCTTCCTCACCTCCGACGAGGGCAAGGCGGAGCTGAAGACCATCGGCGGGCTGTCCACCGCCACGGCCGGCGTCATCCTCCGCTCCCTGACCGCCTTCGAGGCGCAGGGCATGGCGGACTTCTTCGGGGAACCGGAGTTCGACACGGCCGACCTGCTGCGGAGGGCGCCGGACGGGCGGGGCGTGGTCTCGGTCCTGGAACTGCCCGCCGTGCAGGACAGGCCGCAGCTGTTCTCCACCTTCCTGATGTGGCTGCTGGCCGATCTCTTCCACGACCTGCCCGAGGTCGGCGATGCCGACAAACCGAAGCTGGTCTTCTTCTTCGACGAGGCGCATCTGCTCTTCGACGACGCCTCGAAGGCCTTCCTGGACTCGATCACCCAGACCGTCCGGCTGATTCGCTCGAAAGGGGTCGGCGTCTTCTTCGTCACCCAGACTCCGAAGGATGTACCGTCCGACGTCCTCGGCCAGCTCGGCAACCGCGTCCAGCACGCGCTCAGGGCCTTCACGCCCGACGACCAGAAGGCCCTGAAGGCCACGGTGAAGACCTTCCCCAACTCCGCCTACGACCTGGAGGAGCTGCTCACCGGGCTCGGCACGGGCGAGGCCGTCGTGACCGTCCTCAGCGAGAAGGGCGCCCCGACCCCGGTCGCGGCGACACGGCTGCGCGCCCCCGGGTCCCTGATGGGCCCCGTCGACGCGGGCGCCCTCGACCAGGCGGTGAGGTCCTCGCAGCTGTACGGACGTTACGCACAGGCTGTGGACAGGGAGTCGGCGTACGAGAAGCTGACGTCCGGCAAGCCCGCTGGTGCCAAGGGGCCGGACGAGATGAGGGAGGCGGCCCGGGCGCCGAAGTCCCAACCCCAGCCGTCCGTTGTCGAACAGGTCGTCGACAGCGGCATGTTCAAGTCGCTGGCCCGTTCCGTCGGCACGCAGATCGGGCGCGAGATCACCCGCTCCCTGTTCGGGACGGCCCGGCGGAGGCGCTGACCCCGCCGGGCCGTCGGGTCAGCGGTCCCGTTCCTGCGGGGACCGCTCGGGCTCCGGTCGCTTCACTTCCGGTTTCGGTGCGCTGCGCGCGGCCTCGGCGCGCAGCAGGGCGCGCAGGACCGCGTACGGGTCGGTGGGCATGGCTGTGTTCCTCGCGTAGCTGCTGACTCTTCCCGGAGCGGGGTCTGTCAGCAGCGCAGGACCACGGTGCGCAGGGCGTGCGGTGCCCGGGGCAGGACGGTCGTCGCGGGCACCCCGGGCTCGTCGGGAGCCGGGTCCGGCAGCGGCGCGGGCCGCAGGGGTACGACCGCCCGGGCTGCGGCGCGGACCACGGGAGGCAGGGCCGCCTCGGCCGCGTCGCACTGGACGCACTCGGCCGACACCGGGACCGCAGCGGCCGTGTGCGTCTCGCCGGGCACCAGGAGGGCGAGCAGCAGCACGAGGACCCGCAGCCAGGTGCGGCTGCGGCGGAGGTGTCGTGCGGCGCTCACGCCAGGTGTCTGCCCCGACACGCCCAGTGATCGACCTGTCGGGCACCGGATCCGCCCGTACGGGCTACACCGCGCGCAGGACCCGTTCCGCCAGGCGCGGGGTGCGGAACGCGGTGACGATGTCGGCCACACCGCCCGCGACCGGTCGGATGGGGGCGGGTGCCGAAGGCCGCGACGAGCTGGAAAACGCCGCCGGATCAGGAGGTAGAGGCCGAACAGAGCGCCGGTCTTGAGGAGGGAGCGCCCGGGCGGACGAGGACCAGGACACCGAGGGGCAGGGAGGCGGCGCCGATGACCAGGACGACCTGCCAGGCGGCCTGGGAGAGGGCGTGCAGGGGGTCCTCGAAGAGCGGTTCCGGTGCGTGCGTGCCCGGGGCGGGGCAGGGCGCGGTGGCGTGGGCTTGCGGTCGTCGTGCTGCGCCCCTCAAGGGGCAGTGGTCGGCGGGTCGGTCATGTTTCACGCATGGACCGCCGCGGGATGCCGCGCCACCTCTGGGGGCCGGTCGACCGGCCCCTATGTCCCGGCCGACTTCGCCGACTTCGCGGCCTTGGCGGCCGCCTTCATCTCCTGTTTGTGTGCCCGCACCCTCCCCAGCGACTCGGGTCCGGTGATGTCGGCGACGGACCGGAAGGACTCCGCCTCGCCGTAGGCCCCGGCGGCCTCCCGCCACCCCTCGGGCGTCACGCCCAGCTGCTTGCCGAGCAGGGCGAGGAAGATCTGCGCCTTCTGCCTGCCGAAGCCGGGCAGCTCCTCCAGGCGCCGCAGCAGCTCACGCCCGTCGGCCACGCCCTTCCACACCAGCTCGGCGTTGCCGTCGTAGTGCTCCACCAGGTACTGGCACAGCTGCTGGATCCGCTTGGCCATCGAACCGGGGTAGCGGTGCACGGCCGGCTTCTCGGAGAGGACCGCGGCGAAGGCCTCCGGGTCCTGCGCGGCGATCTCGTGCGCGTCCAGGTCGTCGGCGCCGAGCCGGTCCGCGATGGTGCGGGGTCCCTTGAACGCCCACTCCATCGGGACCTGCTGGTCCAGCAGCATCCCGACCAGCGCGGCGAGCGGGGACCGCCCGAGGAGCGCGTCGGCCGCGGGGTCCTGGGCGAGGTGAAGGGTGACGTCCATGCCACCGATCATGCCTCGGTACGGGGCGGAGCTCCACGTGAGCGCGGGGCCCGGCCCCCTGCCTCATCGACCCCGCACGGCTCCCGTACGATTCGGGCACAGAATATTAGGCAAGCCTTACCTAAGAGTTGGGGGCAGGGTGGCGACCGAGATCCACCGGGACGCATGGGGCATTCCGCATCTGCGGGCCGGCGGCGTCCGTGAACTCGCCCGCGCGCAGGGGGTGGTGACCGCCCGGGACCGGGCCTGGCAGCTGGAGGTCGAACGGCACCGTGCCCAGGGCACCTCGGCCTCCTTCTTGGGGCCTGAGGCGCTGTCCTGGGACGTGTTCGCCCGTCGCGCCCGCCTCGACGACACCGCCCGGCGCTGCTGGACGGCCCTGGAGGAACGGGACCCGGAGACCGCGGAGTGGGTGGCCGCGTACGTCGACGGCGTCAACCGGGAACTGACCGCCACCACCGCCCCCGAGTTCGCCCGGACCGGCCTCGCCCCCGGCCGCTGGGAGCCCTGGACCCCGCTCGGCGTCTGGCTCGCGACGCACATCCTGTTCGCTGGGTTCCCGGCGAAACTCTGGCGCGAGCAGGCGGTACGGCACCTGGGGCCGGCGTCGGTGGCCCTGTTCGCCACGGACGGGCCCGCCACCGCCGGCAGCAACGGCTGGCTGGTCGGCGGGGCGCGGACCACTACCGGGCACGCGGTGATCGCCGGCGACCCGCACCGCTTCATCGAGGACCCCGGCGTCTACCAGCAGATCCATCTCTCCTGTCCCGACTTCGACGTCGTCGGCCTCGCCGTCCCCGGCGTCCCGGGCATCGCCCACTTCGGCCACACCGGCACGGTCGCCTGGGCCATCACCAACGCCATGGCCGACTACCAGGACCTCTACCGGGAGCGGCTCCGGCGGACGGGCGCGGGTGTGGAGGCCCTGGGCCCGGACGGGGAGTGGCGGCGGGCGTCGAGGCAGGTGGAGACCGTGGCGGTGGCGGGGGAGGCGCCCGTCGAGGTCGAGGTGCTCGAGACGGAACGGGGGCCGGTGATCGCCGGGGGCCCGGAGGGGCTCGAGGGCGGGGTGCCGGACGACGAACCCCTGGCGCTCGCCCTGCGCTATCCGCCCCGGGTGACCCAGGACCTCGGTTTCGGCGCCCTCCTCCCCCTCCTCAGGGCCCGCCGGGTCGCCGATGTCGACCAGGCCCTGGACCTGTGGGCCGAGCCCGTCAACGTCGTCCTGGCCGCCGACACCGAGGGCGGAGTCCTGCACCGGGTCGCCGGCCACGTCCCCCTGCGCTCCGAGGCCAACCGCACCCGCCTCGTCCCCGCCTGGGAGCCCGGCCACGAGTGGCGCGGCCGGCACGGGACACCCTGCGCCGAACTCACCGGCGCTATCGCGGTGATGGCCAACCAGCGCGGTCTCGCCACCCCCCTCGGTGTCGAGTTCGCCCCGCCCCACCGCGCCGACCGCATCGCCGCCCTGCTCGCGGGGAAGGACCGCTGGTCGGCCGCCGACATGCCCGCCATCCACCGGGACACCCATCTCGCCTCCGCCGCACCCCTGTTGGACCACCTCGCGGCCCTGACGGACCTGTCCCCCGCGGCCGCCGCCCTCCGCGACCGTCTCCTGGCCTGGAACCGCCGGATGGACGCGGACAGCACCGACGCGGCCCGCTACGCGGCCGTGCGCGGAGCGGTCGTACGGCATCTCGCCGCACACCCCGCCTTCGCCGCACTGGCGGTCCCGCCCGCCTACCCGGAGGTCCTCCTCCCCTGGCTCGCCCTGCTCCCCCGCATCGCCTTCGCCCTCGAACACCTGCTGCGCGCCGAGGAGTTGTACGGCGTCGACCGGCCCGCTGCGGTGGCGGCGGCCCTGGAGGAGGTGGCCGCCCGGCCGCCCGCCGCTCCCTGGGGCGCGAGCCATCGGCTCGCCCCGTGGCGGGCGCTCACCACCTCCTCGTACGACGAACCCGGTCTCTCCGGCGACCACGACTGTGTGCTGTGCACCTCGGCCGTTCCCGGGCTGACCGACCTGAGCGCGCGAGGCCCCGCCGCCCGCTACGTGTGGGACCTGGCGCGGCGGGAGGACAGCCGGTGGGTGGTGCCCTTCGGGGCCTCCGGGGTGCCCGGCTCGCCCCACCACCGCGATCAACTCCCCCGGTGGGTCGAGGGGGATCTCCTCCCGGTCGTCACCGACTTCGAGCAGCTCACCAAGGAGAGCGATGTCTGATCCGTACGAGGCCCGAGCCGCCGTCCACGAGCAGCGGCTGGACGGTTTCGGCACCGTCCGGGTCCTGCCGCTGGACCCGCAGGCGGACGCGGAGGTCGTCCATCGCTGGGTCAGCGAGGAGCGGGCCGTGTTCTGGGGGATGAACGGGCTCGGCCGGGAGCAGGTCGCCGAGATCTACGCGCACATGGCCCCTCTCGCCACCCATCACGCCTTCCTGGTCGTCAGGGACGGCGACCCGGTGGCGCTGCTGCAGACCTACGAGCCGGAGGCCGACCGTGTCAGCGAGTGCTACGAGGTGCGGGACGGGGACATCGGGGTCCATCTGCTGCTCGCGCCGGCGGGGGAGGGCGGTGCCCGGTCCGGGTGGTCGGGTTCGCTGCTCACGGCCGTGACGGCGTACGTCCTGCCGGGGCTCGGCCGGCGCCGGATCGTCGTCGACCCCGATGTGCGCAACGAGAAGGCGATCGCCCGTTTCCTGCGGCAGGGCTTCGAGGCGGGCCCGGTGGTCGTGCTGCCGGAGATCGACCTCCCCGACGTGCACCTGCCCGAGAAGACGGCTCAACTGGCATTTCTCGACCGGACGGTAGCCTTCCCCGGGTGACTCCCGAAGAGCTCATCACCCATTACGGCCTGGAGCCGATCCCGCGCGAGGGCGGCCTGTTCCGCCAGACCTGGGCGGGACCCGAGCGACCCGACGGACGGCCCGAGGGGACGGCGATCGTCGCGCTGCTCACGGCGGACGACTTCTCCGCCCTCCACCGCCTGCCGACCGACGAGATCTGGCACTTCTACCTCGGCGACCCGCTCGAACTCCTCCTCCTCGCCCCCGACGGCACCTCCCGGACGACGGTCCTCGGACCGGACGTACTGGGGGGCCAGCAGATCCAGTTCACCGTGCCGGCCGGCACCTGGATGGGCGGGCGGGTCCTCGCGGGTGGGGCGTCGTGGACCCTGTTCGGGTGCACGATGGCGCCCGGATTCACCTTCGAGGGCTACGAGCACGGGGACGCGGCCGCTCTCACGGCGCGTTATCCCGACCGGGCGGCCCAGATCGCGGGACTGTGCCGTCCATGAGCTTGCTCGAAGGACAGGTCGCCCTGGTCACCGGCGCGGGCGGCGGCATCGGACGAGGTATCGCGCTGCGGTTCGCCGAGGAGGGGGCGGCGGTCGCCGTCCACTGTCGTACGGCGGTGGAGGCGGCCGGTGAACTGGCCGCGCGGATCGAGGACTCGGGCGGCCGGGCCGTCGTCCTGCGAGGTGATCTCAGCGACGAGGACGTGTGCCGGCGGGTGGTGGGCGAGGCGGCCGAGTGGGGCGGCGGGCTGCACGCGCTGGTCAACAACGCGGCCGTACAGCCGACCCAGGAACTGCCCGGGATGACGGCCGGTGACTGGCGGGCGGTCGTGGACACCAACCTGTCGAGCGTGTTCGCCTGCACGCAGGCCGCCGCGGAGGTCATGCGGGAGCGGGACGGCGGGTCCGTGACCCACATCGCCTCCATCGAGGCGCGCCAACCGGCCGCGCTGCACGCGCACTACAGCGCCTCCAAGGCGGCCGTCGTGATGCACGCCCGGTCGGCGGCGCTGGAGTACGGGCGGTTCGGCATCCGCGTCAACACCGTCTCGCCCGGTCTGATCGGACGTGAAGGGCTGGAGGAGGCCTGGCCGGAGGGCGTGGAGCGGTGGCAACGGGCCGTGCCGCTCGGGCGGTTGGGGCGGGCGGAGGACGTGGGGGACGCCTGCGTGTTCCTGGCCTCGCGGCTTGCCTCCTGGGTGACCGGGCACGATCTGCTCGTCGACGGCGGGGTGTGCGCACGGCCCACGTGGTGAGCACACGGCGGCTCGCGTCCGTACCTGTCGGGAAGGCGGCAAGTCCGACGACGGAGAGACGACGTGGAGTGTGAGGGTGTGGACGGCCGGGGGCTCCGGCGACTCGACCGGCGCGGGCTCAGGGGGTTGGTGCTGCTGGGCGCCCTCCTCCTGCTGGTCCTCGGCGGCGCGGGAGCCGCGTCGGCCCACGCGGCCCTCAAGTCCACCGACCCCGAGGACGGAACGGTCCTGAAGTCGGCCCCGCAGCGCATCACCCTCACCTTCACCGAGTCCGTCGGCCTGCTCGACGACTCCTTCCGGGTCCTCGACCCCGACAACCGCCGGGTCCGCATCGGCGAGGCCGGGCACGCGCAGGGCCGCTCCGACACGGCGAGCGTGACCCTGCCGGCGAAGCTGGCGCAGGGGACGTACGTGGTGGCCTGGAGGGTGGTGTCGGCGGACAGCCACCCCGTGGGCGGCGCGTTCACCTTCTCCGTCGGCAAACCTTCCGCGACGACGGCGAGCGCCGACACGGGTCCCGTCGAGAACCCGGCGACCCAGAGCCTGTACAACATCGGCCGCTATCTGGCCTACCTCGCCGTGGCCCTGGTGATCGGCACGGCCGCCTTCGTCCTGCTGTGCCGCCCGACGGACATGCGCCCGCTGCGGAAACCGCTGGTGGTGGGCTGGTGGATCCTGCTGGGCACCACCGTGGGCCTGCTGGTGCTGCGCGCCCCGTACGAGAACGGCACGGGCCCGGCGACGGCCTTCGACACGGCCGCCTTCACCCGGACCCTCACCGGCCGTCCGGGCCTGGCCCTGCTGGCCCGGCTCACCCTGCTGCTGCTCGCGGCCGTTGCGTACGTACTGCTTCGCAAACACCCCGCGCGGGCGCGCCTGTTGCCGACGGCAGGGGCGGAGGAGGCCGGGCGCGGCGGGAGCGAGGAGCCGCCGGCCGGCAGGCAGGACGCAGGCGAGTCCGGCACCCGGTCCGAGGGCGCAGAACGTGAGGACCCCTCACAGGCTTCCACCGAGCCTCCGGGCGCCCAGGGGACGCCGGCCCCCCGCCAGGCCCTCCAGGAGCCCGACAGCCCCGTTCCCGGTGCCCTCCGGGGCACTCCGCGCCTCCCGCTCCTCGCCGCCACCGCCTTCACCGTGGCCCTCGCCCTCACCTGGGCCGCCGCCGAACACGCCTCGGCGGGCATCCAGGTGCCCGCGGCGATGGTGTCCACGGTGCTGCACCTGCTGGCCATGGCGGTCTGGCTGGGCGGCCTCACGGCGCTGCTGATCCAGCTGCACCGCACCGAGGTCCCCGCTTTCGTCGTGGCCCGCTTCTCCCGCGTGGCCTTCGTCTGCGTGACCGTCCTGGTCGCCACCGGCGTCTACCAGTCCTGGCGCGGCCTCGGCTCCTGGAGCGCGCTCACCGGGACGACGTACGGCCGTCTGCTGCTCGTCAAGCTGGCCGCCGTGGTGCTGCTGCTGGCGGCCGCGCAGGTCTCGCGCCGCTGGACGGCCCGGCTGGTCACCGCGGGCGCCGAGACGGTCGTACGGGAACGGGTGCCGGAGCCCGTGGGCGGCCCGCCGCTGCCCGACGCGCCGGACGCGCCCGCGATCGCCGCCGACGGCTCCGCCCCGCGCCGCAACCTCCGCCGGTCGGTGCTCGCCGAGGTCGCCGTCGGCGTCGTCGTGCTGGTGATCACCACCGTGCTCGGCGGCACCTTGCCGGGACGCGCGGCGGCCGAGGCGGAGGCCGCCCCCGCGACCGCGGGCGGGCTGCCCGCGGCCTCCGTCACGACGGTGCCCTTCGACGTCGGCACGCCCGGGGCGCACGGCAAGGTGCAGATCACCCTCGACCCGGGCCGAGTCGGCGACAACTCCGTGCAGGCCGTGGTCTTCGGCCCCGACGACGGCATCGTCAGCATCCCCGAGCTGCGGCTCTCGTTCACCCTGCCCGCCCAGAAGGTCGGCCCGCTCGACGCGAAACTCACCGATCAGGGCGGCTACTGGGGGACCAACTCGGTCACCCTGCCCCTCGCCGGGACCTGGACGATGAACGTCACGGTCAGGACATCCGACATTGATCAGGTGACGGTCTCGAAGACTGTGCGTATCCAGTAAGTCACCCTGCGTCCCGATCTGTTCGAATGCCCGAACGGGATGATCACAAGTGTGTCGGTTACGTTTCCACAAAGCTCTAGGGCAGCTCTTGACCCATGACCGGATATGGGGCTGTTATTACCGCCACGATGTTCGGTCGAGTTGATTTCTGGTCGGTTTCGACTTGTTTCGACGTGGCGCAGTGGCGGCCGAACCCTGCCTTCAGGAGCCGTACATGGACCTCTCCCCCTCGGGCCTCTCTCTTCCTTCGCCCAGCCGGCGCAGTGTGCTGCGTGGTGTGGGTGGTGCCGCGCTGCTTGCCGGTGCGGGTATCCCGTTGCTGAGTGCCTGTGGCAGCAGCGGGAGCAGTTCGTCGGATGCCAAGACCGTCAGCCTCGGCTCCAACTCCTCCGACGCGGTGCCCAAGAAGGCGTTCGCGGAGATCTACGCCGCCTTCACGAAGAAGACGGGCGTCAAGGTCGACGTGAACACGAAGGACCACAACACCTTCCAGGAGCAGATCAACTCGTATCTGCAGGGCACGCCGGACGACGTGTTCACCTGGTTCGCGGGCTACCGCATGCAGTTCTTCGCGGCCAAGAACCTCGCCTCGCCGATCGACGACGTGTGGCAGACCATCGGGGGCAACTTCCCCGACGCGATGAAGCAGCTGTCCAAGGGCGAGGACGGCAAGTACTACTTCGTGCCGCTGTACACGTACCCGTGGGCGCTGTTCTACCGCAAGAGCGTCTTCCAGCAGCACGGCTACCAGATCCCGACCACGTGGGACCAGCTGGTCGCGCTGTGCAAGCAGATGAAGAAGGACGGGCTGGTCCCGATCGCGTTCGGTGACAAGGACGCCTGGCCGGCGATGGGCACCTTCGACCAGATCAACTTCCGTCTCAACGGCTACGACTTCCACAAGTCGCTGATGGCGGGCAAGGAGTCGTGGACCGACCCGAAGGTCAAGGCGGTCTTCGACCACTGGTCGGAGCTGCTGCCCTACCACCAGGACGGCTTCATGGGCCGCACCTGGCAGGACGCGGCGCAGACGCTGGTGTCGAAGAAGGCGGGCATGTACCTGCTGGGCACGTTCGTGGCGCAGCAGTTCACCAACAAGGCCGACGCGGACGACCTGGACTTCTTCGCCTTCCCCGAGATGAACTCGGCGTTCGGGCAGGACACGGTGGAGGCGCCCACCGACGGTTTCATGGTCTCCAAGGCCCCCAAGAACAAGGCCGGCGCCACCAAGCTGATGGAGTACCTGGGCACGCCGGAGGCCGAGCAGATCTACCTCAAGGCCGACTCCAGCGTGGTGGCCGCCTCCAGCAAGGCCGACACCTCCTCGTACACGCCGCTGCAGAAGAAGGCGTACACGATGATCAGCGGCGCCAAGTCGCTGACGCAGTTCATGGACCGTGACTCGCGGCCGGACTTCACCTCCACGGTGATGCAGCCGGGTCTGCAGAAGTTCCTGCAGAACCCCAAGGGCATCGACAACCTGCTGTCGTCCATCGAACGCCAGAAGAAGCAGATCTTCGCGTCTTCGTGAGCTGAGCGGCCATCTTGAGCATCGACACCAACACGAAGTCCCCGGAGGCGGCCGTGCCGCCTCCGGGGCACGCGCCTGTCACCCAGCGGGTCCGGCGGGGCCATCAGCGCCTGCTGACCCGCCGGGACCGTCTCACGCTCGCCTTCATGGCGGGCGTGCCCACCATCCTGCACGTGGCCCTGGTCTGGGTCACCGCCCTCGCCTCCATCGTCCTGGCCTTCACCAGCTGGGACGGCATCGGCTTCGACTCCATCAAATGGGTCGGCCTGCAGAACTTCCACCAGCTGTTCACCAGCAACCCGCAGTTCTGGCCCGCGGTCCAGCACAACATCATCTGGTTCGTGGTGCTGATCTGCATCCCGACCCCGATGGGGCTCTTCCTCGCCGTCCAGCTGGACAAGAAGATCCGCTTCTCCCGCGTCTACCAGACCGCCTACTTCCTGCCCGTGGTGGTCTCCCTCGCGGTCACCGGGTTCGTGTGGCAGCTGGTCTACAACCCCGACACCGGCCTGATCAACAGCATCATCGGCGCCAACAAGCCCGGCCACTACATCGACTGGATCGGCGACCCCCACCTCAACCTGTGGGCCGTGCTGGTCGCCGCGTCCTGGCGGCACACCGGCTACATGATGATCCTCTACCTGGCCGGCCTGAAGGGCGTCGACCCCTCCCTGCGCGAGGCCTCCGCCCTGGACGGCGCCAACGAGTGGCAGACGTTCAAGAACGTCATCTTCCCCACCCTGCGCCCCACCAACACCGTCGTCCTCGTCGTGACGATCATCGAGGCGCTGCGCGCCTTCGACCTGGTGTTCGTCTTCAACAAGGGCGCCCAGGGCACCGAACTGCTGTCCATCCTGATCACCAACAACATCATCGGCGAGTCCAGCCGGATCGGCTACGGCTCCGCGATCGCCGTGGTCCTGCTGGTGATCTCCCTCGCGGTCATCATCCCCTACCTGATCGCGACCTTCCGCAAGGAGCGCCAGGCATGAGCACCGCTGTCATCACCAAACAGCGCACGCCCGTGCGCCCCGCCCGGATCCTGCTGCACGCGTTTTTGATCACCACGTCGCTGGCCTGGCTGGCGCCGCTGCTGTGGGCGATCTACGCCGCCCTGCGCCCCTATGCGGAGACCAGCGACAAGGGCTATGTGTCCTGGCCCAGCAAGCTGACCCTGGACAACTTCAAGAACGCCTTCACCCAGTCGGACATGCTGCACTACTTCGGCAACACGCTGATCATCGCGGTGCCCGCCGTGCTGCTGACCCTGCTGCTGTCCTCCATGGTGGCCTTCTACGTCTCCCGCTTCGACTTCCGCCTCAACCTCTTCCTGCTGCTGGTCTTCACCGCCGGCAACCTCCTGCCCCAGCAGGTCATCATCACCCCGCTGTACCGCATGTACCTGCTCATCGACCTGCCCGGCATCACGATGAGCGGCAAGCTCTACGACTCCGCCCTCGGCCTGGTCCTCATCCACGTCGCCTTCCAGTCCGGCTTCTGCGCCTTCGTCCTGTCCAACTACATGCGGATGCTGCCGCACGAACTGACCGAGGCCGCCCTCGTCGACGGCGCCTCCGTGTGGCGGATGTACTGGCAGATCGTGCTGCCGCTGTGCAAGCCCGCCATGGCCGCGCTGGCCACCCTGCTGTCGATCTGGATCTACAACGACTTCTTCTGGGCCATCGTGCTGATCTCCACCGGCGAGAACATGCCCATCACCAGCGCCCTGAACAACCTCTCCGGGCAGTACTTCACCGACCCCAACCTCGTCGCCGCCGGCGCCCTCCTCACCGCGATCCCCACCCTGATCGTCTACTTCGTCCTGCAACGCCAGTTCGTCAGCGGCCTCACCCTCGGCGCCAACAAGGGCTGACCCCCTCGACGCCGAGCCCTTCACATGGAAGAGACCCCCGTGCACCACCCCTTCACCCCCGTCGCCTCCGTCCCCGTGGATCCGGCCAACGCCCGTGTCCACGAGGAGGGCTGGCAGTCCTGGAGCCCCAGCGGCGCCTACACCCTCGGTGAGAAGCCGTACCGCCCGACCAACGACAACTGGGCGACGGTCTGTTACCGCCCGGGCGTCACCGTTCCCGAGGGCGTCTTCCAGGGCGAGGGCCTGCTGGCGCTCGATCCCGGTGACGGTTCGCCGACCCGGCTCTGGGCGGCCGTGAACCCCACGGGCGAGGTTCCGTCGATCCGTCTGACGGTGACGGACGGCCTCGCGGAGGTCAGCGCGGACGGCGCGGTGAAGGAGTGGAGGGGCACGGACGTCCAGGAGGCGCTGGGCAGTTGGGCCGAGAGCCTCGGCGTCGAGCCGCCGCGCCCCTCACCGACGGTCTGGTGCTCCTGGTACGAGTACTTCACCGAGGTCACCGAGGACGACATCCACGAGAACCTCCGTGCGATGGACACCCTCGACCTGCCCGTCGACGTGGTGCAGATCGACGACGGCTACCAGAGCGCCCTCGGCGACTGGCTCACCCTCTCCGGCCGCTTCCGCTCCCGTGCGGGCATCGCCGACGCCATCCGGGCGCGCGGCCGACGGGCCGGTATCTGGACGGCCCCCTTCCTGGTCGACCCGGCGAGCGAACTGGCCACCGAGCACCCCGACTGGCTGGTCCACGACACCGACGGCGGCTTCACGCACGCCGGCCGCAACTGGGGCCACGACCTGCGGGTGCTGGACACCACCCACCCCGAGGCGGCGGCCTACCTGACCGAGGTCTTCCGCACCCTGCGCGCCGAGGGCTACGACTACTTCAAGGTCGACTTCCTCTACGCGGGCGCGCTGGAGGGCGTACGGCACGCCTCCGTCGACGCGCTGACGGCGTACCGTTCGGGGATCGAGCTCATCCGTGAGGCGATCGGCCCGGACGCGTACCTGCTCGGCTGCGGGGCGCCCATCCTGCCCTCCATCGGCCTGTTCGACGCGATGCGGGTGAGCCCCGACACGGCCCCGCACCGCCGCCCCGAGGCGGACGACTACAGCCAGCCCGGCCAGGACCCCGCCGAGTTCACCGGCGCCGGCCGCCAGTGGCAGCACGGCCGGTTCTGGATCAACGACCCGGACTGCCTGATGGCCCGCCCGGCTGTGGAGACGCGCGAGCGCTGGGCGGCGCACGTGGCGGCGACCGGCGGCCTGATGGCCTCCAGCGACCGACTGCTGTCCCTGGACGAGTGGGGCGTGGCCACCACGCGCCGTCTGCTGTCGGGAGCCGGGAGGTGAGCCGCGAAGTGAGCCGCGCCCTGAACGTGCCGGGCATCGCTTACGGCGGTGACTACAACCCGGAGCAGTGGCCCGAGGAGGTCTGGGCCGAGGACATGCGCCTGATGGCCGAGGCCGGGGTCACCATGGTCAGCGTCAACATCTTCTCCTGGGCGCTGCTGGAGCCCTCCGAGGGCACCTACGACTTCTCGCGCCTCGACCGCATCCTCGACCTGCTGCACGCCCACGGCATCGCCGCCGACCTCGCGACCCCGACGGCGGCCCCGCCGGCCTGGTTCTTCGTCGCGCATCCGGACGCCCTGCCGGTCGACAAGGACGGCCGCAGGCTGTCGTACGGCAGCCGCCAGACGTTCTGCCCGTCCAGCCCCGCCTACCGCGAGGCGGCCCTGCGGATCACCGGCGAACTGGCCCGGCGCTACGCCGACCACCCGGCCGTGGTGATGTGGCACGTCCACAACGAGTACGGCTGCCACAACGCCGAGTGCTGCTGCGACACCAGCGCCGCGGCCTTCCGCGACTGGCTGCAGGACAGGTACGCGAGCCTGGACGCCCTCAACCACGCCTGGGGCACCACCTTCTGGAGCCAGTGGTACTACGACTGGGACCAGATCCTGCCGCCGCGGGCCACCGGCGCGGTCCCCAACCCCACCCACCAGCTCGACTGGCGCCGCTTCTGCAGCGACGCCCTGCTCTCGCTGTACGAGGCGGAGCGCGACGTCCTGCGGGAGGCGGCCCCGGACACCCCGGCCACCACCAACTTCATGGTGATGTACAACTTCGACGCCCTCGACTACTGGCGCTGGGCCCCGCAGTTGGACATCGTCTCCAACGACCACTACCTCCAATCCGCCGACCCCGAGTCGCAGATCGACATCGCGCTCAGCGGCGACCTGGTCCGCTCGCTGGCGGGCGGCCCCTGGCTGCTGATGGAGCACTCCACCGGCGCGGTCAACTGGCAGCCGGTCAACCGGGCCAAGACGGCGGGGGAGTTGCGCCGCAACGCCCTGTCCCACGTGGCCCGGGGCGCCGACGGCATCGCCTACTTCCAGTGGCGGGCGGCCAAGGCGGGCGCCGAGCAGTGGCACTCCGCGATGCTCCCGCACGCGGGCACGGACAGCCAGATCTGGCGGGACGTCGTCCAACTGGGTTCGGATCTGCGGGCGCTGGCGGAGGTCCGCGGCGCGGTCGGCACCGCCGAAGTCGCCATCGTCTGGGACTGGAACGCCCGTTGGGCGCTGGAACTCCCCTCCCAGCCGAGCGCCGAACTCCACTTCCAGGACCTGGTGCGGGCCTGGTACGAGCCGCTGTGGCGGGCGGGCGTGGC
>NZ_JBEXPK010000024.1:0-145602 GCF_040612015.1 Streptomyces sp. NPDC006476 | reverse complement strand
TCACCCTCCACTAGGCTCTTACGAGCTGGGCTTGCGAGGGCTATGACTGGTGCGCGGCCGCGCCGCAGAGGCGGCGCGCGCCCGCGCCGTGCGCGGGCACTTGATGATGTAGGGAAACTCTGTCCGCGCCTCTGTGGGTGAGGCTGTCCTACTTCGCTTGATGCTTGACGGTTGGTCATGTCCCTTGTAGTGGTGTAGCCGTGCCGGGTTGATCATCAGGGGGATAGATCTTGTCCATGCTGCCTTCGGGGAGGTAGCGGCGGGGGAAGGTGATCCATTCGTCGTGCATCTCGATGAGGACCGCGGTGGTGAGGCGTTCGAGGGCGTCAGGGTTGGAGAAGATCTGGACGACGTCGACACGGCGCTTGATCTCCCGGTTGACCCGCTCCAGAGGCTTCGTCGACTGGATCTTCTTCCAATGTCGCTCGGGGAAGTCCGCGAAGGCGGTGAGGTCGACCTTGGCCTCCAGGAGCATCGCCCTAACCTTGGGGAATTGCCGTCCAAGCATGTCGGCGACGGTCTTGAGCTGGGCGCGGACGGCGTCGGCAGTGGGCTGGGCGAAGATCGTGCGGATGGTCGCGGCCACCCCCATCTCGGCGGCGTCCTTGGGGATCACCGCAAAGACATTCCGCAGGAAATGAACGCGACACCTCTGGTAAGCGGCGCCGAGCATGACCTTGCGGACGGCTTTGACCAGGCCGCTGTGGTGGTCGGCGATGACCAGGCGGACACCGGTCAGCCCGCGCTCGCGCAGGGAGCGCAGGAACTCGCTCCAGAACACCTCGCTCTCGCTGTCACCGACCATCAGCCCGAGGACCTCGCGTCCGCCGTCCTCGGTGATGCCGGTGGCGATGACCACGGCCTGGGAGACGATCTGGTGGTTCACGCGGGCCTTGCAGTACGTGGCGTCGAGGTAGACGTAGGGGAAGCAGGTGTGGTCCAGGGGCCGGGTGCGGAACACGCTCAGCTCCACGTCCAGGTCGCCGCAGATCCGGCGCTCGCCCGGTCCTCTGTTCTCGTCCCTGACGCCCTGTCGAACCCGATGGCCCCAGGCGAGTAGAGCCGAGGCGTCGTCGGTCCATTCGGGCGTGCCGGTGACCTCGCCGTGCGGCTGCAGCCGTTCGATCAGCGCGTACCAGGCCTCGACCTGCGCGGTATCCTGCGGACCCATGGGACAGAACCCCCACCATGTCGGCTGGTAGGCGACGAGGTACCCCCCCTGGACGCTCGGTGACGGGGAGAGGCCCGGATCGGTGTTGATCCGGCGCTCGGACAGGGTCTTCAGCACCTCCTGCTCGATCCAGCTCTTGCAGGCGGTGAGTTCGGGCGCCAGTTCGTCCACCCGCTGCCAGGTTGCCTCGCTCCAGGGCCCCATCCCTACCGTGGAGCCGAGCACATGGCGCATCCGCTGTGCGCAGGCCTCGTTGACCGTCTGCGCCAGTGCCACCCAGGAGGCCTTCTGCTCACCGCGCTTGATGAGCACCGGGACCCAGATGTGGTCCCGGCCGGCCGACGTCAGTCGGAACGAGTGTGTATCTTCGCCGTCGTGGTTGTCGAAGCCTGCGGACAGTATTTCGGGTAGTGGGATGCGCAGGGTGCGCCATAGCCCCGGGGGTCTGAACCATCGGGTGATGGTGACCGTCACCCCGTCGAACACCACCCGGGTCCGGAGCGTCGCGGCCTTCAACGGTCGCGGGCCCGGCTCCTGACGAGTCACCTTCGCCGAGGCCTTCTCCTGGGCCAACGTCTCCTCCTGAGGGCGAGAGGCTCTCCTGGATCACCCGGAGCCCGTATTCATCGGGTTACCCCACAACAGCTCCGGTCATCCGGGCCAGGGCTCGGCCCAGTCTCGACCCCGCAAGCGCGGCATCCGAGCGGTGATCCCGGTCGCGGAGGACCAGCGAGGCCACCGGCTGCGACGAGGCAGCCGGGGAGGCAGGCCGCCGACCTTCGACCGCGAGACCTACAAGCAGCGCAACACCGTCGAGCGATGCATCAACCACCTGACGTGGCGTGGGCTCGCCACCCGCTGTGAGAAGGCCGCAACCATCTACTTGGCCGGACTCCATGTGGCAGGCCTCTTCCTCTGGTCCGCCCGCTGATCCAAACGAAACCGCCTAGCTAGATCACGGCGCTGCGCTCGGCCAAGTTTCGCAGCGAGTCGGGGACGCGAGGGTCTGAGAGTTGGATCAAGTCCCGGATGACCTCGCGGGCCAAGTGGTGATCGTGGATCTGTTCGGGCGCTAGGGCCTCGGCCTCCATGAGTGCGGCTGTGGCCTCGCCGACGTGTCGCCGCTGCGCGTGTGCCCGCGCCACGTCAAGCAGGAAACGCGGCGAAACGCATGACGACCGGGGATTGAAGAACCGGCCGGCGGAAGAGGTCCGGCCTGTGCCGATCCCGCCCCAACTCGTTGCCATCCTGCGGGATCACATTGGCACCTTCGGCGTAGCTGACGACGGACGGCTCTTCACCAATGAACGCGGGGGAGTGGTCGGCTCGTCGACGTACTTCCGGGTCTGGCAGGAAGCCCGTGCGCTGGCGCTTCCGCCGGCCGTCGTCGCTTCACCGCTCGCCGCCCGTCCTTACGACCTTCGGCACTCGGCGCTCTCGACCTGGCTCAACTCCGGCGTCGACGCGACAGAGGTGGCCGAACGCGCGGGGAACAGTGTCGAGGTTCTGCTGAGTCGCTACGCCAAGTGCATCGACGGACGTCAGGAGATCGCCAACCGGAAAATCGAAGAGCTACTGGCCGAGTACGAGTAGTCCGACCTCGACCTTCACAGCCCCTCAGCCCAGCCGGGCCGGGGGGCTTCGTGATGTCTCGGCCGTGCACCGACGGTCGATAGTTGCGGGATGCACCTTCCGAATTGCCCGTGGCTTCAACAATGGATCTGTGCCTCATACGTTCCGTCTGATTCGCCCCTTCGCACGGCGGCCTGAGCTGTCGACCCTCGCGGTATGGGGGCTACAGAAGAAGGACCGCGCAGGTTAGAGGGTGGGAAGTCACGTTGCCTGTACTGCGGCCTGCCGGCCGATCGTGTGGCGACGCTGGAGTATGAGTGGGTACTGCTGGAGCCGGGCATGGAGCCGTTGGCCCACATGGTGCCGGCGGAGCATCGGTGGATCGTGCTGTCTGACGGGCGGGTGACGGTCTACGGCGTGTGCCCGCCAGATCCGTTTCAGCGGTGCCGTATCGAGCACCGGCTTGCGTGCTCGGTGCAACCGCTGCCCGATCTCTGGCCATGGTTGACCAGCCTGCGGGGCGAGAACGAGCGTCGAGTGGAGCGCCAGACCGAGTCAGAGCCACCTGAGACTTGGCCGGAGGTGGGGTGAGGGTGCTTCGCTCTGGTTGTGGCGACGGCCCTCGTGACTCCCTGGATTGACCTGGGCCGATGGCGCAAGATCGTGTCCACAAATAGTCCACGGACTCTGACATACGGCGGCTCAGGGCGGCATACGGCTGCCTATACGCGAAGACCCCGGCCTCAGCGTTTCCGCTGGTGACGGGGTCTTTGGGCACCTCACGAGGGGTGCCCCCGGCAGGATTCGAACCTGCGCACACGGCTCCGGAGAGCATGGGGCATACGTCCGTCAAACGGCCCTTGACCTGGCCCGTTCTCGCAGGCCGCGGGTTGCAGTTCGCGGCCCACACGCCCCTCACACGTGGCCACGAGGTGAGGAGCGTCTTCATGGGCGTAGGGGCCATGAAGACGGACAGCGTGCTACAAGGTAAATCTACCTGTAGCTCCGCGCAGCAGTTGCCTTGCTTCCTTCGGCGGGATGCTGCCTTTTTGGACCTTTTGAAGCAAGTGAAATAGCTGCACTGTATCGATTACCAAGCCATTGGCGGCACCGAATGCATTGACGTCCTCGTCTTTTCCGTGGAGGGCGCGTTGGCGGGTTTTCGGATCGCGCTTGATGAATTGATTCACGATGTACCAGCAAGCGTCAGGGTTTCTTCCCGTTCTGGCGGTGTATCGCAGGTTGAAGCGCAGGAACTGCGTCAAGCCTTCAGTTTTCGCCCCTCGCGTGTAGCCCTTCACCTCACCTAGAGCGATCCAGTTCGGCGCATCTGGGTCAATAACGTGAAGATCTTCTAGATGGTCATCTGGTTCGGCATTTTGATCGGCGTCGATAACTGTGAACCCTAGCTCTTGAAGGGCCAGGATTACTGCCCCCTTTAGCTCGTCCGATTGCGTGGTAAGTAGTGCACGCTCATAACTGTCAGCGTGTTGGCGAGCTGTTGAGAGACGGTCTTTTAGGTCATCTTCGCGCTTCTGTAGCACTGTCAAGTATTCAGAGCGTTCAATCTCTAGATTCTTGAGTTCCGCTGCGATCTCCAGTTCGGCCTCAGTGAACCATTCAGGCTGTTCAGACCAGTCGGGAACTCCAGGGAACCGATCGGGTGCCAAGCTGTGCCACTCTGCTAGAGCAGCTTTAACCCATAGCGGGAAGTCGGGGGTGTCGGCAGGTAGCAGCCATGCTTCTGAAGAATCACTGCGGGCGTACTTGCCGGCAAGAGCGTGGTTGTCTGCTGTGGTGATGAAGGGAGTGATTTTAGGGGCTGGCCGCGGGTTGCCGGACTGAGCAATTCGATGCTCGAAAATTGTATGGGCTTTTCGCTGTGTAAGGACCGGTTCAAGCTTCTCGTGGATCAGTACTGAAATGCGCTCGGGAAGGTTTCTCATCCGTCGAATCTCTTGAGAGATCACCCCAATTTTTGATGAAATCGAGGCCGTCCACCCGGGGACATGCTCTACGGTCTTGGTGAAGTCAGTGAATGGTGAACGGTGAACGACGCAGAGATGTGGTTGCACTCGTACAGTGCTAGTGTAGCTCTGGCTGCTTTCGTGGAGACTTTCGTCTGTGACAATCACGTCCCATTCGGCTTGGCGTACTTCTCTGAGGCTCTGGATGCGTCTTGTTGTTGGGCATAGCTGAAGCAGCTCTTTAACAAGCTCTTCATCGTTAGAGAATCCCCAGACGAGCATCCTTGGACGGGGACTAGTATTAACTACGGACCCGCCCTCAATTTCCTGAGTCACAATCGCACCTTCGGGATCGTTGGTCTCCATAGTGTGTCGTCCCTATCGCAACGTGTCGCGCGCTTTCTCGCAGCGCAGGTGTACGCCACGGCCGCCTCTTGGTCTCGGACCGTCTAGAGGTCCGATCGCCGCAGATGTCCTTCGGTTCCCTCTCTGCCGTGAGCCGTACGGCGCTGAGTGCCGTCCACTGCGAGTGCTGAAACACTCGGGTGTTTCAGCAAGCCCGGACAGCTGGGACACCTTCGGTTCCCGCTGTCCCACCTGTTTTCGCAGGTCACTCCCACTGTTGGGACAGTCGGACAGGTGGGACACCTCCCGTCCGCCACTGTGGATCTCGACTGTACAAGCGGGACCCGGACATTTCGTCCGGGTTTGTTGTTCTCGGGAACGCCACGCTTGTCAGGCGGACAGAAATGACCATCTGTCCAACGTCGTGACCGGCTCGGTACCGTGAAGCTGGCCCCTACAACCAGGAGGCATCAGGCAATGCGTGGTCTTGGAGATCACCTCAGCATCGGCGAGCGCATCGCGTTCTACCGGAAGCGCCGCGGCTACACGCAAGAGGTGCTGGCCGGTCTGGTCGGTCGTAGCACCGACTGGCTCGCGAAGATCGAGACCGGGCGCCGGAAGCCGCCCCGTATCGACATGCTCTCGGAGCTGTCGCGCATCCTGCGCGTGCCCCTCGGGGACCTGCTAGGTCAGACCGTCCTAATGGAGGACGAGCGACAACAGGACGATGTCCCCGCCGTGCGCGACGCCCTCATGAGCCCGCGTCGCCTCTCCCGCCTACTCTTCGGCCCCGACGCTGAGACTCAGCTCCCCACGCCTGCTCCTGCGGCCGTCCGTGTGGAGCAGGTATGGAACGACTACCAGGGGGGACGACTCGGCAGTGTCATCGCCGCACTCCCCGCTTTGCTTCAGACGGCACAGGAGTTGGAGGAACGAGCAGGGCGCCGCGGTGAGGACCGGAGTGATTGCTGGGCGGTATCTGCCCGGACACACCATCTCGCGGCAACGACGCTTGCGAAGATCGGAGAATCGGACATCTCGTGGCTCGCTGCTGAGCGCGCGATGCGAGCCGCTGACGAATCGGACGACCCGCTAGTCCTCGCGTCCGCGGCACGGTCCGGCACGCACGCCCTGCTTGCCAACGGGAGGTATGACGACGCTCTCGAACTGGGCAACACGGCCGCCGCATGGCTGTCGTCTCAGGTGACCGAGCACGACCCGGCGGCGCTAAGTCTGTTGGGGATGATCCACCTGCGCGCCGCAGTAGCGGCAGCGCGGCATCAGGACCGGCCCACCGCCACGGGGTTGCTGGACCGTGCTGAAGAACTTGCGGACGACCTCGGGTCGGATGAGAACTACTGGCAGACCGGGTTCGGGCCGACGAACGTTCTGCTCCATCGCCTGTCCATTGAGCTTGACCTTGACAACGTCTCGTATGTGGTGGAAAACGGCCGGATCAATGTCGACCACATGCCAAAGGAACGCAGCGTCTCGCACCGCATCGACTACGCGCGGGCTCTGTCGCTCGCTGGCCAGGGAGACGAGGCGTACGCGGAACTGCGTACGGCCGAGCGCACCTCGCCGCAGCTCGTACGCAACAATCCGAGGGTGCGCGAGACGCTGCGAGACCTGATCAAGCAGGCTCCCGTGACCGGTGGTTCGCGTTCGTCTGAGGTGTTCGTAATGGCGCAACGGTGCAGGGCGGTGCAGTGAGTTCAGTCAAGCGCGGGGTGCTCGGGGTCGTGGGATCGGCGGCCGGAGGCGTAGAGGCACTGCGCACGGGCCTCGTCGAACCAGCGATGGACCGCGGGTGGCAGGTGGCTATCACGTTGACGCCGACCGCAGGCCAATGGCTGCGGTTGAGCGGGGAGGTTGAGCGGCTGGAGAAGCTCACCGGCCTACCCGTGCGCGACGAAGCGCGCCTGCCTGGTGAGGCCCGGCCGCATCCGCCGGTTGATTGCTATGTGGTCGCTCCTGCGTCGGCCAACATGGTTGCCAAGCTCGCGACTGGCGTGATGGACAACCAGGCGCTGACCCAGGTTGGCGAGGCTATTGGCACCCTCAGTCTGCCGGTTGTCGTCTTCCCGCGGGTGAACGCGGCCCACGCTCGCCACCCCGCGTGGCAAGGCCACATCGACGCACTTCGGGCAGGGGGAGTGCACGTCGTCGACGGCCCGGACGTCTGGCCGCTGTATGAGCCGAGGGAAGCGCCGGCGGGGCGCGAACTCCCGTGGGCCGCAGTGCTGGACGCTGTGGAGAAAGCTACTCGATGACGAGTCGTCAACATCGCTGACCTGCAAGGAAAGAGGACCCGGACAGTCTGTCCGGGTCCTCTTCTCTTTCAGGCCGCATGCTCATTGCCATGTTGAGGGTCGATGAGCGAAGCGACGAGTTGGGAGGTCTGACTCCCACGGAACTTGCCTTGATCAAAGCGAGTTTGAGCGAGGCGCGCGCCACGGTTGAACAACTGCTGCGGCGCGCGGACGAACTCACGGAGCAGGTGGAGTTCCGTCGCCGACAAGCTGTTCAAGGCGGTCGAGTCGCTCGCCGAGCAGGCGAAGAGCGTCATGAATCGTGCTGAGTTCTGTTGCCAGCGCGGTGTATGCCGGGCTACTGCCCGGCTCGGTACCGAGCGGCATCGATGGGTCACGGACGAACGTCCCGCGGCCTTGCTGGGTGAGAACCAACCCCTCGTCACGGAGCTGGCTGTACGCGCTCTGCACGGTCATGAGCTGCACGGAAAGGTCTTTGGCGAGCTTACGGGCCGCGGGGAGCTGAGCCCCCGGCTTGAACTCGGGGTTCGGCCCCGTGATCTTCGCGCGGTACTGCGCAGCAATCTCTTTGGCCGTGGGCGTCTGCTTGGGCGCTTCTGGGCTCTGCTCCATGGGTTCGAGAGTAGCCGGACCTAGGTCAATCTCTGTTCTCTGCTCGAACCCTCTTGACAGTCAGATTGACCTAGGTCAATCTGAACTCACGCACCGGCTGGTCCCGTGAAAACGGGAGCCCCTTTCAGGGGTTACCGAGCCCGCCGGGAGTGTCTGGCCTTTGACAACTGAATGGGGATCATGCCGCCTCTCCTCGGTCAAGTAGGCGGCGCATGCGGACTCCAGTCCGTGTGCTGAACAGCGCAAATCGCCCTGATGGTCGTAGGCCGGGTTCGACTCCCGGCCAGGGCGCTGCCCTGCCGCTGATGCGGCTCGGGGTGCACATCCCGAGTGGTCGCCTCTCACCACCAGGCCACGACCGCCCGGCATCTCTCTGTCCCTTCGACATCAGGAGCGCTGCATGCGCACGTACATCGGCGGTCATCAGGCCGTCTCCGTCAACGACTTCATCGAACTGGCCCTGGGCACCCCGCCGGAACTGTGGCTGGGGGTGGAGGGCGAGACCAGCGAAGAGCGGGCCGCCCGGCTGGACGCGGCGCGCGACATTCTCGCCGACAACCCGGAGCTCCCGGACGACGTGGCCCGCGTCGCCGCCGAGGTGATCGAGGCGCACGCCCCGGAGCTGTTCAACGTCTTCCCGCTGGTCCGCCCGGCCGGGCGCCGCCGGCCGTCCCGGAAGGGAGCGGCGGCATGACTTCCCAGACCCCGACCCCGAAGGGCTTCGCCCTGGTCCTGGTTCTCACGGGCGTCGCCATCGCGCTCATCGGTTCCATCGCCGCTCTGGTGACCGGTGACCGGCAGTTGATGGGCATCGCCGCCGTCGGGTTCGCGATGCAGTTCGCCGGATGGGTGCGGAACGGGCGCCGGAACGGCAGTGCGCCATGAGCAGGCAGGTACTGCGGGCGCAGATCACCGTGCGCTGCTGCGGCGCGACGGTTCCGGAGCGGACGGCCGGGCCGTGCTGGCAGCTCTTCATCGTGATGACCGGCCTGGTCAGTGACTGGCCCACCTTCACGTGGCCCACGTCGCCGCAGGCCCCGACGGTCGAAGAGCGCGCGGCGGCGCTCTCCTCGCTCGGCTTCACGCTCGCCGAGGACGCCGAATGGGGGTGGTGCGAGAGCACCACCCCGGAGTACCACCCGCACCCGGTGCAGGTGGAACTGATGGCTGCGGCCCAGATCCGGCCGCTGAACGGGGGTGCGGCATGACCACCACCGACACGACACAGACCGCCGAACGTCCGGCGGTACCGCCGCTGACCAAGCCGGAGATGGGCCTCGCCGGAATCGGCGCGCTCGCCGCCGCTGGAGTCGGCGCGCTCGGTCTCATCTCTTCCTTCGACGCCGTGTCGGCCGCTGCCGCCCGCTGGGGATTCAGCGAGCCGTGGATGCTGCCGGTCGGTATCGACGTGGCCATTCCAGTGTTCACCGTGGCCAACCTGCTGCTGATCCGGATGGACATGGCGCTTGCCTGGGTGCGGTTCGTGCCCTGGGTGCTCACCCTGGTCACCTGCGGGCTCAACATCGCCGCCGGACACGACGTGTGGGCGAAGGTCGCGCACGGCACCATGCCGCTGCTATGGGTGGTGTTCTCCGAGATCGGCGCGCACATCTACGCCGTCCGGATCGGCGCCGCCACCGGCCGCCGCATGGAAAAGATCCGGCTCTCCCGCTGGTTCCTGGCCCCGCTGTCCACGTTCACGCTGTGGCGGCGCATGACGCTGTGGGAGGTCACCTCCTACCGCCTGGCGCTTGCCTGCGAGCGGGAACGGCTGCTGGCCCGCGCGGACCTGCACGAGCGGTACGGCTGGAAGTGGCGTTGGAAGACACCGCGGCGTGAACGCGTGATGCTGCGCACGGGCGAATTGGCCCCCGCCGACGACGGCACACCGGTCAACCCGGAGCCGCGGCCGGAGCAGGCGCCCGAGAAGCCGAAGCGCGAGGCATCCAAGCCGCCGCGCAAGCGGCCGACGACGGGCAAGGCCAAGACAGCGCAGCGCACCACGGCCGAACTGCTCGCCGAGGCGCGCACGATCACGGCCGACTGGAAGGACAGCCAGATCAACGCCGAGGCGCTGCGCAAGGAGCTGCACTGCGGCTCCGGCCCCGCCCGGCAGGTGCGTGACGCCCTGCTCGCCGAGCGAGCCGACGGGCGCGCGCTGCGCCCCGTGGACGCTCCCGATGCCACCGCATCCGGCGACGGCGCCGAGGGGGTGGCAGCGTGAACACCCTGGCCATGCTTCTGCTGTCCGCGCTGCCGCTCGCCGCCGGGTGGACGGTTCACGTGTGGTGGCTGCGCGGCTGCCTGAACAGCGCCCGGCGTGACCCGCTCACCGGGTTACGCACCCGCGACGGCTTCACCCGCCGCGCCACGGCCCTGCTCAAGGACCCGCGCGCGGTCGTGGTGCTGGCCGACGTCGACAAGTTCAAGCACATCAACGACACCTACGGGCACGCGGCCGGAGACGCGCTGTTGAAGGCGACCGCCGACCGCCTCGCCCACCACACCGGCCGCACCGGGGTCGCCGGACGGCTCGGGGGCGATGAGTTCGCCGCCGTCCTCATCGACGATCACGGCACCGCCGCCGACATGCTCGCCGTGCTGCACGGCGTGCTTGCCCGGCCCATCGACGGCCAGGACTCGCACGTGCGCACCACGGTCTCACTCGGCTGGGTCCGTGCCGCGGACTTCCCCGCCGACGACCTGTCCGGCCTGCTGCGGCGCGCGGATGAGGCGATGTACGCGGCCAAGCAGGCTCGCGCCGGAACCCGCCGCGCGGGGCTCGGCTGGCTGTTCGCCACCGTCACCGGACGGCGTGCCGGCCGAACCGGCGCCCACACCGAGGTGCCCGCGGTGGGGGTGGTCGCATGAAGTCACAGCCCATCGTCGGCGCCGCCATGTTCACCGCGGTGATGGAGGCGGCCGGGTTCCGCTGCCAGTGCAGCGGCGAGTGCGGCAACGCGCACGCCAAGGGCAGCGGCCGGTGCCTGCACGAGCACGACCACTACACCAGTAAGCACGGGCGCCGGGTGCGGCTGATGGCCGCGCCGGTCGACCTGCTCACCACCGACGTCGCCGCCGCCCGCCTCCCAGCGAGTGAGCTGCGCGCATGGTGCCCCGACTGCCACACCGCCGCCGCCCGGCTCACCAAGAAGCGACTGCCCGCGGCGCCCGAGGAACAGTGCGGCCTGTTCGACCTGTAGCGCACGCGTGTTCTAGCGACCCAATTTGGGTCGGCTCCTGCCACGTACGGCGCTCAGCATCGCTACACGGGCCCGGCCTCCCACCTCCTACAGCGTCGGCCGGGCCCGCTTCCCCTCACACCCGAAAGTGGAAGGAACCTCAGTGAACCACCCCGACGACAACGAACTGTTCAACCGACTCGAAGCCGAGTTGGCCGCCGACTCCGGCGCCGAGGTAGTCGACCTGAACAAGGCCCGATCGGCGCGCGGCGAGTCGGCCGACCCCGCCCCCGACTCGACTGCCGACTCCCGGCCGACCGAGTCGGCCGACCCGAGCGTCGACCGGACGGTCGACTCGGTCGACGACGACCCGGACGAACGGCCGACGGTGATGGTCGACGGTCCGGCCCCGGCCGGTCCGGGCCTGATGGACCGACTGCGGTCGGGTCAGCGGCGCGAGGTGATCCCGGCGTGGGCGCGGTCCAAGCCGGAGTTCATCACCGCGCTGGGCTGGCTGGGTGGCTACGCCTGGCACACCACCGCCTTCCACGCGGTGCGCCTGCCCTGGTACTCCATGCGTCTCGCCTTCCAGGCCCCGGCCGGGGTCGCGAAGTTCATCGGCAGCACGATGCGGTGGGTTGCGGACACGGAGGGCGATCCGCTGCGGCAGGTCGCCGCCCGGCGCGAGAACGTCGAGGAGTACCTGAGGCTGTCCCGGCAGCGCGACAACCGCGTCAAGCTGCGCAGCCTCCTGCTGCTGTTCGGTCTGGTGCTCGGTCCGGTGCTGGCCATCGTGCTGTTCGTGCTCGCCCCGACCTGGCTCGAAGTCCTGGCACTGGCCGTGCTGACGGCCGGATTCGGCTTCCTCGGGGCACCGTCCGACAAGCCCGTCATCTCCCGCGCGGTCGTGACGACCGAAGTCGAGCGGCTGACCTCCGGCATCGTCGAACGCGCCCTGGGAGCGCTCGGTATCGCCGAGATCAACAAGGCACTCGCCAAGGGCGGGGAGGGCATCAAGTTCCCCGCCCCGATCACCCGCGACGGCCCCGGCTGGCGCGCGGACGTCGACCTGCCCTACGGCGTGACCGTGCCGGACATTCTTGACCGGCGCGAGAAGCTGGCCTCCGGCCTCAGGCGCCCGCTGGGCTGCGTGTGGCCGGAGCCGGTCACCGACGAACACGCCGGCCGGATGGTCCTGTGGGTGGGGGACCGGGCACTGAACAAGGTGCCCTCCCCCACCTGGCCGCTGGCCAAGTCGGGCACGGCGTCGCTGTTCAAGCCTCTGCCGTTCGGCACCGACCAGCGCGGCCGCAACGTCGACCTGACGCTGATGTACGACAACATCCTGATCGGCGCCATGCCCGGCATGGGCAAGACCTTCAGCCTGCGTACGCCGCTGCTCGCCGCCGCGCTGGACGTCCTCGCCGAGCTGCTGGTGTGGGAGCTGAAGGGCACCGGTGACCTGGACCCGCTGAAGAAGGTCGCCGAGGACTATGGTTCGGGCCCGGACGACGAGACGGCCGCGGCGGCGCTCGATTCGATCCGCTACGTCTACAAGGACTTGGAGCGCCGCGCCAAGGTCATCAGCTCCCTGCCCAAGGACAAGTGCCCGGAGAACAAGGTCACTCCGGCGCTCGCCGCGAACCGCTCGCTGGGACTGCACCCGCTTGTCCTCGCGATCGACGAGTGCCAGGAACTGTTCAGTCACGAGAAGTACGGCAAGGAAGCCGGATCACTGTGCACGGCCATCATCAAGCGCGGCCGGGCGCTCGGGGTGATCCTGCTGCTGGCCACGCAGCGCCCGGACAAGGACTCGCTCCCGCCCGCCATCAGCGCGAACGTGGGCACCCGGTTCTGCCTGCGGGTCATGGGCCAGATCGAGAACGACATGATCCTTGGCACGTCGAACTACAAGAACGGCATCCGCGCCACCTCGTTCACCAAGTCCGACAAGGGCATCGGCTACCTGGTCGGTGCCTCCGATGACCCGCAGATCGTGCGCGGCTACTACATGGACAACCCAGCTGCGGATGCCATCTGCGAGCGCGCCCGCCGGGCCCGCATCGAGGCGGGCACGCTGCGCGGCATGGCGGCCGGAGCTGCACCGGAGCGGCGCGAGGCGGTTGACCCGCTGCTTGAGGACATCCTCGCCGTCGTCGCGGCGGATGAGGCCAAGCCGTGGAACGACGTCACTGTCGACCGGCTCGCCGAGCTGCGGCCGGAGAAGTACGGCGCGTGGGGCGAGATGGCGCCCGCCGACAAGGCCCGCCAGCTCACGACCGCGCTCAAGCCCTACGGCGTGACCACGGGACAGGTGGCGCGGCGCATCTCCGGCAAGACCGTCAACCGGACCGGGTTCGAGCGCGCCCACATCATCACGGCGATTGCGGAGCGTGACCGAAAGCGGGACGCGGGCTGACCGCGAGGGGTCTCTAGCGCTAGGGGTCCAACCCTCTAGCGCTAGAGACCCCGCTAGCGCCCCATATGGGCTCTGATCAGCAAGCTAGCCGATAGGGCCCCACCTGCGGAAACCCCTGAAAACCGCCCTGGGAGGACTCTCGTGACCCCGATCCTGCTCCCTATCACACTCCTGTTGTTCGTCACGTTCGGTTACGCCTCTGTCTGTGCGGCGAGCCCGTTCGGCGACTGCCGCAAGTGCCACGGCTTCGGCTTCGCCATGCGCACCGACCGCAAGGGACGGCCCAAGCGCGGCAAGACGTGCCGCCGCTGCAAGGGCCACGGCAAGCGGATACGCGTCGGCCGCTGGCTCTACAACCGCGCCGCCCGCACCTACCGCGCAGGCACCCGCTGACCCCAACTCCACCCCACGGAAAGGAAGTTGTGGCATGGCCGTGACCATCTCCCTCGCCCTGCTCTTCGGCTTCGTGCTCTTCATGCTGCTGCGCTCCAAGACCCTCGGCCCCGGCAGCGCGTTCGTGGCCGTGATGTTCGGCTTCTACCTCGCCTCGACGGGCGCCGCCGACACCGTCAACCAGCTCATGAGCGCCATCGTCAACGCGCTCCCGGACCTGTGAGGAATACGGCTGTGAACGAACCCATCGTCGCCCGGCACTGGCTCGCCCTCGCCGCGCCCAAGGCCGCGCCCGCGCTCGCCACCACGACCGTGCTCGCGCTGGCCCGGATCTGGAACGCCAACGGCGCCGAACACTCCGTGGGCAACGCCGTGTTGATGACCGCTCTGTCTCTTGCCGCCGCTGCGGCTGGCGCGTGCGCGAGCGTCGGCCGTGCCGGAGACCCCGTGCTTGCCGGGACCGCGTTTGCCGCCTCCGGCGGGCTTGCCCTCGCTGGGGTCGCCGGATACGCCGACGGGTGGTCGCTGCCGCTGCTGCTGTGGGCGCTGGCCACCGCCGTCGCCTACGGGCTCGCCGCGCGCTACTGGCGCACCGACCGGCGCGAGCGCGTCGCCTTCGAGCGGCACGTGAGCGACCGGCGCGAGGAACGCGCCCACATCGAGCGTGTCGAGACCATCCGCGGCACGACACAGATCGAGGTGGCCCGCACCGGCGCCGCCTACGCCGAACAGCTCGCCCAGGCGCTCGTCACGCGGGCCGCGCTGCCAGGCTTCGACCCCGCCGCCCTGGAACGCGCGGGACTCCCCGAACTCCCCACCGCCGAGGGGGAGTCCGCATGAGCGCGGTCCTGTGGCCCGTCACGGCCAGCATCGCCGCCGCCCTGAACGCCGCGAACGGCACTGGCGAGCACGAGAGGGCGATGCGGCTGATGAAGGTGACCGAGGAAGCGGGCGAAGCCGCCGCCGCGTACATCGGCGTGACCGGGCAGAACCCCCGCAAGGGCACCACCCACACCCCGACGGACGTGGCCGACGAATTGTGCGACGTCATCATCGCCGCCGCCGTCGCCCTGCACGCCTTCACCACCGCCCCGCCCGCTGTCCTGGACGCCAAGCTGCACGCCGCCGCCCGGCGGCTCAACGCCCACGCCCACACCCACACCGAAAGCGAGTGATCCCCATGTCCGTAGGCGAGACCACCATCACCATCGTCGGCAACCTCGCTGGAGACCCCGAACTGCGCTTCACCCCGTCGGGGGCCGCGCTGGTGAAGTTCTCCGTGGCCTCCACCCCGCGCAGCTACGACAAGACGTCCGGGCAGTGGCAGGACGGCACCGCGATGTTCCTGCGCTGCACCGCTTGGCGTGACCTTGCTCAGCACATCGCCGAGAGCCTGACCAAGGGCATGCGGGTGGTCGTCACCGGCCGCCTGCGTCAGCACAACTGGGACACGCCGGAGGGCGAGAAGCGCTCGATGCTCGGTCTGGAAGTCGACGACATCGGCCCCTCGCTGCGCTTCGCCACGGCCAAGGTCGAACGCGTCCAGCGCAACGGCGCCCCCTCCGGCCCGGCCGCCGACGCATGGAACACCGCGGCCCCGGCCGCGGGCGGATGGGGCACGCCCGCTCCGACCGCACCCGGCGGCGCGAAGTACAGCGACGAGCCCCCGTTCTAGATACGCCCGGGGCGGCCGTCTCTCACCACAAGACCACGGCCGCCCCGGTTTCCCCTTGTCCCTTCGACAGAACAGGAGACCTCCAGCATGCCCGAACTGGACGGCTCTGCCCAGCTCGCCGCAGCGCTTGACGCAGCGTCGCGCGACTGGCACGTGTTCCCCCTCATCCCCAACGACAAGCGCCCCGCGATCCCAAACTGGGAGACCCGCGCCACTACCGACCGTGAGCGCATCACCCGGTGCTGGACGCACGCCCCGTACAACGTCGGCATCGCGGCCGGTCCCTCCCGGCTGGTCATCGTCGACCTAGACCGTCCCAAGCACCCGCAGGACACCCCGCCGGCCGATTGGGCGGAGCACGGCGTCACGGACGGCACCGACGTGCTCGCCGTGCTCTGCGAGCGCCACGGCCAGCCCTTCCCCGCCGAGACATACACGGTCCGCACCTGGAGCGGCGGCAGCCACCTGTACTTCGCCGCCCCCGAGGGCGAGCCGCTGCGCAACACGGCCGGGGACAGCGCCCGCGGGCTCGGCTGGAAGGTTGATACTCGCGCTGTCGGCGGACTCGTGGTCGGCGCGGGCAGCACCTTCGCCGGGCGCCCCTACACGGTCGCGAATGACGCTCCGGTCGCGCCGCTGCCTGGCTGGCTGGCTGAGCTGCTGCGTCCCGTCCCGCTGCCTCCGCAGCGTCCAGTCACGGTCCCGCTGACGGCTCGCGACCGACGCGGCAAGTTCCTGGTCGCCGCGCTCAACGGCGAGTTGGCCCGCGTCACCAACTCCGGTCCGCACGAGCACAACAACGCCCTCTACATCGCGTCCGTCGCTCTCGGGCAACTGGTCGCCGGGGGAGAGCTGGACGCGCGCACGGTGACCGAGAAGCTCGCCGAAGCGGCGCTCAGCGTCGGCCAGGGCGAGCGCGAGGCACGCCGCACCATCGCCTCCGGCCTGCGCGCCGGAGCCAACCGCCCCCGAAGGGTCGCGGCATGAGCACCAACCCGATCCCCCCACTGCACCTGTACTCCGTGCCCAGCGACCCACAAGCAGCCCCGCGCGAGCTGCCCAAGCGCGAACGCCCCCGCACGGCTTGGACCGCCGACCAGCTCATGGCCGCGGACTTCCCGGAGCCGAAATGGGCCGTGCCCGGCATCCTCGCCGAGGGGGTCAACCTGCTCGCCGGACCCCCGAAGGTGGGCAAGTCCTGGCTCTCCCTCGGGCTCGCCCTCGCGGTCGCCTCTGGCGGGCACGCCTTCGACACGATGCCGGTCGACGGCGGACCGGTGCTCTACCTCGCCTTGGAGGACACCCCGCGCCGTCTCCAGACCCGCATGGGCAAGATGCTCGGGGGCCAATCGGCCCCGTCCGGACTGACGTTGGTCACCGAATGCCCGCCCTTCCCGCAGGGCGGCAGCGACGCGATCGCCAACTGGTTGGAGCGCAACCCGGAAGCGCGGATGGTCGTCATCGACGTGTTCGCCAAGATGCGCGGCCCCGCCCCACAGGGCGTGTCCGCCTATGACGCGGACTACGTCGCCGTCGGCTACGCGAAGCGAATCGCCGACCACTACGGCATCGCCGTCGTGCTCGTCCACCACGTCCGCAAGGCAGGCTCGGACGACTTCCTGACAGAGGTCTCCGGCACGAACGGCATCGCCGGAGCCGCAGACGCCACGCTCGTCCTGAAGCGGGCACGCGGGCAGGCGGACGGCATCCTGCATGTGACCGGACGCGACGTCGACGAAGCCGAGTACGCGCTTCAGTTCCAAGCCGCCTCCGGTGCCTGGCAGATGCTCGATGGACCTGTCACGGACCACACCATCGGTGACACCCGTGCGGCGATCCTGCGGCACGTCCGGGAGAACCCCGGCGCGCGCCCCCGGGACATCGTGGCTGCGCTGCCGCAGCTCGATGCCGAGAACGTCCGCCGCACCTGCTCGCGCATGGCTGCGGACGGACAGTTGACCAAGGATGCCGCGGGCCGGTACTACCCGGACACCGAGACCCGGACGCAGGGCACGCCGGGGGTGTCCCAGCTGTCCGACTGTCCCAATACCCCCACTGACCTGCACGAACAGTTGGGACAGCCCGGATCGGGACTGTCCCAGCTGTCCGACTCCGCTGGCGAAATCGGAGGCTGACCGTGGCGCGTGACGAGATGCTCACGATTTCCCAGGTCATCGATGAAATCGGCGTACCACTGTCGACCTTCTATCGCTGGCGACAGCAGAGGAAAGGGCCGAAAGCAATCAAGCTCCCGAACGGCGCCGTGCGGATTCGTCGTTCGGAATTGGAGCGCTGGATTGCAGCTCTGGAGGAAGCCGCGTGACCCACCGCAAGACCAGCGCACCGCAGGGCGCCCGCAATGGTGAGCGCCCTGCCGAACCTGAAGGGCTCACCCTTTCCACTGACGTCCGTATCTGGAAGATCAGCAAGATTTCCAGTAAATCGGCTCCTTACCAACTGCGTTGGGTGGTCGCAGGGAAGGTCTGCCATGCCACCTTCGCCACAACAGCGCTAGCTGAAAGCCGTCGGTCGGATCTCTGGAAAGCCATGCGTAAAGGCGAGGCTTTCGACGTGAAGTCGGGTCTCCCTGAGTCGGAGATACGGCAAGCACGAGCGGCCGAAGCGGCAAAGGCTGAGGCAAAGTCTGATCCCACATGGTGGGAGTTCTCACGCGAGTTCATGAAGCGACGTTGGCGCACTGCGGCAGCAAAGACGCGGGAAGGGTTTGCAGACAGCCTTGCCGCGGCAGCTTTGGGGATGCTCGCGGACAGGCCGGACGTGCCGGAACTTCGGGCGGTCCGGCGGGCCGTGCGATGGGTTGCCGTTCCGGCTCACGCGGACCAGGAGCCCCCGCCGGACCTTGAGAAGGTCTGCTCATGGCTCGCGGAGAACTCCCTCCCCCTGTCCTCGCTGAAGCGATCTGGCATCGCAGAGGATGTCCATTACCGGCTCGCCTACAAGCTTGATGGCAAGTTGGCAGCCAAGGACACGTACAAGCGTCGCCGTCGTTGCTTCAACGCGGCCATGGCGTACGCGATCCAGAAGCGATATCTGGACGAAAACCCGCTCGCCGGATTGGAGCGTCCGGCCACTGCCGCTAGCGGCCCAATCGACCCGCGAATCCTCATGAATGCCGTACAGGGGCGCGAGTTCCTGACAGCGGTCTCGTACGTGGGATCGGTCCACCGAAACCGGGGGAGACGCCTGGTCGCGTTCTTCGGGTGCATCCTCTACGCGGCGATGCGCCCGGCGGAAGTCGTGGCATTGCGGCTGGACGATTGCCACCTGCCGGAGAAGGGGTGGGGCGTGCTCACCCTCCGGGAAACACGTCCGGTATCGGGAAAGAAGTGGACAGACTCCGGCCAGCGTCACGACAAGCGGGGGCTGAAGATGCGGGACCCCGAGGCGGACCGCCCGGTGCCGATCCCGCCCATCCTGGTGGCGATGCTCCGAGCGCACGTGAAGGAGTTCGGGACAGCGGCGGATGGCCGGGTGTTCCAGAACGAGCGGGGCGGTCTGGTGGGCACGTCCAGCTACTGGCGTGTGTGGGAGGAAGCTCGCCCCCTGGCGTTCCCGCCCCACAAGGTGGCCTCACCGCTCGCAGGGAAGCCGTACGAAGGCCGGGCCACGTGCATCACGGACTGGCTCCGCTCAGGCCTCCCCGTAGCCGAGGTGGCCCGACGCGCCGGCACTTCGCCGGAGGTCATTGACCGCCACTACGCAGGCTGCCTCGACAACAGTGAGGAGGAGGACAACAAGAAGATCGAAAGGGCCATGGGCTGGGAATAGGGTGTGCCTTCGTCTGAGTGTGCAACCGCAGTGGTTGCACACTCACTGTCGGTCCAGCCACTCCATTAGGTCTTTGAGCCTAGGGAACACCTCGGTTTGCATCCCTTGCGGGAGATGGGCGGCATTCACCACATGGCTGGCGTAGCGTTCGGTGACGACGATGTCGCAGTACGGCACCGCGACACTCAATGCGTCAATATCGAAGACGTCGTTCGGTTCCCATGACTTCTCACGGTTGCGATGCGCAGCTTCTACCAGAGTTGTGTGGACGTCAGCGCTCGGCATGCAATCTGCGAAGGCTCTGATCGAATCTTTATCGGTGACCACGTCCTCGATTCGCTTGTCGCGATCGATCAGGGCCTTGTTTAGCGTATCGATGATTTCGAGAGAAATGTATCGACCTTGAACGACGTCCCGTAGACGGTTCCAATACTGCGGATCGTTATCGAGCCGCTCGGCCAGTTGGCGCTCCGACTCTGCTCGCTTTTCGGCGCTCCTCTTGGCAACGGTGGGATCCCATCCGTTTGCCGTAAGCTCCGGCACTTCGGCGTCAGCGGGTCCGCGCAACATAGAACGCTCTAGGTGTTGACGCGCATCTGCCAGCATCGCATCAAACGATTCGGGGCCGTCCGGCCAAGCAGCGCGGGCTTCTTCGGTGACGTCACCCGTGGCGGAACGGATATACAAGCCTCCGCGCATACCCATGGTGTGACCAATGCCGTGCCCTAGTAGGTTGAGGTCGGCAATGTGCGGCGAGTCGACGGAAAAGATGCGATCTAGTGCCGCTTCGACCTCTAGCCGCGCGATGTGAGAGTTGGTGAGCAGGGTGGTGAACCCGGACAGATCCTCCATCACGTCAGCGATATCGCCTCGCTGGCGCGGGTCCTGGATTCCTGCCATCTCCATGTAGTGGGTCAGGGAGAGGGGGAAGAGGTACTTCCCGGAGCTGGCAGCTTCTTGCACCGCAGTGAGCGCCGGCCGATAGATCTCCCCGGTCCTGTGTCCCGTAGCGGCTTTGGCTAGGCTGATCCAGTGGTTGAGGTCCAGATAGACAAGGCGCTGGCCTGCCTGCGGCCGGACTAGGTGAGTGGGCCAGGCGTATGCGGGTGCTTGCTTGCGTGCCATGACGGACATTCTGGCAACCTCCGGGCCGAGGCCGCCTCCAAATATGAAGGAAAGCCCCTTCGGGGCGGTAGTCCAGCGGCCCCACTGCCTGTGTGTGACTCACACGCCCCTCACACACGAGCCGTGAGAGACAGTGAGAAAGGGCGGGAGTCAGTGAGACTGACTCCCGCCCTTTTCTGTCGGCATCCGCCCTGGTCAGACCGTAGTTTTGAGTCTGTGACCGGCGAGTGCCCCCGGCAGGATTCGAACCTGCGCACACGGCTCCGGAGCCCATCAGAGACCGTTGCGCTGTTGGGGTGCTGACCTGCGGGGGAGGGGTGGCCGCGGTCGCTGCTGACGAAGATCATTACGTCCCTATTACGTGGGCGGCCTGTCGGGCGGTCGGTGCCGCCCGTATGGTCGAAGCATGATCTCGGGCAGCAACGAGGGACCGGACGGCGGCACGGAGTTCACGGCGGAGGGCCTGGAGCCCGTTCTCCGGGAAGCATGCGCGACGGCCGGACTCGACTCCCGCGGCGCCGAGTTGCTGCGGTTGGGTTCGAACGCGGTCTACCGCCTGGCGTCCTTACCGGTCATCGTCCGCATCGCGCGTGATCGGGCGGTGGTCGCGGAGATGGAGCGGGCCGTGACCGTGGCCCGGTGGCTTGAGACGCAGGACTTCCCGGCCATGCGCGTGCCGGCGTCGGTCACCCAACCGCTCGTCGTCGGCGGCCTCGTGGTGACGGTCTGGGAGAGCGTCCAGGAGAACGAGGAGTACGGGACGGTCGGGGAGCTCGCGGATCTCCTCCGTCGCTTGCACTGGCTGGAAGAACCCGAGTCTCTGCACCTGCCGTACTACGACCCGCTGGCCAAGGTGGCGGCATCCCTCGAAGGGCTGGACGGCATCTCGGCGGAGGACCGAACGTTCCTCGAAGAACGAGCATCGAGCCTCGGTAAGGACTACGACCGGCTGGACTTCGTCCTTCCCTTCGGCATGATCCACGGTGATGCGAGCATCGGGAACATCCTCCGCCACCGAGACGGGCACGCGGTGCTGATCGACCTGGATGGCTTCGCACTGGCACCACGCGAGTGGGACCTAGTCCAGACAGCGATGTTCTACGAGCGGTATGCGTGGCACAGCAAGGCAGAGTACGCAGAGTTCGTGCACCGGTACGGCTTCGACCTGATGAACTGGCCCGGGTACGAGACCCTGGCGGACCTGCGTGAACTGATGATGGTGGCCTGGCTCGGGCACCAGGTCACGAGCAGCGACCGGGCCGCCGCCGAGTTTGCTCGGCGAGTGGGGTCCCTTCGGAATGGTGAGGGCCGAGACCAATGGGGCCCGTTCTGACCGAGACGTTGGCGCGTCAGGAATCGGCCTGACCGCCAGCGGCAAGCCACAGTCGGTGGTCTCTGACCTGATCGTTGAAGCTCTGTACGTCCCTGTTGCTACCGACGCCTGCAAGGTTCTGCCGGAACTCGGCAAGGTAACTGATGCAGCGAGCCGACTTCAGCTGCTCGCCCAGGTCGAGGGCATCAAGGGCGACACGGCAGGCTTCCTCGACGTCGCCGGCGCGTAGGTGGGCGTCGGCCAGAACCATGGTCGCGAAGAAGTCGCTTCGCACATGGCTGCCGCTCATGGCGTTCTCGGCGTGGGCAACGGCCTTTCGGGCGCTGTTGACGTCGCGGAAGCAGTGGGCGGCCTCGGCAGCAAGTTCAGCTTCGTCGAAGTAGCTGATCCATTCGGGCTCGTCGTCGCTGTTCCGGCTCTCCAGCGCTTTCGTGGCTGCGGTCAGGGCCGCTTCGCATGCCCGTACGTCGCCGGTGCGGGCAAGTGCGCGAGCCTCCATGGCGTGGAACTGGGCACGCAGTGTCGGCGTGGCCACGGGGGAGATGCCCATGAGCGCCGCGCGGGCAAGCGTCGCGGCCTGCGTGTAACGACCGAGGAACGTCGCCTGGTGGCTCATGGCAGACAGGATGCTTCCGGCGAGCCGACGGTCGTTCGCATCCTGGGCCAACCGGAGGGCCTGGAGGAAGTACCGCTGCGCCAGGCCATGTCGGCAAGCGTCGTACGACATCCACCCGGCCAGGAGGGTCGCCTCTGCCACGGTGGAAAACAGAGCTCGCCCCACCTGCTCGGTGTACTGCCCACGTAGGAGTGGCGTCACTTCAGTGCTGAGGTACTGAACGGCTGCGTGCCGGGCATGGTCGCCTCCGAACCTGTCGTCCAACTCGGCGAACATGTCCGCCGTGGTCTTGACGGCGGCGACATCTCCGAAGCCGACGCGCATTCCGTCTCGACGCTGCCGAGGAACGGCCGGCTCGGGTGCAACCAACCAGCGGAGCGAGGCTTCGTTCCACGCGGGCTCGGAGGGATCGGCCTGCAGCAGGGGTTCATACCGGTTGAGGTCAGCGCGCCACAGCTGACCGACGGTATCGATCGCGCCTTCGGGGCTCGCCGGATAGCTGGCGTCCAAGAGCCCGGTGTCCCGCTCGCCCTCGTGGTTCAGCCCCAACTCGGCGGCGCTGAGGTCGTACGCCTCGCACAGCAACGGACCGTAGAAGTCGTCCGGCGCACTGTGGCCGTTCTCCCAACTGGCGATACGACGCTTCACGCTGGCGTCTGACGGGAGTTGGTGGCCGCGGCGGAGCGCAACCTGACGCAGCTCGCGTACCAACCTCGGCTGACTCCAGCCCCGGCCCGTACGGGCTTGCCGTAAGCGAACGCTGATCGGCTCCAGCGAAGACGTGACCGTTCCCTCCCCACCTGAGCACGGGTGCGACTTATGGGGCGCACGACTCTTTGGCCTCACGATCGAATGTACGCGCCGCGCGCTGCAAGTAACCGTAGATCGAGGGTTGTTGATCGGTGACGGGGGATGACGCGTCCACGCCTGACCCGTCATCCCCCGTCACCTCTCGTCATCTGCCCTGGCCAGGGTGGTGGCCCCGAGCCTGGACACAGGGCGGCATTGCGGCCGCAACCCAGTCTCGACCGAGGTGAGATGGCGTGCAGAGGATGACCAGGAGCGGCATGGAATGGCTGTCGGCGGCCGCAGACAACCCCGTCGAGTGCCGGCAGGTGTGGGCGGACGATCCCCGCATGCCGTGCCTGCTGCCGACCGGCCGCTACTTCGACGTGCTGAGCGTGGAACAGCGACTCGGGATGGAGATGTTCGATCGCCTCTTGCGGAGTGCGATGCCGTTCGGACCAACGGTTATCGACCGCAAGGCACAGCGAGTCGGATTCTTCCTCTCCTCGCAGAGCTGCGAGACCTTCACGCACTACCTCGAACGTGAAACGTCCTCGCCGCCGCCGTATCGGTATCTGAGCAAGGACTGTGCCGTCGTCGTGCCGGGCCCCATCCCGCTGGCCGATGACCGCTATCAGTGGCTCCGCGCGCCTACGCGTCGACCGGAAGCCAATCCGCTGCGCCCCGTCGCCCTGGCCACTGCGCTGGTCGCCTCCGCGGAACTCTTGGCAAGGATCGACCGCTTCGACGAGCAGTACCCGACGCCGTACGCGGCGGTCGCCGCGCTCTCCGAGGAGACGAGCACGGATGCCGACTGAGCCGACCGACGGGCGCGACGCTGCCGCGTGGTCACCGCTTGATAGCGACGGCTGGTACGCGGCCCGAAACGCGACCACCGCACTGCGAGACGTCCTCGTCCGAGCCGGCCTGGAGAAGGACTTCCCCTACCTGCGCGCGGACTTGAACGCCTTCGGACACGGCCTTGTAGATCTGGGCCGAGTGTCCCCCGCCACGGCCGAGCGTGTTGCAGAACTCCTGCGCCTGGCACTCGCGAGCGGCTTCGGCCGAGACCGTAACGACGACGGTGCCGAACCGACCGTCGCCGAAGAACACCAGGGAAGGGCCTGACATCATGACTGACCGGCGCGGAGTAGTGGCCAAACGAGCGGAGAACCTGGCGCCGGGCGTGCCCTACGTGCCCGGCTGGAACCGCGCACGACAAAGCGCCGGCGCCCTGGCCGAGCAGCTTGTGTTGCTCGGGCTGGACTCGGACTTCCCCGGCCTTGTCGCCGACGTCAACGTTTTCGGTGACGGGCTGGTCCAGCTCGGGGCCGTTCGTCCTGAGGCGGCTGAGCTCCTGGCGAGTCTGATTGTGGCCGGTCTGAACGCGGAATCAAGAGACACGACGGCAGGCATGCCTCTGTCTCCTCGTCGGGAAGCGCCCGCGGCTTGAACTGGGTCCCTCAGCGGTTCGTTGTCCTGCCGGTCGGCCGGGACCGGCGCCCCAGCGCCGCAGCCCGGACGACCGGCAGGACAACAGGTCGGGCAGCTCGCACCCTGCGACGCCACCTACCAGAGCGGCCCGTGACGGCCGGGCCTGTGGGGCTGAAGCGGAGTGGTCCCAGCCGCCGTGTGAGGGCACTGACGCGTCATTTACCTACATGAGGTGCAATGTGATGAATGAAGTAGAAGAAAGAAGCCGAAGCAAGAAGAAGAAACAGCAAGCCAGCCAGGACATATTGTCCACGTTTCCGAAGGTACATGCCAAGCGTTGATTCATCTCTCGCAAGGAGAATAGCCGCGGAAAATGCCACTGGAATCAGAAGTACGGCAGCATCTTCCGCAGCTACTCCTTGATTCGGCCTAGTCGACGGCTCTTCGTGCAATCCACGCACCCATAGGATTCCCACGCTAGCGAACGTGACCATAGCGGTGAGTCGGAACATCCACGCCATATTCCTGTTTAGGCGCAGATGGCATTTGACCCAGATTCGACTGGCACGATCTGGCGTCGAATCATGCCTTAGGTAAAGATCACCCTCCTTTTGCTCTTCGTCCGGGATTGCCTTGACTGGGTCGCACTTATCGCCGAGGACTTCATTATCTTGTGACCACCAAAAATGGTGGAACCTCGCAGCAGTATCCGGGACCCGAATGCTTAGATGATTCGTTTCAGCATCATTGAATGAGATCATCTTCCACGCCGTATATTTCGCGCGGAGGTGATGTTTCACTGTCGGAAGATATTCCGCCCGGGCAGGCTCTTTGGCTCTTTTTGTTGTGAAATGGAGTGGCCGCGTCTCTTCCATCATGACAATGAATGGCTCATCGCGGGGCACTTCACACTTCACGAAAACCATCCATCGAAATCCGCAGATCGCGTATTCCTGGAGAAATCTACGGGCGGCCTCTTTACTGTCATCATCCTCGCGGCGCAGGAAGACGATGCCCTCCTCGGCGTCCTCATGGCGCGGGAGGACGACGCCCTCCTCGGCCTCCCCGCGGCGCGAGAAGGTAAAACCCTCCTCCCGACGCAGGAGGACGACGCTCTCCTTGGTCTCCCCGCGACGCAAGAAGGCAATTCTCTCCGCACTCGACAGAGCGGCGGTCAGCTCTCCCAAAATTCCAGTGATCATTTCCTCCGTCAGCTGTTTGTTCTTCAGTTTTCGTAGTTCCTCCGCATAGTGCGGGAGTGCGATCAGAGGATTTTCAGGGGCGCTCAAGTAATCCGTGGGCTCAAGACGTCGGACAATCCTCCCGATCTCCTCACAAAGTCGTCCCCATTGGTTGTACGCTTCTCGCGAGACGTCAAATCCCAGAATTGGACGCCCGGTCACATGATCCTTGCTCGTCAGGTACTCCCATACCGCGTCTCTTTCCCTCGCCGAGAATTTTCCGTGCCGGATCCACTTTGCAAGCTTCCAGAATGTTGAACAGTTGCATTCTTCCCAAAGTTCTTTGTATCCACGAGAAGGAGTATAGAAAAGGGCGGCCAAGAAATCGACTAGACGGTCGTCAATATTCAACCCGATGGAACGCCCCAGGCGCTTCACGTAGAGGCCCTGGAGTCGAGCACCTTCCTCTAGAGGGATTCGATATACCTGCTTGCCGGCGACCGTGACACGGAGGTCAAGGATAGGTACTCTCGGGAGATATCCAACAGGAAGGGTTACCTCAACACTTCGCTTTTTTGGAGACTTTAACAGAGTAGAGTATCTCTTATCCTTCTGTGTAAAATCATCTAGACAAGTCGCCAACGGTCTCACGTGAATCTCTCGAACATGCCGCGCCCAAAGTGCGCTTGTCAGTTCGACTGTCTCAACTGCGCGCTGCCTCCACTCTGGAAGAGCTTCAAGCATGCGGACAGTGATTCGTTCATCATTGCTTTGGCGACCGCTTTCCACCATATCCACCCTACGTATCAGTGCTCCTGATGGATCATATGATCACAGGTATTCGCGCCCTGCACTCGGAAGTCACCCCTCTGAGTGACATCAACCGTTGGCTGCGGTGTCCATTCACGCTGTGGTCACGCTGCGGCAGGTGGGAGCCATGGTGTGCTGGTGAGTGTCGTGGATAGCGCGCATGGTGGTGAGGCTATGGTTATACGAGCGATTGTTGGACCGACCTGCGGTGGAGCGGCTTCGACATCTGATCGTCTGAGGATCTGGTCCGCGCGATTCCCCCTGCTTCCCCGCATAACCTGGCACGGTTCTGGCACGACCTCTTCGTCCCGAACTCTCGGCCGGGAGGTCACCTGTCGGTGTTCCATTGCTCGCCAGAAGCGCAGTGACTGACTGGACTAGGGCGCGCGCGATACAGCTTGGCCGACCGTCTCCGCCAGACGTGCCAGCTCACCGAGCCCATGGGCTAGTCAAGAACTGTCTTCTTGCCCTGGGTGTTGCCGGGGATCTTGGTGAGCTGGGTTTTTGCTGGTCAAGAGCGGTGAACTCGCGCGCCTGATAGTCGTCGTTGGTCATCTTCGGTCACTGTCGAGCGACCTCGGACGGCCCAGGCACGGCCCAGCTCCTTGGTCTGAGTGGGCGGCCCGCCAGCCTCAGCGCGAGGGGCGTCTCTTCGGGGGCACCGGGCCCGGGATCACATCCTTGCCCAGGTGTTCCTTGATCAGGTACTTGAGTTCCGGTCCTTCGATGAGCTGGAGCCTGCCATGTTGGCGGGCAAAGTCGTGGCTGGCCCTGCCGAACCACGATGTGGTGATCAGAATCCCCTTGGCAGCACGCTTGTGCTCGACCACTCCTGCGAGCGCCTGGACGGACTCAACACCCACGAGCTTGCTGTAGCGCTTCGCCTGAATGATGCACTCACCGTTGAAGACCGGGTCCTTGCTTACGGCCACCGCGTCAACGCCCTCGTCCTTTGACGCTTGGGTGTTCCATGCCTCCATGCCGATCGCCTCGAACAGTTGGCGAATCAGGTGCTCGAACTCGGTGGGCGTCAACTTCACCAGCACGGGCCTGCTGTCCAGGCCGGCGACTACATCCATGCTGTCCATGAGCCGGTACTTCGACAGGTCGAACTCGACGATGGGGCGGATCGGTTCGAGATCGTAGGGGTTGGGAGACACCAGAGCATTGAGTCCCCTGAGGCACTGCGCTGGATCAACCTGGCTGAGACGGAGCTTCCCAAACTGCTCCCTGCTGGCGCTGAGCGTCACCAGACAGGGTGAGACCTCTTGACCGGTGGCCCGGTCGATGGTTCTCACGTGGCCGTTCAGGATCACGCCATTGACGATCCGGTCTGGATCGCTCGTCAGGACCTCATGCACTGTCCTCAGAGCTACTTGTGCCAGGACGGTGGCGTAGATCTCCTTGCGCTCCTTCTCTGGACGAGGCAGCACGGTCGTCTCGTCTCTGTTCTTCACGTACCGGTAGCCCCGCGCAGTAGGCACGATTGCCTCAGGCGGCAAGTGGATCTCAACGAGTACGTCACCAGTGGCAGGTCGAAAGGCGATCCGATGCTCGTGGAGGAAGCCCAATGGGTACTTCGACGCATCCAGAACAGCCCCTAGATGAGCCTCGACCGCCGCGGGCTCCCCGGCCCTGTACGCCTCGCGCTCCTCGTCCAACTTCCCGTTGAAAGTCGCCACCTCGTCAAGGGCTTGCGCTTCGGCCTCGCGATGCTCGGCACGCTTGCGCTCCAGCGTTGCCAGCCGCTTCTCCTCGGCCCGCCTGTGGCGCTCTTGTGCCTCGCCGAACCGCACACGCGCTTCGGCAACTTCAGCTTCATAGCGCTTCCTTCCAAGACCCAGGACAGCAGCTAGACCGCCAGGCTCCGGTGGCGCGAACTCCTCCCAGCGCGGCGAAGGCTCCGGACGGGACCAGGGACGCTCGTCTAACTCTGTTGGCGTGTGCGTCCTCCGCCGGCGCTCGAAGGTCGTGGGCGGATCCCCCACCAACGCGTCACGGAGCAACTGCCCGAGCTGCTCGACCTCGTGCTCGACCCCGATCGTGCGCACCTGCGCCTGCTCTGCCTGCTGCTCCTGATATGCGGCTTTACGCTCGCGCTCCTGCCGCTTGCTGGCTGTCTCAGCGGCCTTGCGCTCCCGCTCCGCTTGTCGTGCCTGTTGCTCCTGGGCACGTCGTAACGCTTGCTGCTGCCGCTGATAATCGCTACCTCGGCCGCTGCCCCGCTGCGCCACCTGTCTACCCCTCCCCTGGCCCTACTCCGCCACAGGGCTGCATTCCCCTTCCACATCGCAGAATCACGCAGGGCAGGAACGTCACCTATGCCGGACGGCACGGTGCATCGTGGACTCAAGTCGTTTGTGCCTCAACCGACGACAGTCAGCCACGATGGCGGGTTTGCCAACTGATCAGGCGCGCGTGTGCCTCGCCGCGGTCCCACTGGCCTCAGCCACGCTGCCGAGGCGTCGTCGACCGGAGAAGCTGGGACGACTGGTCCGTGAGCACACTGCCTGAGCCATCAGCTTGGGAAGCTCGTGTCTCCTAGCCCCGGTTGCCCTGCTGACCTGCGGCCAAGGGCGCTGATGGCCTGGTGGCCCGCCGCTCGATTCCCCCTTGTTCCCCGTTGTTCCCCGTGCAACCTGGCACGCGTCTGGCACGCCGCCCTCTTCGTCCGAACGCGATCACTCACCCCCCTAACGTGGCAAACATGGCTGATGATCTGCGCCTTCCGGCATTCACCGTCCAGGCGCGTCCATGCCGGTCCGGCAACGGCTGCTCTTTCTGGCCCCCCAACGGAGGTATCACTGAGCGCGGCAACGCCATTGAACCGGAAGCCCCCACTCCACCTCGGTGCTCGTCGAACGTCTTCCGCTCGGTTGTCATGTTGATCTAGCCTCGTCAAGTTGGCTGAGGGGTGGGGGCACTGCCTATGGTCGAGTTAGTCGATGCCGCAGGAGCGAGCGAGCCGCGCAGGAGCAACATCGAACCTGTCGACCCGCTGACTTTCACCGGCATGATGGAGCAACTCCAAGAGGGATACGTCGCGAGCGTGGCGGCGACGGCAGGCTGCACGATGGAGACGGTGGACAAGGACTACTGGGGCGCCGATGTCCAGTTGATTCGCCCTCCGCGTTCAGCGCTTGAAGAAGAGTCCATGGTGTTCGCCCAGCTCAAGAGCACCACGACCACGTGTCCGGATGGCAGCAAGGATTTCTTCAGTTACCAGTTCACGAAGCGCAAGTACTTCGATCACATGGTGAAGCCGAGGAAGAACAACAAGGCCATCCTGATCGTTATGACGATGTCGCCGCGCCAAGCCGACTGGACTACGGCAAATCACGATGGGCTGCTGACTAGGCGAAGCTGCTACTGGGTATACCTGGAGGGAGTGCAGGCTCCGTCGCATGTTCAGAAGCCCACGGTGCGTATCCCAACGAGGAACCTTTTAGACGCTAAATCTTTAAATTCGATTCTTGACAGGATCGATAGGGGTGAGTCGCTGCATGAATAACGTCACGATCCCCGCTCACGTCGATCCTGAACGCCTAGGAGCGCTGCTGACAGAAGTTGGCTGGCAACAGGTGGGTGGACGCCGGGGACTTTATAAACGTTTCCTTCCGCCAGGGGGAAGCTCATCGGGTCTCGGGAAGTCGAGCCTCGTCATCCCCTTAGATAATTCCGCCCCCGAGTTCTCTGAACTGTTGCGCGCGGCCTTGCTGCAGATTTCCCAAGATCGCGAGCTGTGGGCGCGCTCAATCTATCCGCGCCTCGCCGTCGAAGCTTCGGATGAATTTCGGTTTCGAAAGGAATCTTCGGCCCCGAGCGGTCTCATTGAATGGCGAAGTGGAGAGGCGCTAATCGAGTCGGCGAGGAAAACGCTGATCGCAGGCGCCAAGTCCTACGTCAGTCCGGGGCGTCACTTCGTAAATCGTAATGGCCGTTTTGCTGGAAGGTACCTTGACCAAGTGCTGATGGGGCAGACGGCTCCGGGTAGCTACATCGTGACGGCCTACGCTCCGCCAAACGGCTACGTGTCGCTCGCTTCCGGTAGGGAAGGTGGCGCAGCGATTATTCCGGAAGTGGGTGCAGCGCCCGTCCGTGCAGTAAATCAAGCAGTGGTTAGGGCCCTCGAAGCCACCGTTGAAGCGCTAGAGCACTACCGCACCAGTAGCTCCCTTTCTGGTTTTGAGGACGGTGTGAGTCGTGGAGTCTCCTATGAGATGACCAATGCGGTTCTAGGCATGGCTAGTCATGCAGACGCTGCTGATATCTCGATCGAGTGGGACTCCAGCGCTCCAGCTCCTTCTTTGCCTTCACATTTCGAGTTCACCAGTGATGACGTGGAGCCGTTAAGTAGGGCTGCAGTCCAACTCTCCGAGGATCAGGGCACTCAGGTCGTTACTATGGTTGGTAGGGTCCACTTGCTGACCAAGAAGAATGTGGGTAGCCCTGGCGTTTTCGGAATCGAATCTCTTCTTCCTGGATCCCCGCGTAAAGTACGCGTCCGACTCAGGGACGAAGAAGACTACCATGAAGCTATTCGTGCTCACGAGGAAGAGCTTGCGCTTCAGGTCAGCGGAACCCTCGAAAAAGAAGGCAATCTGAGCTGGCTTTACCACGCGACAGTGATTCAGACTATGGGGTCCATTGCGGACTATGGGGCCCGGCCGACACCTAAAGGAATAGATGTGCCAGACGGGCAACTGGATCTATTTGAGCGTGGTGGTAATTCCTCGAACTGAGCTGAGCACCTAGGAACTTGGCTGGGCGCCGGACCTTGGCTGACTTTTTCTCTCATCTGCGGCGATGGTGCACAGATGGCGCTTAGAAGATGCGGGCATATCCCAGTTGGCTGGGCCAGCGGATCCGTGGGGCTTCCGTGACAGACCGTCGGGTGTCGTCGTCTGCGCTCGTTGCCGTCGCTGCCCTCCGGCCCTCTATACGTGACCACCGCTTTACAAGTTCGTGCTCGTCCAGCTCCGGCGGGGCCCGGTGTCGCACACGACCGCCGATTGCCGCCGGCGTCCGCTGCCGTTGATGTCACTCGTGGATGTCAGACGTCCAGCTTCGGGAAGGGGCAGACCTCCAACGGCTCATCCGGCCGGTCAGCCCAGCCCCACCAGACATGCCGACCGGCACACCGCCACAGCGCCCGACAAGTCCGCCGGCCGTCATCCTCCCGCTTGCAGAGCACGAAGCCGCCGAACTGCATGGATTGGCTGCACTTGGGACAGGCGGGGGCTTCAACGGTCATGCGGAGTACCCCAACGAGCCTCAGCCGACGACAATCAGCCACGGCGGCGGGTGCGTTGACCGGTCAGGCGCGCGTATGCCTCGCTGAGCCCCCACCGGCCTCAGCCACCTGCTCCCTGAGTCGTGTCGCCTCCGAGGCCGACGACAAGCCTTCAGCCAACCTGGTTGCCCAAGGTCGCTGGCCCAGCCAGCCACAACTGATCATCGGCAGCCGTGACCTGCGGCTGCCTAATCGATCAGCGCTCTGACCTGCTGCCGAGCTGTCGGCAGCTGTCGACGCTGGTCATTGTTGAGCGCCCTGCCACGGCCCGAGGACGGCCCGGGAGGGCGCTCGCGTACACGGGGTTTTTGGACGGTGGCTTGGCACTCGAACAGCACCGGATAGCACAGCGTTGCGCCACGTAACCGACGCGGACGAACTACAAGAAAAGCAACGTATGGCTCGTAGGGCGCCGATAAGATTGAGCATCACAACCGCCGCACGGGCAAAGGGGCTACGAAAGTGCAGCTTTCAGGACTGTCGGTAAAGAATTACCGATCCATCAAACAGACCCCGCGCCTCAACTTCGGAGAGTTGGCGGTTCTGGTCGGTCCTAACAATGAGGGGAAGTCTAACATTCTCCGAGCGGCTGTTATGGGCATGCGAATACTGCGCCGTTTCGGACTGATGGGATCCGCCAGAACTAACTCGCCCAGCACGCGGCTTTCCAGCAGGCAATATTACGACTGGTTTGAAGACTACCCGAAAGATCTTCAGGAGAAGACTCCGAATGGTAGTACGATAATTGATTTTTGGTTTGAGTTGGATGATACAGAAAAGGCTCTCTTCAAGAGTCAGATTGGAGTCAGCCTCAAAACGGAACTTCCGATTCGCCTAACGGTCAACAAGTATGTAGATTTCACCGTCCGTAAGCAGGGGCCAGGCAAGGAAACGCTAAACCGGAAATCTGGGCAAGTGGCGAGCTTTGTTGGTCGCCGCCTTCGTATCGAATACGTCGGCTCGGTTAGAACTGCCGCTGATGCTACAGAGGTCATCCGAGAAATGTTGCGTGACCGCATCACTGAAGCTCTCGATGCCGAACAATACGAGAGTCTTGTGCGTCAACTTTCAGTCGCCGTGACTGATGCCATGAAGCCGCTGGCAATCGAATTGCGCGAGACCCTCAAAGATTTCATCCCGGACATAGCTGACGTTCGCATTCAAGTAACTGAAGGCGGTATCCTTGACGGACTAATCGACGAGACAAGGGTGCTCATTGATGATGGCGCTGAGACCGACCTAAGGCACAAGGGTGATGGTGTACAGAGCCTGGCGGCTTTGGCCATGGCGCGGAAGGTGGCCGACAGCGGGAGACGTTCGTTGATCCTGGCTATTGAGGAGCCGGAAGCGCATCTGCATCCGAGCGCTGTGCACAGGGTGCGCCAGGTCGTGAACGAAATCGCATCGAAGCAGCAGGTGATTTACACGACCCATAGTCCGCTACTGGTGGACAGGTTCAAGCTATCCAATAACGTCATCGTACGGGGCAGTAAGGCTGCACCAGCGAAAACGCTAAATGAACTGCGTGATGTTCTAGGAGTAAGAACTTCGGACAACCTCGCACAAGCTGCCCTTGTGCTGATTGTTGAGGGACTTACGGATCGCCATTCACTTGAGGCTCTGATCGCAAACAAAAGCGCAAAGCTCAGGACATTTATCGCTAGTGGTGGACTTTCCTTGGATTACTTGAAGGGGGCCTCCAATCTGCTGCCCAAGCTGGACGGATTGCGACAGCAACTTTGCCAATATCATGTCCTGTTGGATCATGACGACGCTGGGTTGATGGCCGGAAGGAAGGCGCGCGATGCAGGTCTGCTTTCCCCCAAAGAGGAGACCTATACTATAGTTCCTTCCATGAAGGAGTCCGAATTCGAAGATACTCTGAACGTCGAGCTGTATAAGGATGAGGTCTCCAAAGCATTTGGTGTTTCGTTGGACGTGCCGGAATTTAAGAGAGAAAAGAGTAAGTGGGGTGACCGAATGGAGGCTGCTTTTCGGTCGCAGGGTAAGGTCTATGACACAAGCGTGGGCACGCAGGTGAAAATGCTAGTGTCGAGGCTCGTGGTTGCGAATCCTGGCTCTGCCTTGCACCCTAGGCGTGCAAGCAGCATTGACGCTCTCTGCTCGCAGCTCGAGAATCGTATTGATGAGATGGAGTTTTAGCGAATCACTGCGGATTTGAGACACGCGAGGTCGGCGGAGTGGCTTTGGGCTGGAGCTGATTTGGCGCGAGTGATCATGGCCCATTACGCTAGCCAGCGGATCGGGCAGGTTTGTGAGCCTGCCCGTTAGTGCCCGATCTTGGGCCGTGATCTTCGAGGCTCGCGCCAAATTGGCTGCCTAAAGCCGTGGAGCCGACCGGCCCAGCCACAGTGGGTGTTTCCCATTTCATGCCTGCAGCCGCCGAGCGCGCCGCCGAGCGCGCCGCCGAGCGCGCCGCCGGGCGCGGCCAGCCGGGGCGCAGACAGGAGGCAGGCCGCGCCGCAGAGGCGGCGCGCGCCCGCGCCGTGCGCGGGCCTTGATTACGTGAGGAAATTCTGAGCCAACCGGGGCTCAGCTACAGCTTGAAGGACAGTTCCAACTCGTCGCCCGGCAGGTGGAACTCTTCTAGAGCCAATGGCTTGTCTGCCTCCGCGAGCGTCACACGGATGACGTGCATGAGGGGCACCCCGTCCGCGAGTCGGAGGGCCTGGGCTTGGTCCGGCAAAGGCATCCGGGTGCGGACGTACTCCGTGAAGTGCAGGGCGTGGCCTAGGCCGGTGAGGGCGCTGTAGAGCTCCGGCGCGGGCGGTGGTGCCTCCTCCTCGTACTTGGTGTCGATCAAGACGGAGAACGGTACGTACGTCCTGTGGAGTTGGCGGAGACGGCCGTGGTCTGCCGTCTGTAGGGCGTCGTACGTGAACATCGGCTCGCCCGGCGGGATACGGAGTAGGTCCGCCAGAGCCAACGGGGCGTCGGTGCGGGTGGCTACAGGGGGCTCGGCGTCTGTCCAGCGGATGCCGTCGGCCTCGACGTAACGGCCGTCGGGGGCCCGGCGTACGCCGCGCGGGCGCGTATGGCTCGGGCGGCTGTGGGGGGAGCGAGCGAAGGTGCCGCGGCCCATGATGGCCTCGACGAGACCGGATGCCCGTAGCTCGGAGAGACCCTGACGGACTGTGGGACGCGTCACGCCGAACTGCTTCGCCAACGCCTCCTCGGACGGGAGCGGTTGGCCGGCCGGGAAGGTGCCGTCCAGGATGCCATCGCGCAGGTAGTCGGCGATCTGCCGATACTTCGGCTGCGTGTTCTTCGGCGGCATGCGGGCCCTCCGTGGCCGTGGTCTTTGCGGCTGTGCGTCGTCGTAGACGGTTTGTTTACAGGCGTGCACAGCTTCTCGCATCGCAAGGTCGGTTGACAACCCGTACTACGGGTTGCACTCTTGTCTGCGTCACCCGTACTACGGGTGGTCTAGCAGCCCGGAGGATCGGCCTTCGGGTGCCAGAGAAGAGGAGATCCGAAAAGTGGCAAGCCTTCCGATCGACACCGCGAAGTACACGGGGATCATCTGCGCCGTACCCCCGGCTCCGCGGGTCGCCAACCGAGAGACCGGTCAGCTTCGCGTCGACCGCGAGACCGGCAAGACGATGTACCAAGTCGGGCTCTGCCTGATGGCCGGGGCGTCGGCGAACGTCGTGAATGTGAGCGTGGCCGGTGAACCGAGCGGCGTGCAGCTCGGCATGCCGGTGGCCGTGCGGGACCTGGTCGCCACGCCGTGGGAGAACGAGGGGCGGCACGGGATCGCGTTCCGTGCCGCGGAGATCCGGCCCCTGAACGCTCCCGCCCCGGCGGGTAAGGGGGCCGCGCAGTGATGAACCTGGCCTCCACCACTTCGGCCGGTGCGTCCGGGCCGAGTTGGGTTCTGGTGGTGGCCGCAGTGCTGGTGTCGGGCCTGCTCCTGGCGGGCCCGGCCCTGCGCCGCCGCTACCCCGTTGCCTGGTGGCTGTTACTCGGCTTCCCGGCCGCCGCCTTCCGGGTCATGTGGGCCTGGCGGCAGCTGATGGCCGGGTGTGGGCTCGCCGTCAGCCGGCGACCGGCGCTGACGGTCGTGTCCGGACTCGTCGGCAACGGGGCGCCACCGCCTCAGCCGCGGGTGCCGCGTCGCGGGCTCATACGCCCGACCTCCGGCGGCTTCGTGCTACTGGTACGGCTGTTACCGGGCCAGGTGCCTGAGGACTTCGTCAAGGCTGCGCCCGCCATGGCGGAGGACTGGCAGGTTCACGCGGTGCGGGTGACCTCCTGGAAGCCGGGGATCGTACGGATCGTCGCCTCGGCCGCCGACCCGTTGGCCGCTCCGCGGATACCGAAGCAGCGGGGCCCTGGCCATCTGCTCCGGGTGACCGTGGGCGCGCTGGAGACCGGTGCCGCGTGGGTGCTCGATCTGAGGCGCGTGCCGCACTGGCTGATCGTGGGCGCCACCCGCTCCGGCAAGTCCACGCTGATCAACGCCCTCGTCGCGGGGCTGGCTCCGCAACCTGTCGCTCTCGTCGGCATCGACTGCAAGGGCGGCATGGAACTGTCCCTCTACGAACCGCGGTTGTCCGCCCTCGCGACCAACCGTGAACAGGCAGTCCGGCTACTGGCCGCGCTCGTAGACCTGACCCTCGACCGCATGACCGTCTGCCGGACGGCTCGCGTGCGCAACATCTGGGGTCTGCCGGACAAGGAACGCCCGGTCCCCGTCGTCGTGATCGTCGATGAGCTCGCGGAACTGTTCCTCGTCGCGAACCGGAACGAGAAGGACGAAGCTCAGGCGGCCGGTACGGCGCTGATCCGACTTGCCCAACTCGGTGCAGCCCTCGGGGTGTTCCTCGTCGTCGCCGGCCAACGTGTCGGCTCCGACCTGGGGCCCGGTGTGACCGCACTGCGGGCACAGCTCGGCGGCCGGGTCTGCCATCGCGTGGCCGACCCCGGTACGGCCGAAATGGCGCTCGGGGATCTGAATCCCGACGCCCTGAAGGCGGCGCAGGCCATCACCCCGGAGCAGGCCGGCACGGCCGTCCTCGCCTCCGGTGACGGCTGGGAGCGGGCCCGGTCGCACCTGATCACGGAGGCAGAGGCGGAAGCCGTCGCCGCCGAGTACGCGCACCTGACTCCCATCCTGTCCGAACTGCACGTCGAAGCGCCGTGAAAGGGGCCCGCCGTGCTGGTGTCCATGTCCGCCGTCCTGCTGCTCGGCCTGTTGATCTGGTTCCTTCTCCGCATCCGGTACCTGCGGTGGGTCGACGCGCTGCTCTGCGGAGCCTTCGGCTTCCTGCTCTCCAAGACCGTGGCCGCGCCGTTCGCTCAGGCCTTCCTCGACGGCGTGAACGGCTTCCTCGGCCAACTCCGCTTCTGAAAGCACCCGTCGACCCGAGAGGGGTACATCCCGTGTCCGCATACGTCATCCGCTCCGGTGACCGTGCCGCGTTCCTGGCCGGTCTGCGGGAGCTGGTCGACTTCCTGACAGACAACCCCGCGGTCGTCGTACCGCGCCGTGCATCCGTCGCCGTCCTGGTCGACGCATCCGACTCCGCCGGTCGGCGAGAGGGAGTGCTGTCCGTCGCTGATCCGCTCGGCGTACCGACGGAGGACCTCGGCCAGGGCTACTTCAACGCGCGCCGCGAGTTCGGACCGATCGCGTACATCGTCGTCGCGATCCCGCCCGAGGAGCGGCAGTGATCGCCCGCACGAAGGGCTCCCGACGGGGCGCGAAGTCGCCAAACCCGACCCCGTCAGGAACCCACTCCATCCGCCACATGAGCAGTGAAAGGAGCACTCACACTTTGACCAGCGCGCATCATTCGCGCAAATCCCCACTGCCCGACTGCGAACTCAGGCAGCGAGACTCGGAGGCCTCGACCTGCGCAGGCAAGGAACCGGTCGTCCTCATCGGACTCGACGACACCGAGCAACATCTGTGCCCGGCACACGCCGCGGCGCTCTGGCTCACGGATCCGACGTTCCGCTTCAGCGCCAAGACTCGGCCCGAGGGCATCTCGGCCGCGATGGCGCATGCGTTCGGCGGTGGGGGTGGTCGCCGATGACCACGACCCTCACGACGAACGCTGACGCCCTGATCGCCAGGGCATCTGAGGCGGACTTCGCGGCCTGGCGCCGGAACATCGTCCGCCTCGGTGGCTGCACCAACCCGATTCACCTGGTCGGCGCGGCGACCGTCTACGACACGACTACGGGCGCGGCCCTGCTCTCCTACGGGTCGGACGTCTATGGCGGTCGCCTGCTCGTCGCGTGCGGCAACCGTCGCGCGACGGTCTGCCCGGCTTGCTCGGGCCTGTACCGGGCGGACACGTACCAACTCGTCCGGGCCGGACTCGTCGGCGGCAAGAACGTCACGGAGGCGGTGAGCGGGTACCCGCGCGTGTTCGCCACACTCACCGCTCCCGGCTTCGGCCCGGTGCACACACGGCGGGAACGCGACGGGCGCGTACGGGCCTGTCGTCCCCGTCGGGTGGGGGAGTCGTGCCCCCATGGTCGGCCAACCGGATGTCTTGAGCGTCACTCAACGGACGATCTCCGTCTCGGCGAGCCGCTCTGTCCACGCTGCTACGACTACGCAGGCGCTGTCCTCTGGCACGCGTTCGCCGGTCGGCTCTGGCATCGGTTCGGCCTGGAGCTGCGGCGCGAGGTTGCACGGCGTGCCGGGTTGTCGCGGACGGAGTTCGGGGAAGTCGCTCGGCTCTCGTACGCGAAGGTCGCCGAGTACCAGCGGCGCGGCTTGGTCCACTTCCATGGCGTGATCCGCCTCGACGGACCGGACGGGCCCGACTCGGCTCCGCCGGGCTGGGCGACCGTGCCCCTGCTGATCGACGCTGTTCGGGAGGTGTCCGGTCGGGTGCGGCTGGCCGCTCCTGGAGCGGACGTCGTCGGACCGCGGGAGCTCCGCTTCGGTAAGCAGATCGACGTTCGGCCGGTCACCTCGTACAGGCGGGATGCGGGGGAGCGGCCTGCCTCCGCGGCGGCCGTTGCGGGCTACATCGCCAAGTACGCCACGAAGGGAGCCGAGTCCGCCGGCGCGGTGGACGGTCGGATCTACCGCGCGCGGGACATGGTCATGCTGCCGGTGCGTGCACATGTGCTGCGCATGATCGGTACGTGCTGGTGGCTCGGTGGTCTGCCAGAGTTCGAGCCGCTTGGGCTGCGTCGGTGGGCTCACATGCTCGGGTACGGCGGGCACTTCTCCACCAAGTCACGCCGCTACTCGACCACGTTGACCGCGCTCCGAGAGGCGCGTTCCGATCACCGTTCGGAGGAGCAACGGGCTTCCCTCGGCCTGGTGGACGGTCCGACGGTCACGGTCGGCCAGTGGCGCTACGCGGGACGTGGTTACTCGCCGGCGGGCGCGCTCCTTGCCGCTTCGGTGCGGGAGGGCGGTGGTCTCCATGGCGCGTGACAGCCGCGCGAAGACGGCCGAACTGCTCACGGTCCGCCAGGTGCTCGACGAACTGGGCGGCATCTCGCGGCGCACCTTCTACCGCTGGCGGGAACTGCGGCTCGCTCCGCCTTGCATACGGCTCCCGAACGGGGAGCTCCGGGTTCGGCGGGACGTGCTCAACGACTGGTTGGAGGACCGGGCGGAGGGGGCTGCGCCGTGAAGTCGTACAAGGTCGTCATCTGGAAGCTCAGCATCAACCGCTCCGCGAAAAAACCGACGTACCTCGTCCGATGGTCGGTGGACGGCGAGCCGTTCCACGAGTCACACAAGACGAAGGCGCTGGCCGATCGCTTCCGCGCGAAGCTTCTTGGGGCGGCGGACAAGGGCGAGCCGTTCGACACCGTGACCGGTCTGCCCGATTCGTTGCGGGGCGGCAAAGCGGCCTTGTCGTTCCTGGAGCTGGCGCTCAAGTACATCGATGCCCGGTGGGCGGAGGCCTCAGCGAAGCAGCGGGACAGCATGACCGATGCCTTGGCGACAGTTCTGCCCGCTCTGGTCAAACCGCTCCGCGGGCGACCTGCTCCGGCTGACCTCAGGCGGGCGCTGCGGTCCTACCTGTTCCCTCCGCCTCGGCGGGAGCGCGAGTGGCCCCAGGAGATCGCCTCGGCGGTGAAGTGGATCGAGAAAGCTTCGCTGCCGGTGGCGGAACTCCAGGAGATCACCCGCGTACACGACCTGATCGACGCGCTCACACGGAAGCTCGACGGTAAGCCTGCGGCTACGCAGACCTACCGGCGGCGACGCGCCGTGGTCTTCAACGCCCTTGAGTACGCGGTGGAGTTGGAAGCGCTGCAGTCGAACCCGCTGAGCCGAGTGCGGCGCAAGCGGGGGAAGCGGGCCGTTCAGGAAGTAGACCGCCGCGTGGTAGTCAACCCTCGGCAGGCGCGGGAGCTGCTGACCGCGCTGACGTACGTGGGCAGCTACGAGCGGGCGAGTGGTCGACGGCTGAGGGCCTTCTTCGGCTGTCTGTACTACGCAGCCATGCGGCCGGGTGAGGCGCTGGGCCTGCGGCTGTCGGACTGCACGCTCCCAGAGAAGGGGTGGGGCCGGATCGACCTAGCCGAGACCCGGCCAACCGCCGGGAAGGCATGGACCGACTCCGGTGAGGCGCACGACCGGCGCGGCCTGAAGCAACGGGCGGACGGTGAGGTGCGCATCGTGCCGATACCGCCTCCGCTCGTACATCTGCTTCGGGACCACATCAAGGAGTTCGCCACGGCGAAGGACGGCAGGCTGTTCGCGAGCGAGCGGGGCAACGTCGTAGCGGCGTCGTCGTACTCCCGCGCGTGGAAGCAGGCCCGGATGCTGGCCTTCCCGCCCGAACAGGTCGCCTCCGTCATGGCGGCTCGCCCTTACGACCTCCGGCACGCGGGCGTCTCTCAGTGGCTCAACTCGGGCGTTCCCGCTCCGGAGGTGGCGGCCCGCGCCGGCCACTCGGTGGACGTGCTCCTGAAGATCTACGCGAAGTGCATCGACGGCCAGGAGCAAGAGATGAACGACCGGATCCTGAAGGGCCTGGGGGAGGCGGACGCACCCGACCACTGAAACGGCTCTCTCAGGTGACAGGCGGGCCGCCCCATGGTTCTGCCAGCCACACCACTCTCTGCCCTAAGTATCGCCCTTCACTTGACAAGTGAAGGGCGATACTTGGAAAGTGTCGTTGTTACTTGGCAAGTGGAGTTGCGGACAATGCCAACGCCGTGAGGCGCTGGCGAGGGGAGGGAGTGAGAGTGGACCTCGAAGCGATCAGGGCAGAGCTTCACAGGGCTGTCGATCAGATCATCGACTCTCATGCGGGCCATGGCGACGGCGCGCGCGTGCCTGCCTCGGTGGTTGATGCGGTGTCGGTCTCTGCTCAGGAAGAGACCGAGGAATGGACCTACCGGTGGCCGGGCAGCGGCGTCGAGAGATTCCATCGAACGCGTTGGTACGAGGCCGCTGGTGAGCAGGGCAGGCAGCGCGTGAGAGTTGCTTGGGCTCGCCGGGCCGCTTGGGGGCGGGATGACCGTCTGCGAGCCATCGTTTTCCATCAGCAGGGGGGAGTTGACTCCACCACGTATTACCCATGGACAGAGTTTGTCGAGACTGACGACGGCCGGTACGCCGCGATCATTCCTAAGCCTGGTCGGCCGCGGGCGCAGTTGCGGGATGGTGATCCCCTGCCGGACCGGTTCGGTGGTCGCGTCGTTGAGCGCTCGGACGCACTGTTCGACTCGATCGCTGAAGGATCATCGCTGAGGTTCGTGGTCGGCGAGGCCGACGAAGCGGAGATGGTTCGCCATGGGTACTGGGTGGCGATCTTGCGCAATCGTTTCTGAACGGCGAGACATGAGGGGCCCCGGAGCGATCCGGGGCTTTCGTCGTGTCGGAGGTGTGTTGCGGAGCTACGCTCGGTGAGCCGGAAGCGGGCGCTGAGCTGCTGGAATGTCCACCAAGATCATTACGTGGTCATTACGTGATCACTGTCATGGAGCTGCTTCCGGCGGCATCCGCCTGCGCATACGCAAAGACCCCGCACTCAGCTAACGCGCTGGTGGCGGGGTCTTTGGGCACTTCACTCGAAGTGCCCCCGGCAGGATTCGAACCTGCGCACACGGCTCCGGAGGCCGTTGCTCTATCCCCTGAGCTACGGGGGCGTGTCGGGCGCCTTGGGTGGCGGCGACGGGTAGAACCCTACCAGCTCACTCGGGGTGTTCATGAACGGGTTTAGCGGGGGCGGGCGTGGCGGTCGCGGTGGGTTCCTGTGGGTGGAGCCAGCGGGGCGGGGCGCGGTCGTCCCCGGTGTGTCCCTCGCGCGGGGTGGAAGTGGGGAAAAGCCGGACGCGGTGGCCGGGGTCGACCTACTCTCGAGTTGTGCCAGGCGCGTCGGGTCGGGTGCTTGTTGTGGACGACAACAAGGTCATCCGGCAGCTGATCAGGGTCAATCTCGAGCTGGAGGGGCTCGAGGTCGTGACCGCGGCCGATGGTGTCGAGTGTCTGGATCTCGTTCATGACGTGCGGCCCGATGTCGTGACCCTCGACGTGGTCATGCCGCGGCTGGACGGGTTGCGCACCGCCGCTCGGTTGCGGTCCGATCCCCGTACCCGTGATCTTCCTCTCGCCATCGTGAGCGCCTGCACCTCCTACGAGGTCGAGGCCGGGCTCGACGTCGGCGTCGACGCCTTTCTCGCCAAACCCTTCGAGCCCGCTGAACTCGTTCGTCTTGTGCAGCAGTTGATCGAGCGGAAGCGCGGCACGCGGGGCGGGCGGAGCAGGGGAGGGGGAGAGGGGGGTGCGGGGCGAGATGACGCCGGGCTTCGCGACACCGGGTTTCCCAGCGGTCCGCGTGACGCCGGGCATCCCGATGCCGGTCTTCGTGATGCCGGGCTCAATGACGATGGCCTTCACGACCCCGGGCTCCAGGACGCCGGGCATCCCTAGGGGCTACGCAGGGTGGCGCGGACGTGCCCGCGTGGGAAAGGGGCCGAGGGCGTTCGTGTGATCTGACCGATGTCCGGTGTGCGCCCCGTCCCACATCCCGGGACCCCGCCCAAACCTACTCGCCTACCCACCCCCCTCCTCCCCTACGCTTGTCCCGTGACCCCCGTCGAGCTCTCCCGTACCGTGCTGGGCGCGGTGCGTCGTGCTGTTGACGGTGGGGAACTGCGCGTTGCCGTGCCGGCACGGGCCGTCGTCACCCCGCCCGGGCCCGGCGGCTGCGGCGACTACGCCACCAACATCGCCCTCCAGCTCGCCCGCGCCGCCGGGCAGCCGCCTCTTCGCGTCGCCGAGATTCTGTGTCGGTATCTGGTCGAGACGGATGGGGTCGCCGGCGTCACCGTCACCGGGCCCGGGTTCATCAACATCAGCCTCGAGGGTGCCGCTCCCGTCGTCCTCGTGCGTGACATCCTGCGGGTGGGGACGGCGTACGGCCACAGTGACGCCCTTGCTGGTCGGATCGTCGAGCTGCGCATCCCGTACGAGGTGCGGGCCGAGGTCGTCGCCGACGCGCTCACCCGGATCATCGCCTCCCAGGGCGGCCGCGCCGAGGTCGAGCACGCCGAGCCCATCAATCTCCGGCCCGTCCGGGCGCCCGAGGACCCCGCGCCGCTCGGTCCCGACGCCGCTCGCTGGGCCATGCTCCACCCCGCCCCGCACGACCGGCCCCGTATAACCGCCGACCACCTGGTCCAGCGCGAGAGCAATCCGCTCTTCCGGGTCCGTTACGCCCACGCCCGTACCCGTGCCCTCACCCGCAACGCCGCTGCCCTCGGCTTCACCGCGGAACCCGGGGAACCCGGGGACGTACGACTGTCCGACCATGGCGAGTCGTCGGGTGGCGAGTTCGCACCCGTGCTGCCGTCCGCGCGCGGTGACCTGCCGAGCGGCCGCACCGAAGCCGAAGGTCTCGGGCGACCGGTGGCGGGTGGTCTGGCGAGTGCCGCCCCCAGCGCCCCCAGCGCCCCCAGCGCCCCCGGCGCCCCCCGTGGCGCCGGGCCGTCCGTAGCCGATGAGGCGTCGGCCTCCGAACCCGAACAGGCAGGCTCCGCTCCTGCCCTAGCCACCCGCCTCAGCGCCGGCCCCGCCACCCGTACCCCCCTCACCTTCACCCCCCTCCTCATTCCCCTCCCCGACCCTGCCCCCCTCCTGACCGCCCTCGCCGACCACCCCCGCGTCCTCCTCGTCGCCGCCACCAGTCACGCTCCCGACCGTCTCGCCCGGCACCTCGTCAGCGTTGCCGATGCCCTGCTGCCGCTGCTGCCAGCCGTGTTGCCCCGTGGCGCGGAGAAACCCTCGGCCGCCCACCGTGCCCGGCTCGCTCTTGCCGAAGCCGCCGGGGCGGTGCTGGCCGGTGGCCTGTCCCTGCTCGGCATCGACGCACCCCAACACCTCTGAAAGACGACCGAAGATGAGCCGTTCCGCACACCCCGCCGGGCCCCGTCACGCCGATGTGCTTCCCGAGGGGCACTACTCCGCCCCTCCGACCGACCTCAACAGCCTCGACTCCAAGGTGTGGGCGCAGACCGTGCGCCGGGACGCCGACGGGGTCGTGACCGTCGGCGGGATCGACGTCAAGGCGATCGCCGAGGAGTTCGGGACCCCGGCGTACGTCATGGACGAGGCCGACTTCCGTGCCCGGGCGCGTGCCTGGCGTACCGCCTTCGGGCATGACGCCGACGTCTTCTACGCGGGGAAGGCTTTTCTCTCGCGGGCCGTGGTGCGGTGGCTGGACGAGGAAGGGCTCAATCTCGACGTCTGCTCCGGGGGAGAGCTCGCGACCGCGCTCTCCGCGGGGATGCCCGCCGACCGGATCGCCTTCCACGGCAACAACAAGTCGACCGAGGAGATCCGCCGGGCCGTCACCGCCGGGGTCGGGCGGATCGTGCTCGACTCCTTCCAGGAGATCGTGCGGGTCGCCCACATCGCCCAGGAGCTCGGCAAGCGGCAGCGGGTGCAGATCCGGATCACGGTGGGGGTGGAGGCGCACACTCATGAGTTCATCGCCACCGCCCACGAGGACCAGAAGTTCGGGATTCCGCTCGCCGGGGGGCAGGCCGCGGAGGCCGTGCGGCGCGCGTTGCAGCTCGACGGGCTCGAGGTGATCGGGATTCACTCCCACATCGGGTCGCAGATCTTCGACATGTCCGGGTTCGAGGTCGCCGCCCATCGGGTGGTCGGGCTGCTCAAGGACATCCGGGACGAGCACGGGGTGGAGCTGCCCGAGATCGACCTCGGGGGTGGGCTCGGGATCGCGTACACCAGTGACGACGATCCCCGTGAGCCGCACGAGATCGCCAAGGCGCTCACCGAGATCGTCAGCCGTGAGTGCGACACCGCCAAGCTGCGCACTCCCCGTATCTCCGTCGAGCCCGGGCGGGCCATCGTCGGGCCGACCGCCTTCACGCTCTACGAGGTCGGCACCATCAAGCCCCTCGACGGGCTGCGGACGTACGTCTCCGTCGACGGGGGCATGTCCGACAACATCAGGACCGCGCTCTACGACGCCGAGTACAGCGTCGCCCTCGTCTCCCGGGTCTCCGACGCCGAGCCCATGCTCGCGCGGGTCGTCGGCAAGCACTGCGAGAGCGGGGACATCGTGGTCAAGGACGCGTTCCTGCCGGCCGACCTGGCACCGGGTGACCTCATCGCCGTACCGGCGACCGGGGCGTACTGCCGGTCCATGGCCAGCAACTACAACCACGTGCTGCGGCCGCCGGTCGTCGCCGTGCGGGACGGTGAGGCGCGGGTGATCGTGCGGCGCGAGACCGAGGAGGATCTGCTCCGTCTCGACGTCGGGTGAGGCCGGCCAGGTAGAGCCCTGGAGGCGAGGTGGGGGTGGAAGATCTTCGGTCTTTCCGCCCCGTACAAATGAAATAGATGTCTCAGGATTCGGACAATCGGCAGAAAGTCCCGTCCGGTGAGTGAGACTGGTCCAACCGTAGACGGTATGAGGAAACGAGGTCGGATGATGCGTACGCGTCCGCTGAAGGTGGCGCTGCTGGGCTGTGGGGTTGTCGGCTCAGAGGTGGCGCGCATCATGACGACGCACGCGGCCGACCTCGCCGCCCGGATCGGGGCTCCCGTCGAACTCGCGGGGGTCGCGGTACGGCGTCCCGGCAAGGTCCGGGAGGGCATCGACCCCAAACTCGTCACCACCGACGCCACCGCCCTCGTCAAACGCGGCGACATCGACGTAGTGGTGGAGGTCATCGGGGGGATCGAGCCCGCCCGGTCGCTGATCACCACCGCCTTCGAGCACGGGGCCTCCGTCGTCTCCGCCAACAAGGCACTGCTCGCCCAGGACGGCGCCGCTCTGCACGCGACGGCGGAGGAGCACGGCAGGGACCTGTACTACGAGGCCGCCGTCGCGGGCGCGATCCCGCTGATCCGGCCGTTGCGCGAGTCCCTCGCCGGCGACAAGGTCAACCGGGTGCTCGGGATCGTCAACGGCACCACCAACTTCATCCTCGACAAGATGGACTCGACGGGCGCCGGGTACCAGGAGGCCCTCGACGAGGCCACCGCCCTGGGGTACGCGGAAGCCGACCCCACCGCCGACGTCGAGGGCTTCGACGCCGCCGCCAAGGCCGCCATCCTCGCCGGGATCGCCTTCCATTCGCGGGTGCGCCTGGACGACGTCTACCGCGAGGGCATGACCGAGGTCACCGCCGCCGACTTCCGCTCGGCGAAGGAGATGGGCTGCACCATCAAGCTGCTCGCCATCTGCGAGCGGGCCGAGGGCGGGCAGTCGGTCACCGCGCGTGTGCACCCCGCGATGATCCCGCTCACGCATCCGCTGGCCTCGGTGCGGGGCGCGTACAACGCCGTGTTCGTGGAGTCGGACGCCAGTGGGCAGCTCATGTTCTACGGGCCCGGTGCCGGCGGCGCCCCCACCGCATCCGCCGTTCTCGGCGACCTCGTCGCCGTCTGCCGCAACCGGCTGGGCGGCGCGACCGGTCCCGGCGAGTCGGCGTACGCCGCGCTGCCCGTGTCGGGCATGGGCGACGTCGTGACGCGGTACCACATCAGCCTCGACGTGGCCGACAAACCGGGTGTTCTCGCCCAGGTCGCGACGGTGTTCGCCGAGCACGGGGTGTCGATCGACACCGTTCGGCAGCAGGGCAAGGACGGCGAGGCCTCTCTCGTCGTCGTCACCCACCGCGCGTCCGACGCCTCCCTGTCCGGGACCGTCGAGGCGCTGCGCAAGCTCGACACCGTGCGGGGTGTCGCCAGCATCATGCGGGTTGAAGGAGAGTAACCAGCAATGACCCACCAGTGGCGCGGAATCATCGAGGAGTACCGGGACCGGCTGCCCGTCTCCGACACCACGCCGGTCGTGACGCTCCGCGAGGGCGGCACGCCCCTCGTGCCCGCGCAGGTGCTCTCCGAGCGCACGGGCTGCGAGGTCCACCTGAAGGTGGAGGGCGCGAACCCGACCGGGTCCTTCAAGGACCGCGGGATGACCATGGCCATCAGCAGGGCCAAGGAGGAGGGCGCGAAGGCAGTCATCTGTGCCTCCACGGGCAACACCTCCGCCTCCGCGGCCGCCTACGCCGTGCGCGCGGGCATGGTTTCGGCCGTTCTCGTGCCGCAGGGCAAGATCGCGCTGGGCAAGATGGGGCAGGCGCTGGTGCACGGCGCCAAGATCCTCCAGGTCGACGGCAACTTCGACGACTGTCTCACCCTCGCCCGCTCGCTGAGCGACAACTACCCGGTGGCGCTGGTCAATTCGGTCAACCCGGTGCGCATCGAGGGACAGAAGACGGCCTCCTTCGAAATCGTCGACATGCTCGGTGACGCGCCCGACATCCACGTCCTGCCGGTCGGCAACGCGGGCAACATCACGGCCTACTGGAAGGGCTACACGGAGTACGCCGCCGACGGTGTGGCGAAGCGGACGCCCCGGATGTGGGGCTTCCAGGCCTCCGGCTCCGCGCCCATCGTGCGCGGCGAGGTGGTCAAGGACCCGTCGACCATCGCCACCGCCATCCGCATCGGCAACCCCGCGTCCTGGCAGTACGCGCTCGCCGCGCGGGACGAGTCCGGCGGCCTCATCGACGAGGTGACGGACCGTGAGATCCTGCGCGCCTACCGGCTGTTGGCCTCTCAGGAGGGCGTTTTCGTGGAGCCCGCCTCCGCCGCCTCCGTGGCCGGTCTGCTGAAGGCCGCCGAGCAGGGCAAGGTCGACCCGGGCCAGACCATCGTGTGCACCGTCACCGGCAACGGCCTCAAGGACCCCGACTGGGCCGTCGCCGGCGCCCCGCAGCCGGTCACCGTCCCGGTCGACGCGGTCACCGCGGCAGAGCGCCTCGGCCTCGCCTGACCGGGAAACGACAGGGAACCGACCGGGGAATTCGCGGCGGCCGACCGGGGAATTCGCGGGGGCCGACCGGGAACTCCGCAGCGACTCCAGGGGTTGTCCCTACGGGGGTGCACAGGGGGCTTACGACACGCATCGTGCGCCTCCTGTGCGCCCTATGTCGCCACAGAACCTTCCTTCGATAGGCTGTACCGAACCCGCCCGCTGCATATGCCCTCGCATATGTCGGGTGCCGCGCCGTCTCCGCGGCCCGCAGGGTCTTCGTACGTCATCGAATGTCAATCGGATGCCATTCGACAATCACGCAGCTCAAGGAGAGTCGTCGAGCGATGGCCGGTCCAGCGTTCCGCGCCGCCGCCGTGCGGGTGCGCGTCCCCGCCACCAGCGCCAACCTCGGCCCGGGCTTCGACGCCCTGGGTCTGTCGCTGGGGCTCTACGACGACGTCGTCGTGCGGGTGGCCGACTCCGGGCTGCACGTCGACATCGCCGGCGAGGGCAGCGAGACGCTGCCGCGTGACGAAAACCACCTTCTCGTACGGTCCCTGCGCACCGCCTTCGATCTGCTGGGCGGACAGCCGCGCGGCCTGGAGATCGTGTGCGCGAACCGCATTCCGCACGGCCGTGGCCTGGGCTCCTCCTCCGCCGCCATCTGCGCCGGGATCGTCGCCGCGCGCGCCGTGACCATAGGCGGCGAGGCCCGGCTCGACGACACCGCGCTGCTGGAGCTCGCGACCGAGATCGAGGGCCACCCCGACAACGTGGCCCCGTGTCTGCTCGGCGGCTTCACCATCGCCTGGATGGAGGCGGGGGCCGCCCGGGCGATCAGGCTGGAGCCCGACGATTCCATCGTTCCGGTGGTTTTCGTGCCCGGAAAGCCGGTCCTGACCGAGACCGCGCGCGGACTGCTCCCGCGCTCCGTGCCGCACGTCGACGCCGCCGCCAACGCGGGCCGGGCGGCCCTGCTCGTCGAGGCCCTGACCAGGCGCCCCGAGCTGCTGCTGCCCGCCACCGAGGACCGGCTGCACCAGGAGTACCGCGCCCCGGCCATGCCGGAGAGCGCCGCGCTGGTGGAGCGACTGCGGGCCGACGGGGTCCCGGCGGTCATCTCCGGTGCCGGGCCCACTGTGCTGGCGCTGGCCGACGCCGACAGCGCCGACAAGGTGTCCCATCTGGCAGGCGAGGGGTGGGCCGCCAACCGGCTCGACCTCGACGCCCGGGGAGCGAGCGTGCTGCCGCTTGCGACCTGACACACGGTTGCCGGATTTCGAGAGGGGGAATGTTTGTTGGATCCGGTAGTGTTAATCTCAAGTCTGCACCCGACCCCACCATGGCGAGGTGCTTCGTGTCCCCGTCCGGGACAGACATTCTTCCGGGAGCCTCCCAAGCCGCACTGTGTTCCGTACGACGTACGTGGGCAGTACCTCGTACGCGGGCACTGAGCGACTTGCCGGGCACGCTCCGGAATCGGTGCGACCAGGCCACGTGACACCGGCACTCGGTGCCACGGCCGTAGGAAGCGCCATCCCAGATATCGCCTCCGCCACCTTTGGCGGACCACCGCCCCGGCGCGGTCCACACAGCGAGGACCAAGCCGGACGCACAACCGGTCGCCGAGCCAGAAGGCCGACGTCCGCTCCAGGGAAGGACCCTTCGTGAGCGACACCACCGATCTGATGGGCGCACGTGTCGAGGAGACCGCTGCCGCGCCCGCCACGGACGCCTCCGCGCCTGCCACCGGTGCCGGCTCCCGGCGGCGCCGCGGTACCGGCCTCGAGGGCATGGTGCTGGCCGAGCTCCAGCAGGTCGCCTCGGGCCTCGGCATCAGGGGCACCGCGCGGATGCGCAAGAGCCAGCTGATCGAGGTCATCAAGGAGGCGCAGGCGGGAGGTGGGGCCCCGGCTGCCAAGGCCGACGCCGCCGCCGAGACCAAGCCGAAGCGCCGGGCCACCTCCAAGGCCCGTACCGGCGACGACGCCGCTCCCGCCGCCGACAAGAAGTCGGCCGAGGCGCCCGCCGAGACCGCCGTGGCCCAGCAGCAGATCGAGATCCCCGGCCAGCCCGCGGCCGGCGACGACGCGCCCACCGAGCGCCGTCGGCGCCGGGCCACCGCCGAGGCCGGCGCCCCGGCGTCGAACAGCGCCGAGACCATCGTCGCCGAGGCCAAGAGCGAGCCGAAGGCCGAGAACCCGGCCCAGGCGCAGCCGCAGGGCGACGCCGGTGACGGCGAGGGCCGTGGCCGTCGCGACCGCCGGGACCGCGGCCGTGACCGCGGCGACCGTCAGGACCGCGGCGAGCGCGGGGACCGTCAGGACCGCGGTGACCGTCGCAAGGGCGACGACCAGCAGGGCCAGGGCGGCCAGCGCCAGCAGCAGAGCCAGCAGCAGGGCGGCGGCCGTCAGGACCGCGGCGGCGCCGGTCCGCAGGACGACGACGACTTCGAGGGCGGCCGCCGTGGCCGCCGGGGCCGTTACCGGGACCGTCGTGGCCGGCGCGGCCGTGACGAGATCGGCGGCGCCGAGCCGCAGCTCGCCGAGGACGACGTCCTGATCCCGGTCGCGGGCATCCTGGACATCCTCGACAACTACGCCTTCATCCGGACCTCCGGCTACCTCCCGGGCCCGAACGACGTGTACGTCTCCCTCGCCCAGGTCCGCAAGAACGGCCTGCGCAAGGGCGACCACATCACCGGCGCGGTCCGCCAGCCCAAGGAAGGCGAGCGGCGGGAGAAGTTCAACGCGCTGGTGCGGCTGGACTCCGTCAACGGTATGGCGCCCGAACACGGCCGTGGCCGCCCGGAGTTCAACAAGCTGACGCCGCTCTACCCGCAGGACCGGCTCCGTCTGGAGACGGACCCCGGTGTCCTCACCACCCGCATCATCGACCTCGTGTCGCCGATCGGTAAGGGCCAGCGCGGTCTGATCGTGGCCCCGCCGAAGACCGGCAAGACCATGATCATGCAGGCGGTCGCCAACGCGATCACGCACAACAACCCCGAGTGCCACCTGATGGTCGTCCTGGTCGACGAGCGTCCGGAAGAGGTCACCGACATGCAGCGGTCGGTGAAGGGCGAGGTCATCTCCTCGACCTTCGACCGTCCGGCCGAGGACCACACCACGGTCGCCGAGCTCGCCATCGAGCGGGCGAAGCGTCTGGTGGAGCTGGGTCACGACGTGGTCGTGCTGCTCGACTCGATCACGCGTCTTGGCCGTGCCTACAACCTGGCGGCGCCGGCCTCCGGCCGCATCCTGTCCGGTGGTGTCGACTCGACCGCCCTGTACCCGCCGAAGCGCTTCTTCGGTGCGGCCCGCAACATCGAGGACGGCGGCTCGCTGACCATCCTCGCCACCGCGCTGGTGGACACCGGGTCCCGCATGGACGAGGTGATCTTCGAGGAGTTCAAGGGCACCGGCAACATGGAGCTCAAGCTCGACCGGAAGCTCGCCGACAAGCGCATCTTCCCGGCGGTGGACGTGGACGCGTCCGGTACCCGTAAGGAAGAGATCCTGCTCGGCAACGAGGAGCTCGCGATCGTCTGGAAGCTGCGGCGCGTGCTGCACGCGCTGGACCAGCAGCAGGCGATCGAGCTGCTCCTCGACAAGATGAAGCAGACCAAGTCGAACATCGAGTTCCTGATGCAGATCCAGAAGACGACCCCGACGCCGGGCAACGGCGACTGAGGTCACTGCACAACCCAGGTTCCTCGCAAAGGGGCGGCTTCCGTGACGGAAGCCGCCCCTTCGGCGCTGATAGGAACGGGCGATTCATCGCGCCCCTCCTGTCACTTGTGTCCCCTGGGGGGAACCTCCTTGTCCACACCCCTGTCCGGCGGGCGTCACAGACGTCGGATTCGTTTCGGGCTGCCCGTCGCCGCCGCGGGCGTCGCCGCGGCCGTCGGGATCGCGCTGTCCACCTCGTCGGCGAACGCCGCGACCCCGGTGCCCACACCCGCCACAAAGCCGGCCACCGCCTCCGTGCCGACCGCCGAGCTGACGAAGCGCATCGCCGGCGCGCTCACGACCGACGGCAGCGCCACGAAGTCGGCCTACAGCGCGAGCACGACCGGCTCGACGGTCTCGCCGTACGTCATCGGCGGCACCGACACCGCCATCACCACCGCGCCCTGGATGGCGCAGCTGTGGTACTACGACGACTCCGACAGCGCCAACGTCGTCAGCTTCTTCTGCGGCGGCACCGTCGTGTCGCCGACGAAGATCCTCACCGCCGCGCACTGCGTCAAGGACGAGAACGGCAAGGCCTACAACTGGAAGGCCTACGGCGCCGTCCTGACCGGCACCTCGCAGACGCCGACCACCGACAGCTCGGGCAACACCGACCTGCACGGCGGCACCGTCTCGCTGCCGCTGCGGCAGTGGAACCACCCGTCGTTCAGCCCGACGACCCTCAGCAACGACATCGCCGTCCTCACCCTCGCCGCGCCGGTCACCGCCACGCCGCTGCGGATGACGACGTCCGGTGACACCGCCTCGTACGCCGGCGGCACCAGTGCCCGGCTCTACGGCTGGGGGCGCACCAGCTCCAGCAGCAGCGACATCTCCGAGACGCTGAAGTCGGCCGCGCTGACCATCCACGCCGACACCACCTGCTCCGGCGCCTGGGGCTCCCAGTACGTCAAGGGGCACATGATCTGCGCCGGCACGCAGAGCGGCACCGACAGCGGGACCAAGGCCTCCTGCAACGGGGACTCCGGCGGGCCGCTGGTCGTGAACAACCGGATCGTGGGCGTGGTCTCCTGGGGCGTGCAGAACTGTGTGAAGAAGGGCTACTACAGCGTCTTCACCAAGGTCAGCAGCTACGTCGGCGCCGCCTGGGCCAATGTCGACGACTCCAACCTCAGCTACACGGACGGCAAGGCCGACCTGTTCGTGCGCAACTCCTCCACCAAGGAGGCGTTCGAGAAGGACTCCACCGGCTCGGCGTTCGCCGCGCGGGTCTCCCTGGGGTCGTACGACGGTGTCAACGTCGTCCTGCAGACCGACCTGAACCGGGACGGCTACCAGGACCTCGTGCTGCGCCAGAGCTCCACCGGCGACGTCTACTGGCTGCACTACGTGCCCGCCGGCGACTCCTGGGCCAGGACGAAGATCTTCAGCGGCTGGACGACCCGGACGAGGATCGTCACCCCGGGCGATGTCACCGGCGACTACCTGCCCGACCTGCTGTCCGTGGACTCCGGCGGCACACTGTGGATCTACCCGGGCAAGGGCAACGGCACCTTCGCCGCCCGCGTGAAGGTCGGCAGTGGCTGGAACCAGTACGACGTCCTGCGGGGCAAGGGCGACTTCACCGGCGACGGCAAGGCCGATCTGCTCGCCCGGAACAGGAGCACCGGGGACGTGTACCTCTACAAGGGCACCGGAACGGCCGGTACGGGCGCCTTCTCGGCCCGGATCAAGGTGCGCAGCGCCTGGACCGGCTACAACGCCTTCGACGCGATCGGGGACGTCAACGGCGACGGCAGGGCCGACTTCCTCGCCCGCACGCCCGGCGGCACCCTGTATCTCTACAAGGGCACCGGTAAGGCCACGAGCGAGATCTTTGCCACAAGAGTCTCGGTCGGTGGCGGTTTCCAGCAGTACGACCTGTTCGGCTGAAACCCCTGGTGACGGCGGTACGGCCGTAAACCTTCGTGACGCTCTGTGCCCAACCTTCCACGGGTTGGGCACAGTGCGTTGTGCAACCCTTTCCCGAGTTTCCCCGTCTGACCGGACGGAGCGACGATGGAGCGGTATCAGCCGCGCCGATTCAGGCCTGTCCCTGAAAACAGGGGGTAACCGACCGTAACGAGATTCGAGGAGCACATGTCTGCCGAGAGCACTCCGGAACCCGGCATACCGGGTGATAACGGGGCCAACGGTCCACGCCGCTGCGCCAAGGGGCGCCGTCGCAAACCGCGCAGCGAGCACCACAAGGCCCTGATCCTGATGGCCTGGACCGCCGCGGGGATCGTCGTGCTGGGCGGCACCGGAGCCGGCTACCTGTACTTCAAGCTCAACGGCAACATCAAGAGCGTCGACATCAACCAGGCCCTCGGCACCGACCGGCCGACGAAGGTCGACAACGGCTCCGAGAACATCCTGGTCCTCGGTTCGGACTCGCGCTCCGGGAGCAACAAGAAGCTCGGCGGCGGCGCCGACGACGGCAGCGCCCGCTCGGACACCGCGATGATCGTGCACGTCTACAAGGGCCACAAGAGCGCGAGCGTGGTCTCCATCCCGCGCGACACCCTCGTCGACCGCCCCGAGTGCACCGACACCAAGGGCGAGAAGCACGACGCCGCCTCCGGCGTGATGTTCAACTCCGCGTACTCCACGGGCGGGGCGGCCTGCGCGGTGAAGACCGTGGAGTCGCTCACCGGGCTGCGCATGGACCACTACCTCGAGGTCGACTTCAGCGGCTTCGAGAAGCTCATCGACGAGCTCGGCGGTGTCCCGGTCACCACGACGAAGAACATCGACGACAAGCAGAGCCACCTCGACCTCAAGGCCGGCACGCACACCCTCAACGGCAAGCAGGCGTTGGGCCTCGTCCGCACCCGGCACGGCGTCGGCGACGGCTCCGACCTCGGCCGCATCCAGCTCCAGCAGGCGTTCATCAGGGCCCTGGTCGACCAGGTCAAGCACGTCGGCATCTTCACCAACCCCAAGAAGCTGTACGACCTCGCCGACACCGCCACCAAGTCCGTGACCACCGACTCCGACCTGGGCTCGGTCAACTCCCTGATGTCCTTCGCGGGCGGCCTGAAGGGCATCGGCTCCTCGAAGATGCACATGGTGACCATGCCGGTCCGGTACGACCCGGCGAACCCCAATCGCGTCATCATCGAGAAGGCCAAGGCCCGGCAGGTCTGGAACGCCCTGCGGGGGGACCTGCCGATCCCGGCGAGCGCCACCAAGGGCACGGCGTCCGGCGACGCCAGGGGTGTCGTGGAATAGAACGCACGAGCCCCCGGTTTGGGAGGACGGCCCCAGTCCTGGCAGACTGGTACGTCGGCTCCGGTTCACGCCTCCGCATCCCGCGGCTGCGACCCGGCGCCCTCCCGGAACTAGGAGACACCTTGAAGCGCGACATCCACCCCGAGTACGTCGAGACGCAGGTCAGCTGCACCTGTGGCGCGTCGTTCACCACCCGCAGCACGATCTCCAGCGGCACCATCCGCGCCGAGGTCTGCTCCGAGTGCCACCCGTTCTACACGGGCAAGCAGAAGATCCTCGACACCGGTGGCCGTGTGGCCCGCTTCGAGGCCCGCTTCGGCAAGGCTGCAGCCGGCTCCAAGAAGTAGCGAGCTCCAATCCGCCGGTCCACGGCCGCGCCCTTCCACAGGCGCGCCGGGACCGGCGTTTTTGGTCGCCCGCCTTCCCCCTTTCGTTCGCAGTATCAGGAGCCCAGAGATGTTCGAGGCCGTCGAGGACCTCGTCGGTGAGCACGCCGACCTGGAGAAGAAGCTCGCCGATCCGTCGGTCCACTCCGACCAGGCCAACGCGCGCAAGCTGAACAAGCGGTACGCCGAGCTCACCCCGATCGTCGCCACGTACCGCTCCTGGAAGCAGACCGGCGACGACGTCGAGACCGCGCGTGAACTCGCCGCCGACGACCCGGACTTCGCCGCCGAGGTCAAGGAGCTGGAGAAGACGCGCGAGGAGCTCACCGAGAAGCTGCGGCTGCTGCTCGTCCCGCGCGACCCCAGCGACGACAAGGACGTCATCCTGGAGATCAAGGCGGGCGCGGGCGGCGACGAGTCGGCCCTGTTCGCCGGCGACCTGCTGCGGATGTACCTGCGCTACGCCGAGCGCGTCGGCTGGAAGACCGAGATCATCGACGCCACCGAGTCCGAGCTGGGCGGCTACAAGGACGTCCAGGTCGCCGTGAAGACCAAGGGCGGCCAGGGCGCCACCGAGCCCGGGCAGGGCGTCTGGGCGCGGCTGAAGTACGAGGGCGGTGTGCACCGCGTGCAGCGCGTGCCGGCGACCGAGTCCCAGGGCCGTATCCACACCTCAGCCGCCGGTGTGCTGGTCACGCCCGAGGCCGAGGAGGTCGACGTCGAGATCAACCCCAACGACCTCCGCATCGACGTCTACCGCTCCTCCGGTCCCGGCGGCCAGTCCGTCAACACCACGGACTCCGCCGTGCGCATCACGCACATCCCCACCGGAGTGGTCGCCTCCTGCCAGAACGAGAAGAGCCAGCTGCAGAACAAGGAGCAGGCGATGCGTATCCTGCGCTCCAGGCTGCTCGCAGCGGCGCAGGAGGAGGCGGAGAAGGAGGCCGCCGACGCCCGCCGCAGCCAGGTCCGCACCGTCGACCGCTCCGAGAAGATCCGTACGTACAACTTCCCGGAGAACCGCATCTCGGACCACCGCGTCGGCTTCAAGGCGTACAACCTGGACCAGGTCCTGGACGGCGACCTCGACGCGGTGATCCAGGCCTGCGTCGACGCGGACTCGGCGGCGAAGCTGGCGGCTGCATAACAGCACATACGCACGACCCAGTACGACACGGAGGAATGCGTGAACCTGCTGCTCGCAGAGGTGGCACAGGCCACCCAGCGGCTGGCCGACGCCGGCGTGCCCTCGCCGCGCAACGACGCGGAGGAGCTCGCCGCGTTCGTGCACGGCGTGAAGCGGGGCGAGCTGCACTCCGTGAAGGACGCGGACTTCGACGCCCGGTACTGGGAGGTCATCGCCCGGCGTGAGCAGCGCGAGCCGCTGCAGCACATCACCGGGCGGGCCTACTTCCGCTACCTCGAACTCCACGTCGGGCCGGGCGTGTTCGTGCCGCGGCCGGAGACCGAGTCGGTGGTCGGGTGGGCCATAGACGCCGTGCGCGCGATGGACGTCGTCGAGCCGACCATCGTCGATCTGTGCACCGGCTCCGGCGCCATCGCGCTCGCCCTCGCCCAGGAGGTCCCGCGCTCCAAGGTGCACGCCGTGGAGCTCTCCGAGGACGCCCTGGCCTGGACCCGCAAGAACGTCGAGGGTTCGCGGGTCGACCTGCGGCAGGGCAACGCCCTGGACGCCTTCCCCGACCTCGACGGCCAGGTCGACCTGGTCATCTCCAACCCGCCGTACATCCCGCTGACCGAGTGGGAGTACGTCGCCCCCGAGGCGCGGGACTACGATCCCGAACTCGCCCTGTTCTCCGGCGAGGACGGCCTCGACCTCATTCGCGGTCTGGAACGGACCGCACATCGGCTCCTGCGCCCCGGCGGCGTGGTCGTCGTCGAACACGCCGACACCCAGGGCGGCCAGGTGCCGTGGATCTTCACCGAGGAGCGGGGCTGGGCCGACGCGGCCGACCACCCCGACCTCAACAACCGCCCCCGGTTCGCCACGGCCCGCAAGGCACTGCCGTGAGCACCGCCCGCACCGCTTTCGTGGATCCCCGAAATCCGTTGTACGAGGAGGCCCGCTAGATATGGCACGGCGATACGACACCAATGACGCGACCGACCGCACGACCGGTCTGCGTGAAGCCGCGTCCGCCGTCCGCCGTGGCGAGCTGGTCGTCCTCCCGACCGACACGGTGTACGGCATCGGCGCGGACGCGTTCTCCTCGGAGGCCGTCGCCGACCTGCTCGAGGCCAAGGGCCGGGGCCGCAACATGCCCACGCCCGTCCTCATCGGCTCCCCGAACACCCTGCACGGCCTCGTCACGGACTTCTCCGAGCTGGCCTGGGAGCTCGTCGACGCGTTCTGGCCGGGCGCGCTGACGATCGTCGCCAAGCACCAGCCGTCGCTGCAGTGGGACCTGGGGGACACCCGGGGGACGGTGGCCGTCCGCATGCCGCTGCACCCGGTCGCCATCGAGCTGCTGACCGAGGTCGGCCCCATGGCGGTGTCCTCGGCGAACCTGACCGGGCACCCGGCACCGGAGGACTGCGACGCCGCGCAGGAGATGCTCGGCGACTCGGTCTCCGTCTACCTCGACGGCGGCCCGACCCCCGGCAACGTCCCGTCCTCCATCGTCGACGTCACCGGTCCCGTGCCGGTGCTGCTGCGGGAGGGCGCGTTGTCGCCGGAGGAGCTGCGCAAGGTCGTACCCGACCTCGAGGTGGCGAATTGACAGCCCCTGACGCGGGGCGTGGCATAGGCAACGGGGAAAGCGCGGCGGAGATCACGACGACGTTCGTGGGGCTCCCGCGCGATGTCTTCCGCATCCTCCACGTCAGCACCGGCAACGTGTGCCGCTCGCCCATCACCGAGCGGCTGACCCGGCATTACGTGAAACAGCGGCTCGGCATCCTGGGCGGCGCGCTGATCGTCGAGAGCGCCGGGACCTGGGGTCACGAGGGCGCCCCCATGGAGGCCAACGCGGAGGCCGTGCTGGCCGACTTCGGCGCGGACGCCTCCGGGTTCACGGGCCGGGAGCTGCTGGACGAGCACGTGATCATGGCCGACCTGGTCCTCACGGCCACCCGCGACCACCGCGCCCAGGTCATCTCGATGGGTCACTCGGCCGGCCTGCGCACCTTCACGCTGAAGGAGTTCACCCGTCTGGTGCGCGCGATAGACCCGGCCACGCTGCCTCCGCTGGAGGAGGGCGTGGTCGTCCGCGCGCGTGCCCTGGTCCGCGCCGCGGCCGCTCTACGCGGGTGGCTGCTGGCGCCCACGGCCGAGGCGGACGAGGTCTACGACCCCTACGGCGCACCCCTGACCTTCTTCCGGTCCATCGGCGACGAGATACACCAGGCGCTGGATCCGGTCGTCACGGCGCTCACGGGTGTCCCCGCGAGGATGTAAGTACCGAGCACCCCACTGGTCCCGGGCCTACATTGGTCGTACGTCATCGCCGACGCCCCCCCGGAGCCCACCATGCCGGTCATCCACACCCTCGATGCCGCCGACGTCCTGCGGCGGCAGGACCCCGAGCTCGCCGAGATCCTGCTCGGGGAACTCGACCGGCAGTCGACGACGCTCCAGCTCGTCGCCGCCGAGAACTTCTGCTCCCCGGCCGTGCTGGCCGCGCTCGGGTCGCCGCTGGCCAACAAGTACGCCGAGGGATATCCGGGCGCCCGGCACCACGGCGGCTGCGAGATCGTCGACGTCGCCGAACGGCTCGCCGTCGACCGGGCCAAGGCGCTGTTCCAGGCCGAGCACGCCAACGTCCAGTCCCATTCCGGGTCGAGCGCCGTGCTCGCCGCCTACGCGGCGCTGCTGCGCCCCGGTGACACCGTCCTCGCCCTCGGGCTCCCGTACGGTGGCCACCTCACCCACGGCTCACCAGCGAACTTCTCCGGCCGCTGGTTCGACTTCGTCGGCTACGGCGTGGACGCGGAGACCGGGCTCATCGACTACGACCAGGTGCGGACGCTGGCCCGCACCCACCGGCCCAAGGCGATCGTGTGCGGCTCCATCGCCTACCCCCGGCACATCGACTACGCCCTCTTCCGCGAGGTCGCCGACGAGGTGGGCGCGTATCTGATCGCCGACGCCGCGCACCCCATGGGGCTCGTCGCCGGGGGAGCGGCGCCCAGCCCGGTGCCGTACGCCGACATCGTCTGCGCGACCACGCACAAGGTGCTGCGCGGGCCGCGCGGCGGGATGATCCTGTGCGGCGCCGAGCTGGCCGAGCGGGTCGACCGGGCGGTGTTCCCCTTCACCCAGGGCGGCGCGCAGATGCACACCATCGCCGCGAAGGCCGTCGCCTTCGGCGAGGCGGCAACCCCGGACTTCACCGCGTACGCCCATCAGGTGGTCGCCAACGCGAGGGTCCTCGCGGCCGGGCTGGCCGCCGAGGGGCTGGTGGTGACGACCGGAGGGACGGACACCCACCTGATCACCGCGGATCCCGCGCCCCTCGGCGTCGACGGCCGCAGCGCGCGGGGCCGGCTGGCGGCGGCCGGGATGGTGCTGGACTGCTGCGCCCTGCCGCACGGCGACGCGCGCGGACTGAGGCTGGGCACGGCGGCCCTGACCACGCAGGGCATGGGCGAGGAGGAGATGGGCCTTGTCGCCGGGTTGTTCGGGAATGTGCTGCGCGGCGAGGTCGAAAGCCAGAGGGCGCGTGATCATGTGCGCGAGCTGACCGGTAGATTTCCGCCGTATTCCCGCTGAGCGGGGGTAGGCGCAGCTGCGTACACCTGGTTGCAACCTGATGACACAGCCACACGTGCAACCATCGTCGCTACCCGGCAGTCCCCACAGTTATGCGTACATCGCTAGGGTGTGGGGCTGAGATGGCCAGCGAGACCTGTGGGGAAGCCCGTGCGTGAATACCTGCTGACGCTCTGCGTCACGGCCGCGGTGACGTATCTGCTGACAGGGCCGGTACGGAAGTTCGCGATCGTGGCCGGAGCGATGCCGGAGATCAGGGCCCGTGACGTGCACCGGGAACCGACTCCACGGCTCGGCGGTATCGCGATGTTCTTCGGGCTGTGCGCCGGTCTGCTCGTCGCGGACCACCTGACCAACCTCAACGAGGTCTTCGAGAAGTCGAACGAGCCGCGGGCGCTGCTCTCCGGCGCCGCGCTGATCTGGCTGATCGGCGTCCTGGACGACAAGTTCGAGATCGACGCCCTGATCAAGCTCGGCGGCCAGATGATCGCAGCCGGCGTGATGGTCATGCAGGGTCTGACGATCCTGTGGCTGCCCATCCCCGGTGTCGGCAACGTGGCGCTGACCCAGTGGCAGGGCACCCTGCTGACCGTCGCCCTCGTCGTCATCACGATCAACGCGGTGAACTTCGTCGACGGCCTCGACGGTCTCGCCTCCGGCATGGTCTGCATCGCGGCCGCCGCGTTCTTCCTGTACGCCTACCGCATCTGGTACTCGTACGGCGTCGAGGCCGCCGCCCCGGCCACGCTCTTCTCGGCGATCCTGATGGGCATGTGCATCGGCTTCCTGCCGCACAACATGCACCCGGCGCGGATCTTCATGGGCGACTCCGGCTCGATGCTGATCGGGCTCGTCCTGGCCGCAGGCGCGATCTCCATCACGGGACAGGTCGACCCGGACGCGCTGAAGCTGTTCGTCGGCTCCGAGAAGGCGGCGGTGCACCAGACGGTGCCGGTCTACATCCCGCTGCTGCTGCCGCTGACGATCATCGCGGTGCCCACCGCCGACCTGGTCCTAGCGATCGTGCGCCGTACCTGGCGCGGTCAGTCGCCGTTCGCCGCCGACCGCGGTCATCTGCACCACCGGCTGCTGGAGATCGGCCACTCGCACAGCCGGGCGGTGCTGATCATGTACTTCTGGTCGGCGCTGATCGCCTTCGGGGCGCTCGCCTACTCGGTCAACTCCGCGTCAATGTGGATCGTGCTCGGCATCGTGTTCCTGAGTGCGATCGGTCTCGTCTTGCTTCTGCTGCCGCGCTTCACGCCGCGTGCCCCGCGGTGGGCCGAGTCCGTCCTGCCGCCCCGCTACCGGCGGCGCCGCGCGCTGGCCCGTGCCGCCTCTGCGCCCGTACAGGAAGCGGGAGTTGGGGCCGTGGACGAGTCCGAGGGAGCCCCGGAGCCGTGCCCCCCGGTCGTGGCCGGTGTGGCGGGAGTCAACGGAGCGACCGCGCTGGGCGCCCGTCCGCACCTCCTCGACCGTGGAAAGGCCGGAACGTCCCGCTGACGTCGGCAAGGTAAGAATCTGACTAGAGCATTGCCAAGTCGTGGGGAAGTAAAGCCCCCCAATACCAGACAAGTCACCCCGGATTTTGCACAGACGCGCACGGTCACTCTCATGTGTGACAGCGAGCACACGTCTTGGTAAAGACCGCATCAAATAGTTTGTGATACGGTTCACGAGAACCCGGGGTAGAGCCGAAGGACCGTGATGCGACGGTCCATTGGCCGCGAGTTCCCCTCTCAGCCCGGGACTACGCTCGTCCATGACGACACCCTGCCCCCCTGCGAAAGCGGAGTTGCCGCCATGCCGTCCAATGACGCCCGGAACCTGGTGCCGATCGCCGTACCCACGGCGGCTGCCGGCGTGGTCGCCGTCGCCGTCAGCGCGGCCGTGGCCGGTGGCAAGGGAGCGATCGGTGCGGCCGTCGGTGCGCTGCTCGCGATGCTCTTCATGGGGATCGGTCTCTACGTTCTGCAGTGGACGGCAAAAACGCTCCCGCAGCTGTTCCAGGCCATGGGGCTGATGCTCTATGTCGCCCAACTCCTGCTGCTCATGATCTTCGTGGCCCTCTTCAAGGGGACCTCCCTCTTCAACGGCAAGGCGTTCGCGCTCTCGCTCGTCGTCGCGACCGTCGTGTGGATGGCCACCCAGGCACGTGCACACATGAAGTCCAAGATCTTCTACGTCGATCCGGACTCCGCGAAGAGCGAGCGGCCCGAGAAAACGGGTCACCCGTCGTGAGGGGTAGGGGCGGGATAAAGGCGTGCGAGATCTCCTGCTATCGTCCGGTGCCAACTGCGGCATCGCGGGCGCGGGCATCCGAGCTGACGCCTGCAGCAACGCGAGGCTCGAAGCCCCCCAGCCGCCCCCACATCCGTAACACCAGTCCGGTGCCGACCCGCGGCCGCGCGCCGCGCCGACACAACGAGGTTGCCGTACCCATGCGTCACGCCGAAGGAGCCCGTGGTGAGTGCTGACCAGACCCAGCTCGCCTTTGACTGGAGTTGTCGGATCATGTCCGACAACGGGTGTGGCTTCCCGGCTCCGGGCCTGCACTCGTTCCTGTTCAAGCCCCTGTTCACGGTGGGCGGGTTCGAGTTCAACAAGGTGATGCTGCTCGCCCTGATCACCACCGCGGTCGTCGTGATCTTCTTCTCGGCGGCCTTCGGCAAGGCCAAGGTGATCCCGGGCAAGCTCCAGATGGTCGGCGAGGCCGGATACGACTTCGTCCGCCGCGGCATCGTCTACGAGACCCTCGGCAAGCGCGACGGCGAGAAGTACGTCCCGCTGATGGTCTCGCTGTTCTTCTTCATCTGGATCGCGAACATCTGGTCGGTGATCCCGCTGGCCCAGTTCCCGGTCTCGTCGATCATCGCCTACCCGGCCGTGCTCGCCGGGGTCGTGTACCTGACCTGGCTGCCGCTGACCTTCAAGAAGCACGGCTTCGCCGGCGGCTTCAAGAACATCACCGGTTACGACGCCTCGCTCGGCGCGGTGCTGCCGCTCGTGGTCGTCATCGAGTTCTTCTCGAACGTCATCGTCCGCCCGTTCACGCACGCGGTCCGACTCTTCGCCAACATGTTCGCCGGTCACCTGCTGCTGGTGATGTTCACCGTCGCCAGCTGGTACCTGCTCAACAGCTGGATGATCCCCGGCGCCGCGGTCTCCTTCGTGATGACCATCGTGATGGTGATGTTCGAACTCTTCGTCCAGGCCGTCCAGGCGTACGTGTTCGTGCTGCTGGCCTGCTCCTACGTTCAGGGCGCTCTCGCCGAGCACCACTGAGCACCGTCCGCACCACCCCCACCAGTCGTCCGGTGGCCAACCCCCACCGGTCCGTAAAAGAGAAGGAAGAAACGGCATGTCCGCTGCCATCGACCTCGCCGCCGGCGTCTCCGGTTCCCTCGGCTCCATCGGTTACGGCCTCGCGGCCATCGGCCCCGGCATCGGTATCGGCATCATCTTCGGTAACGGCACCCAGGCGCTGGCCCGTCAGCCCGAGGCGGCCGGTCTGATCCGCGCCAACCAGATCCTGGGCTTCGCCTTCTGTGAGGCGCTCGCCCTCATCGGCATCGTTATGCCGTTCGTGTTCGGTCAGTAAGACCTCTTACACCGACACGTATCGACGAAAGGCACTGATGTGATCGCCAACCTGGTTCAGCTGGCGGCCGAGGAGAAGCAGAACCCCCTCGTCCCGCCGGGCCCCGAACTGCTTGTCGGCGCCATCGCCTTCGCCATCGTGTTCTTCTTCTTCTGGAAGAAGCTGCTCCCGAACATCAACAAGGTTCTGGAGGAGCGCCGCGAGGCGATCGAGGGTGGCATCGAGAAGGCCGAGGCGGCTCAGGTCGAGGCCCAGAGCGTCCTCGAGCAGTACAAGGCCCAGCTCGCCGAGGCCCGGCACGAGGCCGCGCGTCTGCGCCAGGAGGCGCAGGAGCAGGGTGCCGCCCTCATCGCCGAGATGCGCGCCGAGGGCCAGCGGCAGCGCGAGGAGATCGTCGCCGCCGGTCACGCGCAGATCGAGGCCGACCGCAAGGCCGCCGCGTCCGCGCTGCGGCAGGACGTCGGTCACCTCGCGACCGAACTGGCCGGCAAGCTCGTCGGCGAGTCCCTCGAGGACCACGCCCGCCAGAGCCGTGTCATCGACCGCTTCCTCGACGAGCTCGAGGAGAAGGCCGAGGCCACCCGATGAACGGAGCGAGCCGCGAGGCCCTGGCAGCCGCACGCGAGCGTCTCGACGCGCTGACGGACTCCACGTCCGCCGACGCGGGCACGCTCGCCGACGAGCTGGCCGCCGTCACCGCGCTGCTCGACCGCGAGGTCGGTTTGCGTCGGGTCCTGACCGACCCGGCGCAGGCCGCCGAGGCCAAGGCCCAGCTGGCCGAGCGTCTGCTCGGCGGGCAGGTCGGCGGCCCGGCCGTCGACCTCGTGTCCGGCATGGTGCGTTCCCGCTGGTCGCAGTCCCGCGACCTGGTGGACGCCCTCGAGGAGCTGGCCGACACCGCCGACCTCACCGCCGCGCAGAAGTCGGGTTCGCTCGACGACGTCGAGGACGAGCTGTTCCGCTTCGGGCGGATCGTCTCCTCCAACACCGAGCTGCGCGCCGCGCTGACCGACCGCGCCGCGACCACCGCCGCCAAGGTCGAGCTGCTGCACCGGCTGCTCGGCGGCCGGGCCGCGCAGGTGACCGAGCGTCTGGTGACGCGCCTTGTGACCGCGCCGCGGGGACGTAGCCTGGAGTCGGGACTGGAGTCCCTGTCCAAGCTCGCCGCCGAGCGCCGGGAGCGCCTGGTCGCCGTGGTCACCTCGGCGGTGCCGCTGAGCGACATACAGAAGCAGCGCCTGGGCGCCGCTCTCGCGAAGCTCTACGGCCACACGATGCACCTCAACATCGACGTGGACCCCGAGGTCGTCGGCGGCATCCGGGTGCAGGTCGGCGACGAGGTCATCAACGGCTCGATCGCGGACCGCATCGAGGACGCCGGCCGCCGCCTGGCGGGCTGAGCAGCAACTTCATAAGCAGTACAGCAGTACGTACCTACGGCCCGGTTGGGCCGTGCAGAGGATTCCTGGGGGTCGCCCCCAGACCCCCAAGTTGAAACTTCGGGCCCAACAAGGAGAGCAGGGAACCCAGATGGCGGAGCTCACGATCCGGCCGGAGGAGATCCGGGACGCGCTGGAGAACTTCGTCCAGTCGTACAAGCCGGACGCGGCCTCGCGCGAGGAGGTCGGTACGGTCACCCTTGCCGGCGACGGCATCGCGAAGGTCGAGGGCCTGCCCTCGGCCATGGCCAACGAACTGCTGAAGTTCGAGGACGGCACCCTCGGCCTCGCGCTGAACCTGGAGGAGCGCGAGATCGGCTGCGTCATCCTCGGCGAGTTCAGCGGCATCGAGGAGGGTCAGCCGGTGCAGCGCACCGGTGAGGTGCTCTCCGTCGCGGTCGGTGAGGGCTACCTCGGCCGCGTCGTCGACCCGCTCGGCAACCCGATCGACGGCCTCGGCGAGATCGAGACGTCCGGCCGCCGCGCGCTGGAGCTGCAGGCCCCCACGGTCATGCAGCGCAAGTCGGTGCACGAGCCGATGGAGACCGGCTACAAGGCCGTCGACGCGATGACCCCGATCGGCCGTGGTCAGCGTCAGCTGATCATCGGCGACCGCCAGACCGGCAAGACCGCCCTGGCCGTCGACACGATCATCAACCAGCGCGACAACTGGCGCACCGGCGACCCGAACAAGCAGGTCCGCTGCATCTACGTCGCCATCGGCCAGAAGGGCTCCACCATCGCGTCGGTCCGCCGCGCGCTGGAGGAGAACGGCGCGCTGGAGTACACGACCATCGTCGCCGCCCCGGCGTCCGACCCGGCCGGCTTCAAGTACCTGGCGCCGTACACCGGTTCGGCCATCGGCCAGCAGTGGATGTACGAGGGCAAGCACGTCCTCATCATCTTCGACGACCTCTCGAAGCAGGCCGACGCCTACCGCGCCGTGTCCCTGCTGCTGCGCCGCCCGCCGGGCCGCGAGGCCTACCCGGGTGACGTCTTCTACCTGCACTCCCGTCTGCTGGAGCGCTGCGCGAAGCTCTCCGACGACATGGGCAAGGGCTCGATGACGGGTCTGCCGATCGTCGAGACCAAGGCCAACGACGTCTCGGCGTTCATCCCGACCAACGTCATCTCCATCACCGACGGCCAGTGCTTCCTGGAGTCGGACCTGTTCAACGCCGGTCAGCGCCCCGCGCTGAACGTCGGTATCTCCGTCTCCCGAGTCGGTGGTTCCGCGCAGCACAAGGCGATGAAGCAGGTCTCCGGCCGTCTGCGCGTCGACCTCGCCCAGTTCCGTGAGCTGGAGGCCTTCGCCGCCTTCGGTTCCGACCTGGACGCCGCGTCGAAGGCGCAGCTGGAGCGCGGTCAGCGCATGGTCGAGCTGCTGAAGCAGGCCCAGTACCAGCCGATGTCGACCGAGGACCAGGTCGTTTCGGTGTGGGCCGGCACCACCGGCAAGATGGACGACGTCCCGGTCAACGACATCCGCCGCTTCGAGAAGGAGCTGCTGGAGTACCTGCACCGCAAGGAGCAGGGCCTCATGACCTCCATCAAGGAGGGCGGCAAGATGTCGGACGACACCCTCACCGCTGTCGCCGACGCGATCGCCGAGTTCAAGAAGCAGTTCGAGACCTCGGACGGCAAGCTTCTCGGCGAGGACGCCCCGGCCGCCGCCAAGTGACGTAAGGAAGGGACCTGACTCATGGGAGCCCAGCTCCGGGTCTACAAGCGTCGCATCCGATCCGTCACCGCGACCAAGAAGATCACCAAGGCGATGGAGATGATCGCCGCCTCGCGCGTCGTCAAGGCGCAGCGCAAGGTGGCGGCCTCCACGCCGTACGCGCGGGAACTGACGCGCGCGGTCACGGCGGTCGGTACCGGCTCGAACACCAAGCACCCGCTGACCACGCAGGCCGAGACGGTCACGCGGTCCGCGGTGCTGCTCCTGACGAGCGACCGCGGTCTCGCCGGTGCCTTCAACTCCAACGCCATCAAGACGGCGGAGCAGCTCACCGAGCGGCTGGAGCGCGAGGGCCAGGAGGTCGAGATCTACATCGTCGGCCGCCGTGGTGTCGCCCACTACAACTTCCGTGAGCGCAAGATCGCGGAGTCGTGGACGGGCTTCACCGACGAGCCGACGTACGCGGACGCCAAGAAGGTCGCGGCCCCGCTGATCGAGGCCATCGAGAAGGAGACGGCCGAGGGCGGCGTGGACGAACTCCACATCGTCTTCACCGAGTTCGTCTCGATGATGACGCAGACGGCCCTCGACGACCGTCTGCTGCCGCTCAGCCTCGAAGAGGTGGCGAAGGAGGCCGCCCCGCAGGGCGAGATCCTCCCGCTGTACGACTTCGAGCCCTCGGCGGAGGACGTCCTCGACGCCCTGCTGCCGCGCTACGTGGAGAGCCGTATCTACAACGCGCTGCTCCAGTCGGCCGCTTCCAAGCACGCCGCCACGCGGCGCGCGATGAAGTCGGCGACCGACAACGCGGGCGAGCTCATCGAGACGCTCTCCCGGCTTGCCAACGCGGCCCGCCAGGCCGAAATCACCCAGGAAATCAGCGAGATCGTCGGTGGCGCGAGCGCCCTGGCCGACGCGACCGCGGGGAGTGACCGCTAATGACCACCACTGTTGAGACCGCGACGGCTACGGGCCGCGTCGCCCGGGTCATCGGCCCGGTCGTCGACGTGGAGTTCCCCGTCGACGCGATGCCGGAGATCTACAACGCCCTGCACGTCGAGGTGGCCGACCCGGCCAACGCCGGCGAGAAGAAGATCCTGACCCTGGAGGTCGCCCAGCACCTGGGTGACGGCCTGGTCCGCACCATCTCCATGCAGCCGACCGACGGTCTGGTCCGCCAGGCCGCGGTGACCGACACGGGCACGGGCATCACCGTCCCCGTCGGCGACTTCACCAAGGGCAAGGTGTTCAACACCCTCGGTGAGGTGCTGAACGTCGACGAGACCTACGAGGGCGAGCGCTGGTCCATCCACCGCAAGGCCCCGAACTTCGACGAGCTCGAGTCGAAGACCGAGATGTTCGAGACCGGCGTCAAGGTCATCGACCTGCTGACCCCGTACGTCAAGGGCGGCAAGATCGGTCTGTTCGGCGGTGCCGGCGTCGGCAAGACGGTGCTCATCCAGGAGATGATCTACCGCGTCGCCAACAACCACGACGGTGTCTCCGTGTTCGCCGGTGTCGGTGAGCGCACCCGTGAGGGCAACGACCTCATCGAGGAGATGTCGGACTCGGGCGTCATCGACAAGACCGCGCTGGTCTTCGGTCAGATGGACGAGCCCCCGGGCACCCGTCTGCGCGTCGCGCTGGCCGGCCTGACCATGGCCGAGTACTTCCGTGACGTCCAGAAGCAGGACGTGCTGTTCTTCATCGACAACATCTTCCGCTTCACGCAGGCCGGCTCCGAGGTCTCCACCCTGCTCGGCCGTATGCCCTCCGCGGTGGGTTACCAGCCGAACCTGGCCGACGAGATGGGTCTCCTCCAGGAGCGCATCACCTCGACCCGCGGTCACTCGATCACCTCGATGCAGGCGATCTACGTCCCCGCGGACGACCTGACCGACCCGGCCCCGGCCACCACCTTCGCCCACCTCGACGCGACGACGGTTCTGTCCCGTCCGATCTCCGAGAAGGGCATCTACCCGGCCGTGGACCCGCTGGACTCCACGTCCCGCATCCTGGACCCGCGCTACATCGCGCAGGACCACTACGACGCCGCCATGCGCGTCAAGACGATCCTGCAGAAGTACAAGGACCTCCAGGACATCATCGCGATCCTCGGTATCGACGAGCTCGGCGAGGAGGACAAGCTCGTCGTCCACCGGGCCCGTCGCGTGGAGCGCTTCCTGTCCCAGAACACCCACGTCGCCAAGCAGTTCACCGGCGTCGACGGGTCGGACGTCCCGCTGGACGAGTCGATCGCGGCCTTCAACGCGATCTGCGACGGCGAGTACGACCACTTCCCGGAGCAGGCGTTCTTCATGTGCGGTGGCATCGAGGACCTCAAGGCCAACGCCAAGGAGCTGGGTGTCTCCTGAACTCCCTGAGTTCACCTGAGGGGGCGGGTGCGTCCCGCCCCCTCTTTCACGCCCACTAGACTTGTAACCAACACCCGGCCGAACCGCCGGGTGGTGACCCGAGGAGCCACCTTGGCTGCTGAGCTGCACGTCGCGCTGGTCGCGGCCGACCGAGAGGTCTGGTCCGGCGAGGCCACCCTGGTCGTCGCGCGCACCACGTCCGGCGACATCGGCGTCATGCCCGGTCACCAGCCGCTGCTCGGTGTGCTGGAGTCGGGCCCGGTGACCATCCGTACGAGTGAAGGTGGAACGGTCGTCGCCGCGGTGCACGGCGGTTTCATCTCGTTCGCGGACAACAAGCTGTCGCTGCTGGCCGAGATCGCCGAGCTGTCGGACGAGATCGACGTCCAGCGCGTGGAGCGGGAGCTGGAGCGCGCGAAGGCGGAGGGCGACGCCGCCGCCGAGCACCGCGCGGACGTACGACTGCGTGCGGCGGCGACGAGCTGACCCCGCTCGGAGCCGTATGACGTCACTCAGCCGCGATCGGAACCGGAGCAATCCGGAGCCGGTCGCGGCTGAGGCAGATATGGATGATTTTTCCGTTCCGTGACCTAAAGCAAGCCGTGTTCGGTACTAGGAGACGAGGAGGTCGGTGTCGATGGTCCTCGCTCTGACTGTGTGCGGAGTTGTCGTGGCCCTGGTGGTGCTGGGGCTGTTCGTCTTCGGGCTGCGCCGCAGACTGATCCAGCGCTCCGGGGGCACCTTCGACTGTTCGCTGCGCTGGGACGTCCCCGAGAAACCCGACGCCAGCGGAAAAGGCTGGAGCTACGGTGTCGCCCGCTACAACGGCGACCGCATCGAGTGGTACCGCGTCTTCTCCTACGCCTACCGTCCCCGCCGCCTCCTGGAGCGCGCCGCGATCGAGGTCGCCGGCCGCCGCCTCCCCGAGGGCGAGGAGGAACTGGCCCTTCTCTCCGACGCCGTCGTGCTCACCTGTCTGCACCGGGGCACCCGCCTCGAACTCGCCATGAGCGAGGACGCGTTGACCGGTTTCCTGGCCTGGCTGGAGGCGGCACCCCCCGGGCAACGGGTAAATGTCGCCTGAGATCCGGCGAAGGATCACTGCCGGGCACAACGAGCCGCCGCGGACGGGCTCGTGGACCGTCCGCGGCGGGGTGGGGCGGGGCGGGCCGAGGGTCAGCTCAGTCCGCTGTTGATGGCGCTCACCAGCTCTCCGTTACTGGTGTCGCCGCTGAACTCCCAGAAGAACGCGCCGCCCAGACCCTGGGACTTGGCCCAGCTCATCTTCCCGGCGATCGTCGACGGGGTGTCGTAGGACCACCAGTTGCTGCCGCAGTGGGCGTACGCCGTGCCGGCGACGGTGCCGGTGACCGGGCAGGACGTCTTGAGGACCTTGTAGTCCTCGATGCCCTGCTCGTACGTCCCCGCCGCGGCCCCCGTGGCCGTGCCGCCGGGCGCGTCCTGGGTCACGCCCGTCCAGCCGCGGCCGTAGAAGCCGATGCCGATGAGCAGCTTCGAGGCGGGGACCCCGATGGCCTTGTACTTGGCGATCGCGTCGGCCGTGGTGAACCCGGCCTTCGGGATGCCGGAGTACGAGGTGAGCGGGGAGTGCGGGGCCGTCGGGCCCTGGGCGTCCCACGCGCCGAAGAAGTCGTACGTCATCACGTTGTACCAGTTGACGTAGTTCGCGGCGCCCGCGTAGTCGGCGGCCTCGATCTTGCCGCCGGCCGAGCCGTCGGCGGTGACGGCCGCGGTGACCAGCTTGCTCGTGCCGAACTTGGCGCGCAGTGCGGACAGCACGTTCTTGAAGGCCGCGGCCCCGCTGGTGTCGCAGGACAGGCCGCAGGCGTTCGGGTACTCCCAGTCGATGTCGATGCCGTCGAACACGTCCGCCCAGCGCGGGTCGTTGACGAGGTTGTAGCAGGAGGCGGCGAACGCGGCGGGGTTGGCCGCGGCCTGGGCGAAGCCGCCGGACCAGGTCCAGCCGCCGAAGGACCACAGCACCTTGATGTTCGGGTACTTGGCCTTCAGCTCGCGCAGTTGGTTGAAGTTGCCGCGCAGCGGCTGGTCCCAGGTGTCGGCGACCCCGCTGACGGACTGGTCGGCGGTGAACGCCTTGTCGTAGTCGGCGTACGAGTCGCCGATCGCGCACTGGCCGTTGGTCACGTTGCCGAAGGCGTAGTTGATGTGCGTGATCTTCGCGGCCGAGCCCGATGTCACCAGGTTCTTGACGTTGTAGTTGCGGCCGTAGATGCCCCACTCGGTGAAGTAGCCGAGCCTGACCTTGTCGCCGGTGGTCGGGGGAGTGGTCGTACCGCCGGTGGTGTGGACCGCGACCGCGCCGCTGGCCGGGCCGGTCTGGTTCGCGGTGTCGCGGGCCTGGACGGTGTAGGAGTAGTCGCTGCCGGCGGTCAGGCCGGCGTCGGTGTAGCTGGTGGCGGTGACGGTGGAGACGACCTTGCCGTCGCGCAGGACGTCGTAGTTCTTGACGCCCTTGTCGTCGGTGGCCGCGCTCCAGCTCAGCTTCACCGAGGTGTCGGTGATCGAGGACGCCGTCGGGGTGCCGGGCGCGGAGGGCGGGTTGTCGCCGGGAACGGTCGTACCGCCGTCACAACTGCCGCCGTTCAGCGTGCAGTTGCTCGGTGAGCCGGAGCCGGTGCCGTTGAAGCCGAAGGAGACGGAGGCGCCGGGGGCGAGGGTGCCGTTGTAGGACTTGTTCTTGGCGGTCCAGTGGGTGCCGGAGCTGGTGACGTCGGCGTCCCAGGCCGAGGTGACGGAGGTGCCGGAGGGGAAGTCCCAGGCGATCGTCCAGGAACTGATGGACGTGGAACCGGTGTTGGTGACCGTCCACTTGCCCTCGAAGCCGGTGCCCCAGTCCTGGGTCTTGGCGTAGGTGGCCGTCGCGGTGCTCGCGGCCTGGGCGGGGCTCGCGAGACCGACGAGCCCGGCCAGCGGGAGCAACAGGGTCGCGAACCCGGCCGCGGCTCTGTGTCTGAAGCGCATGTCGCGCCTCCTTAGGGGGAGTTGGGGCGTGACTGAGCCTTCACACCCACGGTGCCGCGAGAATAGAAAGGTCTGGACCACGGGTCAATAGGTCTGGACCACTCGGTACCTCTGAACCATCGCTGCCGCGCGCCCCGCTTAGGCCCGTACGCTGACCGGGCGGTGGGCGAGGAGGGGTGTATGAGCGAGGCGGAACGTTCCGGGGCCGTGCTGGTCGTGGACGACGACGCGGCCATCCGGCGCTCCCTGGAACGCGGGCTCAGGCTGAGCGGATTCCGGGTCCGCACGGCGGACGGCGGCCGGGAGGCGCTGGCCACGGTCCGGGAGGCACCGCCCGACGTCCTCGTACTCGATGTGTCGATGCCCGGCATGAGCGGCATCGAGGTCTGCGAACGCCTCCGCGCGGACGGACTGGACCTGCCCGTGCTGATGCTCTCCGCGCTCGACGAGACCGCTGACCGTATCGCCGGGCTCCAGGCGGGCGGCGACGACTACCTGGTCAAGCCGTTCGCGCTGCAGGAACTGGTGCTGCGGCTGCGCGCCCTGCTGCGCCGCCGCCCGCCCGCGGGGGAGGTGCTCCGGGTCGCCGGTCTGGTGATCGATCCGGGCGCCCGCACCGCCGAACGGGACGGGCGGCCACTGGAGCTGACCCGCCGCGAGTTCGAGCTGCTGGAGGTGCTCGCCCGCAACGCCGGACTCGTCCTCACCCGCGACCAGCTGCTGGAACGGGTGTGGGGCTACGACTTCGACGTGCGCACCGACGCCGTCGACACCTTCGTCAGCTATCTCCGGCGCAAGCTGGAGGCCGACGGCCGGCCCCGGCTGGTGCACACCGTGCGCGGAGTCGGCTTCGTGCTGAGGGATGAACCGTGAGGCTCTCCACCCGTATCGGGCTCGCGGTCGGCGTCACCGTGCCGCTGCTCGTCCTGGCCTCCGGCTGGCTGCTGCTCCGGCTGGTCAACCATGATCTGCACAGCGCCGAGGACGACCATCTGCGTGCGCGTGCCACCGCCGTCGCCCCCGACGCCCGCGCCCTGCTGCGGGCCACCGCAAACAACCGCCCCAAGGCGGCCGACACCCGCGAACGGCGGCTGTTCAGCGCCGCCCTCGACGTCGGCGTACGCGTCACCGGCCCGGACGCCACCTTCAGCGGCGGCCCGCAGCCGGACGCCTCGGTGCCGTTGCCTGAGGGCACGAAGGGTCCCGTCACCGTGCGGGACGGCGGCGCGAGCTGGCGTGCGCTGGCCCGGACGATCACCACCCCGCGCGGCTCGGGCACCCTCTGGGTCTTCTCGCCCAACGCCGCCGACCAGGCGCAACTCCGCCTGGTACGGCGCCGGGTGGCCGTCACGACCCTGCTCGCCGTCCCCCTCTCCGGCCTGCTCGCCTGGGCGGTCGCCACCGGCGCGACCGGCCCGCTGCGGCGCCTGGGCCGCCGTACCGCCGGACTCGACCCGCGCACCAGTACCGCCCGGCTCTCCGACGAGCCGAGCGGGGTCACCGAGGTCGACGAACTCGCGGCCACCCTGCGCACGGTCCTCGCCCGCTACGACGAACAGGCCGCCCGCACCGCCGAGGCGCTGGACACCGCCCGCTCCTTCTCCTCGGCCGCCGCGCACGAACTGCGCACCCCGCTGATGAGCATGGGCACCAACCTCGACATCCTCGCCGCCCATCCCGACCTGCCCGAACCCGACCGCACCGAGGTCCTCGCCGACCTGCGCACCGAGCACGCCCGGCTGCTGAACCTGCTGGTCATGCTGCGCGAGCTGGGCCGCGGCGACCTGGTGGAGGCGGAGGCCTTCAAGGCCGTGGACGTCTCCGAGACGGCCGACGCCGCGGTGGCCGAGGCCCGACGGCGCGCCCCGGACGCCCGGATCACGCTGGCCGCGGAACCCGGGCCGACGGTGCACGGCTGGGAACCGGGCCTGCGCCTGCTGCTGGACAACCTGCTGGCCAACGCCCTGGCCCACGGACGGGACGCGGCGGGCCGGGCGACGGTCACGGTCTGGGTGCGGTGCGCGGGCGACCAGGTCGTCGTCACCGTCGACGACGCCGGCCCCGGGGTGCCTCCCGAGGCCCGCGCCCGGATCTTCGAGCGCTTCCGGCGCGGGCCCGCCAGCTCCGGCTCCGGGCTCGGCCTGACTCTCGTCGCCCAACAGGCGGCCCTGCACGGCGGGAGCGTCACGGTCGAGGACGGCCCCTCGGGCGTGGGCGCCCGCTTCGAGGTGCGGCTGCCGTCCACCGGTGGCCCGCTGCCCGCGCACCGCGACTGGCTGATCGACACAGCCGGGACAAACCGGTCACAGAGTTTCCCCAAAGACGCTCCCTAGCCTCCCCGGCGGGCGGACGGACGAAGGGGCCGTCCGCGGAACGGAGGCTGAGATGTACGTACGACGACGCCGGCGCACGCTCCTGGCCGGGGCGGCCGTGGCGGCGATCCTGGCGGGGACCACCGGAGCTGCCGTCGCCGACAGCACCCCCGCGCCTTCCGCCACGCCCACCGGTGACGGCGCGCGGGCCCTGTGCAAGCGGGCCCCGAAGATCGACCACCGGATCGACCGGGCCCTGAAGCGGCTGAACGCGGGCGCCGGCCGGCGCGGCTCGATCGCCCGGTTGCAGCAGCGGGTGGACAACGCGAAGAGCGCCGGGCACTCCGAGATCGCCACCTACCTCCAGGACCGGCTGACCTTCCGCAAGTCCCTGGTGACGACACTGGAGCAGCGCCAGAAGGACCTGGCCGAGGTGGAGAGCTGGTGCAAGGACCACAACGGCGGCGCGAGCTGATGCGGCCGAAGGCCGCGGCCGCCGCTGTCGCGCTTCTGATCGCGCTGACCGCGGGCTGCGCCCACGACGCCGGCACGCCCCGGAAGGCCGCCGCCACTCCTTCCGGCTACGCGGAGATGCGGCAGAAGCTGTCCGCCGCCGAGTCCGCGCTGGCCCGGGCCGACAAGGACGCGGCACAGGACCACTGAGAAAGGGGAGCGCCTCGGCTCAGCGCTCCCCGCCGGGCACCCACAGCACATCTCCCGTCGCCTTGTTCGCCGTGCGCGCCAGGATGAAGAGGAGGTCGGAGAGGCGGTTGAGGTAGGTCGCGGTGAGCGGGTTCATCGCATCGGCGTGGGCCTCCAGGGCCGCCCAGGTGGAGCGCTCGGCCCGGCGGACGACCGTGCAGGCATGGTGGAGCAGGGCCGCGCCGGGGGTGCCGCCCGGGAGGATGAAGGAGCGCAGCTTCTCCAGCCGCTCGTTGAAGCGGTCGCAGTCCGCCTCGAGCTTGTCGATGTAGAACTGCTCCACCCGCAGTGGCGGGTACTCGGGGTTCTCCACCACGGGCGTCGACAGGTCCGCGCCCACGTCGAACAGGTCGTTCTGGACGCGGGTGAGGACCTTGACGACCTCCTCCTCCAGACCGCCCAGCGCGATCGCCGTGCCGATCACCGCGTTCGCCTCGTTGGCGTCGGCGTACGCGGCGATGCGCAGATCGGTCTTGGCGACCCGGCTCATGTCACCGAGGTTGGTGGTGCCCTTGTCGCCGGTCTTCGTGTAGATGCGCGTCAGATTGACCATGCGGCCAGCGTAATTACGCTCCGGCCGTCCGGAACACACGTGTGCCCACCGTCACGGCGAGCACGGAGAGACCGACGGCCACCAGCGCGCCGTACAGCATGTGATCCGTCGTGTACGAGCCGACGCACGCGTCCCGCACCGCGTCCACCAGATGGCGGAACGGCATGTGCGAAGCGGGAGCGGAGCGACTGGCGGAGGTAGCGCCCGTAGATCAGCGCGGTGAGCGCGCCGCGCAGCCGACGGATCAGGTCCCACAGGTCGGCCCGGCTGCCGGGGTCGAGGCGTCGGCGCTGCCCGCCGGAGAGGGCGCCTGCCTTGCGGCCGAGCAGGTCCGCGAAGTCCAGCTCGCGGGCCAACTCCTCGGCCCGCGCGCCCGCCTGGTCCTTCGTCAGGCGGTAGAGGCGGCCCTGGGTGACGGGCTCCTCCCGCACGCCGATGTTTGGGTCGACCCCGCTCGACTGGGCCACGTAACCGCCCGCCCGCCGCACCCCGACCGGATCGGTCACCAGGTCGCAGCCGGCCACCGAGGCCGTGCCGCCGGTCGGTGCGAGCAGGGTCGTGAGCATCCGGAGGGTGGTGCTCTTGCCGGCGCCGTTCGGGCCGAGGAAGCCGAGGATCTCGCCCTCGCGGACGGCGAGGTCGATACGGGCGGCTGAGCGGTGATGAGGGCGATGGGGTTGGGGCACCGCAGCGCGTGCCCCAACCGGGGGTCTTGGGGCGTGGGGGCGTGACAACCCCCGCACCCTTTTCACTCGCGCTGCACGACGACCCGATGCCGCGTCTGATCGCCGGTCAGCTCGGCTGGGCGCACAAGCACCGTCATGGGCGTCATCGGCCGTGAGATGGTCAAGGGGCGCAATCCACGCGAAGTGTCACGAGAGGTGCTGGCCCTCCTTGACGACATCGAGGAGCTGTTGAGTGAGAAGGTGCTCAACTACGCCGTCCGTGGCGCCGAATGACCCCTGCCGGTGTGATGTCCGTCAGATGAGACGTGACGCGCATTACTAACCCGTCACACAGCCGGTCATCGGCGCTAGGGTCCGCCGGAGAGGCAACCTGAACAGGGTTCAAGGCGTTTCAAAGGGGAGTCGCACAGTGGCACGGAAGCTTGCCGTCATCGGTGCCGGCCTGATGGGTTCCGGTATTGCCCAGGTCTCCGCGCAGGCGGGCTGGGACGTCGTCCTGCGCGACGTCACCGACGGGGCACTGGACCGTGCCGTCGGCGGCATCCAGGCGTCGTACGACAAGTTCGTCGGCAAGGGCAAGCTCGAGGCGCACGACGCCGACGCCGCCCTCGCCCGGATCACCACGACCACCGACCTGGACGCCGCCGCGGACGCCGACGTCGTCGTCGAGGCCGTCTTCGAGAAGCTGGAGGTCAAGCACGAGATCTTCCGCACGCTGGACAAGCTCGTGCGCGAGGACGCCGTGCTCGCCTCCAACACCTCCGCCATCCCGATCACCAAGATCGCGGCGGCCACCGAACGCCCCGAGCGGGTCGTCGGCGTGCACTTCTTCTCGCCGGTGCCGATGATGCAGCTCGTCGAGCTGGTCCGCGGCTACAAGACGAGCGACGAAACCCTCGCCACCGCGCGGGAGTTCGCCGAGTCCGTCGGCAAGACCTGCATCGTCGTCAACCGCGACGTGGCCGGCTTCGTGACCACCCGTCTCATCTCGGCGCTGGTCGTCGAGGCCACCAAGCTGTACGAATCCGGCGTGGCGAGCGCCGAGGACATCGACCTCGCCTGCAAGCTGGGCTTCGGCCACGCGATGGGCCCGCTGGCCACGGCGGACCTGACCGGGGTCGACATCCTGCTGCACGCCACCAGCAACATCTACACCGAGTCGCAGGACGAGAAGTTCGCGCCGCCGGAGCTGATGCGCCGGATGGTTGACGCCGGTGACATCGGACGCAAGAGCGGGCAGGGCTTCTACACGTACTGACACACCGGTACGTCGAGCCACGGAAACCGCACAGCCACTGAAACCGCACAAGCCCCGGGAGCCTCACTCCTGAGGGTGAATTCGGTATCGGTTCGCTTACAGACGGCAACCACTTCGCCGCTGAAGCAGTCAGACGATGCACAGCCACCGTCATGGAGTACGCCACCGCACTCACGGGGAGCGCATATGTACATCAGGGGCGACCACGCCGAGCTGGTCGTCGGGGGCCGCCTCGACGTCCGCAGCGCGGCGGACGCCCGTACGGTCCTGCACTCGGCCGTCGACGACGGAGTCGGCGACCTGGTGCTCGACCTGTCCGAACTGGACTCCTGGGACGCCACCGGACTCGGGGTGATCATGGGCGTCCACCGGCGGGCCGGCCGCTGCGGCCGGCGCCTGGTGCTGCGCGAGGTACCCCTGCAGATGCAGCGCCTGCTGGTGGCCACCCGGCTGCACCGGATCCTGGCGATCGAGGGGGGCATCGGGGTGGAGTCACTGCCCCGGGTGTGACGGCGGACCTGCGGGGGCACCCGGACGCTTCGGTTCCGAAACGTACGACACGTGCAATCCTCACCGGACTGTGACGTCTCGGACGGCGCGGTACCCCGGGCTGTCGGAGATACTGTGCGAAGGTTTAGGGTTCGGTCGCCCGCCACCCCGAGAACCCTCGTGCGGGCACCGGACCAGAAGCGACAGCGAGGTGTGCGGCAAGGCCGGGAGGGGCTGTATCGGCACACGAGCGCTTTTGGGGGGCTTGACCTATGGACCCGAACAACCGGGGACCCGAGGAGTACGGCCATGACGGCGACGGCGGTTCGCCGCGCCCGCGCCCGCCCAGGGACTCCCTCACATCCGACTTCGGACAGACTGCGCCGGCGCTCGCGCGTACGGTGCAGCTGGTCACCGGCGACTATCTGCTCACCGTCAACCCCGTCGACGGCAGCGAGATAGAGATCTGCCCGCCCGGGGAACGCCCGGGCCGGCCCGAGAAGCTCACCCCGGCCGAGCGCGCCGAGGTGGCCCGCGCCGCCAAGGCACCCGTCCCGCCCGGACCGGCCCTGCCCGTGCTGCCGCTGCTGGAGCGCCAGGACGACCGCGAGCGCCTGGTCCGCCTGCTCGCTCGCGGCCGCTCGGTACGCCTCACCGGCCCGGCCGGCTCCGGCCGCACCGCCCTGCTCGACCTGGTCGCCGAGGACTGCTCGGACCTCGCCCCCGACGGCGTCGTCCGCCTCAACGGCTTCCACCGCACCGCCGACGAACTGCTCCACGACCTCTTCTACAGCGTCTACAACGCGCCCCTGCACCGCCCGGGACGGGACGAACTGCTCGGATTCGTCCGTGACATCGGCGCGGTCGTCGTCCTGGACGACATCGAGTTCGGCGGCGCCTCCCTCGACGAGCTGCTCGACGCGACGCCCGAGTGCGCCTTCGTGATCGGCGCCACACCCGACGTGCCCGCCCCGTCCGCCGACGCGGTCGTCGAGGAGGTCTTCCTCGGCGGCCTCGAGCGCGCGGGCGGCGTGGACATCATCGAGCGCACCGTCGGCCGGGCGCTCACCGAGGAGGAGGCCAACTGGGCCGGCGACCTCTGGTTCGAGTCCGAGGGCCTGCCGCTGCGCTTCGTCCAGGCCGGCGCCCTGCTGCGCCAGCGCGACCAGCAGCGGGCCGGTGCGAGCGCCGTCGACGAGTTCGGCGTCTTCGCCGACGCGCTGCCCGTCGACGGGCCCTTCGAGACCCTCTTCGGCGTCGAGGAGAGCGACGACCTGCCGCTGCCCTCGCTCGGCGAGGCCGCCGCGCCCGCGCCGCTGCTAGCCTCCCGGCTCAGCGACTCGGCCCGCGCCACGCTGCGGTTCGCCGTGGCGCTCGGCGGCGAGATCCCGCACCAGGCCCACCTGCCCGCCCTCGTCGGCGACACCCACGCGGACGCGGCCCTTGGCGAACTGGCCTCCTGCGGACTGGTCTCGCCGGTCGGCTCTCGCTACCGCCTCGCGGCCGGTGTGCTGCAGCAGCTGGAGGCCGCCGGGTACGGCGACGACATCGAGGCCCGCGCGCTGACCGCCGCCCAGCACTACGCCTGGTGGGCCGGGCACCCCTCGGTCACCCCGGAGCGCGTGTGCGCCGAGGCCGACGCCCTGCTCGCCGCCCTCGCGGTCCTGGTGCCGACGACGACCCCGCCCGGAGAGGGCGAGGAGGCCGTCACCGTCCAGCTGGCCCGTACGGCCGCGCCCGCATTCGCGGCCGGGCTGCACTGGAGCGCCTGGGACCGCGCCCTGCGGTTCGGCACCGAGGCCGCCCGGCTGGCCGGAGAGGTCGCCGAACAGGCCTACTTCCACCATGAGCTGGGCGTCCTCGCGATCTGCGGCGGTGACTTCGAGCGGGCCCGCACCGAGCTGGAGACCTCGCTCGGGCTGCGCGGCGCGATATCCGACAAGCGCGGCACGGTCGCCGGCCGCCGCGCCCTCGCTCTGGTCGCCGACCGGACCGGCACCGCGCCGGGGTTCCTGGCGACGGCGGGGGAGGAGGTGCCGGACGCGCGCTACGAGGAGTCCCAGTCGCCGCCGGGCGGGGTGCCGGCCGCCTTCGGGGCGGTCGCGGCCCTGCCGCCGCCGACCGGCGAGACCTCGACGATCGTCGTCAACCGCGCGGCGCCGGGCCCCGGGACACCGCCCAAGGCCCACCGGGCCGGCATCCGCGGGCTCGCCCGGCGCAACCTCGTCGCGGCGGGCGCCGGCGCGCTGCTGGTGGCGGTGCTCGGCACGGTGGTGACGCTGGGCGCGACCTCCAACAACGACGCCAACAACCCCTCCGACAAGGTCGGCGTCAACCCGTCCGCGAGCCAGGGCGTGGACGACGGCTCCCTGGGCGCGGACACCCCGAAGAACGGCAAGGGCAACGGCTCCGGCGACACGGGCACGGCGACGAGCCGCCCGAGCGACCCGGGCCCCGACGGCACGTACGGCACCTCGGACGACCCGACGCCGCCGTCCTACGGCAACACCCCGTCGGACAAGCCGAGCGGGACGAGGGGGTCGGGGGGCGGCACGTCGACGTCTCCTTCGCACTCGACGACTCCGAGGCCGTCGACCTCGACCTCGACCAGCTCCACGCCGTCCCACTCGTCGACTCCGACCCCGACGCCCACGCCGTCCGACTCGTCGACGTCCCAGCCACCGTCTGGCACCCCGACCACGTCCACCTCCGCCAGTGGCCCCGCCTCCAGCGCCCCCGCTTCGTCGAGCGCCCCGGCCGGCACGACCAGCGGTACGGGCACGCCGAGCGGTTCCGCGGGCTCGGTGATCTGACGCTGAGACAGACACCGAGGGGGCCGGGTTCGTACGGACGAACCCGGCCCCCTCGGCCGTACAAGAACCCTTGGACTCAGAACAACCGCAGCTTGTCGTCCTCGATGCCCCGCAGGGCGTCGTAGTCCAGGACCGCGCAGCCGATGCCGCGGTCCGTCGCGAGGACGCGGGCCTGGGGCTTGATCTCCTGAGCCGCGAAGATGCCGCGGACGGGGGCGAGATGGGGATCGCGGTTCAACAGCTCGAGGTAGCGCGTGAGCTGCTCCACGCCGTCGATCTCACCGCGCCGCTTGATCTCGACGGCGACGGTCCGACCCTCGGAGTCCCGGCACAGGATGTCGACCGGGCCGATCGCGGTCATGTACTCGCGGCGGATGAGGGTGTAGCCGTCGCCCAGGGTCTCGATGCGGTCGGCGAGCAGTTCCTGGAGGTGTGCTTCCACGCCGTCCTTGATCAGGCCGGGATCCACGCCCAGTTCGTGCGAGGAGTCATGGAGGATCTCCTCCATCGTGATGATCAGCTTCTCGCCCCCCTTGTTGACGACGGTCCACACGCCTTCCTCCTCGCCGCTGCCCTCCTTCAGCGTGCAGGGCGGAGACATCCAGTTCAGGGGCTTGTACGCACGGTCGTCCGCGTGGATCGAGACGCTGCCGTCCGCCTTCACCAGGATCAGGCGGGGCGCCGAGGGGAGATGGGCGGTGAGCCGGCCCGCGTAGTCGACGGAGCATCGGGCAATGACGAGACGCATGGTCGGCAACGCTACTCGACGGGTGCCTGTGCACGCGATTCGCCCCGGAAAACCCGGGTCAACCCCTGTTCATTTATGGCCGATTGTGTGCCCAAAGAGACCGCCCCATGTACGCATTCTGCTGGTGCCGTCACCGTCCGTTGCATACCGTAGTGAACGGGAGGTCGCGATGCGTATACAGCGCGTGTTCGAAGTCGCGGACTCCCTTATCTGTCCGGCAACCCCTGTCAACCACGGGGGTGCGAGAGGAGAACCCATGTCGCTCGACGTCTCACCGGCCCTACTCGAACAGGCCGAGCGAGGCGAGGTCGACGAAGCAGCTTTCGTCGACTGCGTCCGGACCTCCCTGCCCTACGCATGGGAGATGATCAGCTCCCTGGTGGCCCAGCTGAAGGTGGACGGTGGACAGTTCGCCGACAACCAGACGCCCCCGCCGGACGAGCAGGCACGCGGTCAGTTGCTGCGTGCGCTCGCGAGTGACGCGATACGCGGCGCCCTGCAGCGGCACTTCGGTGTGCGGCTGGCCTTCCAGAACTGCCACCGGGTGGCTGTGTTCCCGCTGGACTCGTCCGTCGACGAGACCCTGGCCCGCTTCACCTCGGTGCGCAGCCAGTTGCTCAACCAGTCCCCGGAGCTCCGGGACTGCTGAGCGGCACGTCGCAGGCTTGCCGCTCCATACGCGGGAGGTGCATCAGTACTGGGGCGGCAAGCTCCGTGCAGGACAGCACAGTTCGAGATCAGCCGAGGTGGGGCAGGACCTCGGCGCCCAGCCGCCGTACGTTCTCCTCGGTGGCCGCCAGATCGCCCGAGCCCTCGACCAGGAGGGCGAAGCGGGAGATGCCGGTCCGCTCACTGGTCGCCGCGAGCCGGTCGACGCACAGCCGCGGGGTGCCCACCGGGTGCAGCCCGCAGAGCAGTTCGGTGTACGCCAGCGGGTCGCGCATCTGCCGGGCTCGCCCGTCCACCGTGACATGGGCCTCGAGCCCCTGCCGCAGCCAGCCCGGCATCGCCTTCGTCAGCGCCTCCACCGCGTCCGTGCGCCGGTCCGCGATCTGGCAGACGCCGGCCGAGACATGGGGCGCGTCCAGGACCCGCTCCGGCGCGTGTCCGGCCGCGCGCGCCGACTGCCGCCACAGCGCGACCATCTCGGCCTTCTCCTCGTCGCCCACATGCATCCCGAGCAGCATCGGCAGTCCGCGCTCGGCCGCCAGCCGCACACTCGCCGCCGAGGTGCAGGCGACGACCACCTCGGGGCCCGGCTCCTCCGACAAGGACTCCGACGGCCTGGGGACCACGGGCACTTCACGGAAGCTGAAGCGCTCCCCGGCGGCCCCGACCGAGGGTTCGCGCAGCCAGCGCACCAGCAGATCGAGTGATTCCGGGAACCCCTTCTCGTACGCCGCGAGGCCGGAACCGAAGACCTCCAGATCGACCCACGGGCCGCCGCGCCCCACGCCCAGCGAGAAGCGGCCGCCGGAGGCGATGTGCAGCAGCGCCGCCTGCTCGCCGAGCGCCACCGGGTGGGCGGTGGGCAGCACGCTGACCGCCGTGCCGACCCGGAGCCGGCTGGTGCGGCCCAGCAGCAGAGCCGCCAGGGTGATCGCCGACGGGCAGGTCCCGTACGGCACGAAGTGGTGCTCGGCCAGCCAGACCGAGTCCAGACCGGCCTCCTCGGCGACCTCGGCCGAGCGGATCGCGCGGTGCAAGGCCTCCCCGTGACCCTGGCCCGGGAACTGGGCCGCCAACACGAACGTTCCTACGTGCATTGCCTTTTCCTGCTTCCTTGGCTCCGACGCGGAGCTCCCCCACCCGGCATAACCGTCCGACACGTGCCGAGGACACGGCCTGGCGAAGAGATTTGCGGATTGTCTGCAGAATGGGTGGCCGCAGTGGGGACTTGAGGGAGTTGGTCCCCTACGCGTACCCCTGTCCTGGACCCGTAGGCTGGAGGCGGCCCCCAGCTTCCTGTATAGCCCCGTGAGGTGTTCCGTGTCCCCGCGTCGCAACCGACCCAAGGGAGCAGATCCGTCGTCCTCCTCCGGCCGGAGCGCCGAGGACGACCGCCCCGGCCGCTACGGCGGCTGGCAGTCGACGGAGAACTGGCAGGGCGAGGAGTGGAGCGTGCGCCATGTGGCGGGCGCGAGCGCGCAGGGCAAGACGTACCGCTGCCCGGGCTGTGACCAGCTCATCGCCTCCGGCGTCCCGCACGTGGTGGCCTGGCCGGAGCACACGGGGGTCGACGACCGGCGGCACTGGCACAAGGCCTGCTGGAACGCGAAGGACCGCCGCACCACGCGGGTGCAGCGGTCCCGTAACGCGCCGAAGTTCTGAGCCGGTTCCGGCCGCCCGCTAGACGTCGCGTTTCTGCAGCAGCGACACCGCGCCGGCGAAGGCGGCCGCGGTCACGCCCAGGGCGATCCACAGCGGGTCCCAGCCGGTGGGGCCGTCGTTGGTGAGGGACGTGGTGTAGAACACGCTCATCTGGCTCGGGATCGAGTAGTTGAACAGGGCGTCGCGCAGTCCGCTCAAGGACTCCGAGAACATGAACAGGGCCAGCACCAGCGGGGCCAGCACGAGGCCGATCATGATGGTGATGGCGCCGGCCGAATGCCGGATGACGGAGCCGAGGACGAGCGAGAGCAGGCCGAGCAGCGCGACGTACAGCGAGATGCCGAGCGTGCCCTTCAGCCACTCCTGGGTGGAGGGGGACCTGGCCCCGCTGAGGATGGAGGCGTCCGCGAGGGCGACGAGCAGCACCGACACGAAGGTCACCGAGAAGGCGACGGCGAAGAACACGATGGCCTTCGCCGCGAGCACCCGGCTGCGGGACGGGCAGGCCGTCATCGTCGTCCGGATCATTCCGGTGCCGTATTCGGAGGCGGTGGTCAGCACGCCGAGCGTAATGATGCAGATGCTGCCGAGCAGCAGGCCGAACACGCCGAAGGACAGCGGGTTGTCGCCGGCCAGGCTGTCCTCGGAGGCGTTGGCCTCGACCAGCGCGGCGACCAGCAGCCCGACCCCGACGACCAGCACGAGGAACACGCCGAGCGTCCACATGGTGGAGCGCACCGACCTGATCTTCGTCCACTCCGAGGCGATCGCGTGCCCGAGGTGCGTGCGCACGACGGGGATCGGCGAGGTGTAACCGCCGTACGGCGAACCGGCCACGCCACCCTGCCAGTCGGGTACGGCGGCCTGCGGCATCGGGGGCTGCGGGGTACTCATCGTGCGTCCTCGGGCTTGGTCAGGTCGGCGGGAGCGGCGGACGGGGCGGAGGCCGGGGCGGCGTCCTGCGGCGCGGACGGCTGCGCGGCATCCGTCGGCTGGGCGGGAGGCTGTGCTGGTGCCGGAGTCGTGGAGGCGGCCGGGGCCTGCTGTGGCGCCTGGGACGGCTGAGGCGTCGGCTGGGCGTAGGGGTTGGGCCGGCCCGCGCCCGGGGCTCCCGGGGCGCCGTAGGGGCCCGCCGGGGGCTGTCCCGGACCGCCGTAAGGACCCGGCATCGCGAAAGGCCGGCCCCCGTGTCCCGGCGGGGGTGGGGCGTACCAGCCGGGCTGGCCCTGGCCGGGGACCGGGACCGGGGGCTGGGCGCCGGGCGGGAGGGGCTGCATCAGGCCCTCCTTCTGGTCGATGGTCGAGCGGTAGTCGACCGCGCCCTGCGTCATCCGCATGTACGCCTCCTCCAGCGAGGCCTGATGCGGGGAGAGCTCCCACAGCCGTACGTCGGCGTCGTGCGCGATGTCGCTGATGCGGGGGAGCGGCAGTCCCGTGATCCTGAGCGCGCCGTCCTGCTCCGGCAGCACGTGCCCGCCCGCCTCGGTCAGCGCGGACGTCAGCTTCTCGCGCAGCTGCGGCTCGGTGTCCGGAGTCCGCACCCGCGCGAAGTCGGCGGAGTTCGCGGAGATGAAGTCCTTCACGCTCATGTCGGCGAGCAGCTGCCCGCGCCCGATGACGATGAGGTGGTCGGCGGTCAGCGCCATCTCGCTCATCAGGTGCGAGGAGACGAAGACCGTACGGCCCTCCGCGGCGAGCGCCTTCATCAGGTTGCGCACCCACAGGATGCCCTCGGGGTCGAGCCCGTTGACCGGCTCGTCGAAGAGCAGCACCTGCGGGTCGCCGAGCAGCGCGGCGGCGATGCCGAGCCGCTGCCCCATGCCGAGCGAGAAGCCCTTGGACCGCCGCTTCGCCACGTCCTGCAGGCCGACCACGCCGAGCACCTCGTCGACCCGGCGGGCCGGGATGCCGGACAGCTGGGCGAGGCACAGCAGGTGGTTGCGGGCCGAGCGACCGCCGTGCACGGCCTTGGCGTCCAGCAGCGCGCCCACCTGACGGGGGGCGTTCGGCAGCTTGGGGTACGGGTAGCCGCCGATCGTCACCTGCCCCGCCGTGGGGTTGTCCAGCCCGAGGATCATGCGCATCGTCGTCGACTTGCCGGAGCCGTTGGGCCCCAGGAAGCCGGTGACGGCTCCGGGCCGCACCTGGAAGGACAGGTTGTACACAGCGGTCTTGTCGCCGTACCGCTTGGTCAGGCCGACAGCCTCGATCATGCTCCGCACCCATCGAAAGGTTCAGGACAGCGGGGCACACGCCCCCGTAAGGGTTAGGAGGATATCGAGGCGCTGACGGTTCCGCTCAAGAGGAAGTAAAAGGCCGGCCGCTTTCGGGCGTCCCGTCGGCCCAGGTCAGGCGTCCCGCCGCTGCAGCAGCACGTACCCGCCGGCGAGCGCGGCCAGCACCCACAGCGCCATGATCCCGAGCCCGCCCCAGGGCCCGTACGGCGTGTCGTCGTCGATCCTCGGCACCACCTGCATGATCTTGCTGCCCGCCTGGTCGGGCAGGTACCGGCCGATCTTCTTGGTCGCCGACACATTGCCCAGGATGTTGGAGATCAGGAAGAAGAACGGCATCAGGATGCCGAGGGACAGCATCGGCGAGCGCAGCATCGACGCGACGCCCATCGAGAACACCGCGATCAGGGTCATGTAGATCCCGCCGCCGATCACCGCGCGCAGCACGTGCGGGTCGCCGATCGAGGCCCGGTGCGAGCCGAGCATCGCCTGACCGAGGAAGAAGGCGACGAAGCTGGTCACCATGCCGACGGCCAGCGCCAGCCCGGTCGCCACCGCGATCTTGCTGAACAGGAAGGTGCCGCGCTGCGGTACCGCGGCCAGCGAGGTGCGGATCATGCCGGTGCTGTACTCGTTGGAGACCACCAGCACCCCGAACACGATCATCGCGAGCTGACCGAGGGTCATGCCGGCGAAGCTGATGAAGGTCGGGTCGAAGGAGAGCCGGTCCTTCGCGCTCATGTTGTCGAACTCGTTCTTCGACAGTGCCGAGATCAGCATGCCGAGGGCGACGGTGACGATCACCGCGAGGGAGAGCGTCCACACGGTCGAGGCCACCGACCGGATCTTGGTCCACTCGGACCGTACGACCTGGATCGCGGCCATGCTCAGCTCCTGTTCCAGCCCTCGCCCCACGGCCGGGGCTGGTCGACGGGCGTGTCGGTGTGTGCGTGGTACTCGACCGACTCGGCGGTCAGCTGCATGAACGCCTCCTCCAGGGAGGCCTGCTGGGGGCTCAGCTCGTGCAGCACGATCTGGTGCTGCGCGGCCAGCTCCCCGATCTGCTCGGCCTTGCCGCCGTCCACCTCCAGTGCCCCGCTGCCGGCCTCGACGACCGTCACCCCCGCCTGGTGCAGCACGTCGAGCAACCGCTCGCGCTGGGGGGTGCGGACGCGGACGTACGACCGCGAGTTGCGCTCGATGAAGTCGGCCATGGACGTGTCGGCGAGCAGCCGACCCTGCCCGATGACCACGAGGTGGTCGGCGGTCAGCGCCATCTCGCTCATCAGGTGACTCGACACGAAGACCGTCCGCCCCTGCGCGGCGAGGGACTTCATCAGGTTGCGGATCCAGTGGATGCCCTCGGGGTCGAGCCCGTTGACCGGTTCGTCGAACATCAGGATCCGCGGATCGCCCAGCAGCGCGCCCGCGATGCCGAGCCGCTGGCCCATGCCCAGCGAGAACCCTTTGGCCTTCTTCTTCGCGACCGCGGTGAGGCCGACGGTGTCCAGCACCTCGGCCACCCGGCTCTTCGGGATGCCGTTGCTCTGGGCGAGGCAGAGCAGGTGGTTGTAGGCGCTGCGGCCGCCGTGCATGGCCTTGGCGTCCAGCAGGGCGCCGATGTACGTCAGCGGGTCCTTGAGGCGGTCGTAGTGCTTGCCGTCGATCCGTACGTCGCCCGCGGTCGGCCGGTCGAGCCCCAGCATCATCCGCATCGTCGTCGACTTGCCGGCGCCGTTGGGCCCGAGGAACCCGGTCACGATGCCGGGTCTGACGGTGAAGGTGAGGTTGTCGACCGCCACTTTCTCGCCGTACCGCTTGGTCAGCCCCTCGAGCTCGATCATGCGGCCACGTTAGGACGCCGGTTGGGCCACTGCCACCCGGACGGGCAAACAGAGGGCGACGCCACGGGCAACGTCCGCCGGCCACGCCAAGAGGCCCGCACCTCCGGGGGAGACGGTACGGGCCTCTGAGCGTGCTGCAGATTACCGGGACTGCTGCGCCGGGACCCCGCGGGAGATCGGCTCGTCCTCGGCCGGCGAACCGGCGGCGGCCACGGCCGCACCGGTCAGCGTCGCGAGCATCTCGCGGACGTTCGTCAGCTGGGCGTTGATCGAGTCGCGACGGTTGGTCAGCGCGGCCAGCTCACGCTCGGATTCCGAACGGATCCGGTCGGCCTTGGCGTTGGCGTCGGCCACGATGTCCTCGGCCTGGCGCTGAGCGGTCTCCACCGTCTGGCGGGCGCGGCGCTCGGCGTCGGTGCGCAGCTTCTCCGCCTCCAGGCGCAGCTGCTCGGCGCGGTGCTCGATCTCCGCGAGACGCTTCTCGGCCTTCTGCTGACGCGAGGCCAGGTCGCGCTCGGACTGCTCCCGGCGCTTGGCCAGGTTCGTCTCGAAGTCGGCGGCAGCCTGCGCGGCCTTGGCGCGGGTCTCCTCGAAGAGGGCGTCCGCCTCCTCACGCTTGGACTGCGCGTCCTTCTGCGCCTCGGAACGCAGCTGCGAGGCGTCACTCTTGGCCTTCTCGACGATCCGGACGCCCTCGTCCTCGGCCTTGGCCTTGCGCTCCGCCGCGAACGATTCTGCGTCGTTGCGGACCTGCTGGGCCGCCGACTCGGCGAGCTCGCGGTGCTGCTCGGCCGCGCGCCTGGCCTCCTCGCGCAGATCCTTGGCCTCTTCCTCGGCGAGGCGCAGGATCTTCTCGACACGCGCGCCGAGACCGGCGTACGACGGCTCCGCGTCGCTTACCTGAGCCTGGGCGTTCTGCGTCTCGAGGTGGAGCTCCTCGATGCGCTTTTCCAGAGCGGTGATGCGGGCGAGAGCGCTGTCACGGTCGGAGACGAGCTTGGAGATGCGTTCGTCCACCTGAGCGCGGTCGTACCCACGCCGCACAAGCTCGAAGCCGTAGGGGGAAGTGTCGCTCATGGGGTTCCTGTCAAATGAGACCGGTGAGGTGATAGGGGGAATCCTAGGGGCCGAAGCGGTGTGTCATCGAGCGGATACGTGTTTGATCTGGAGAATGACACCCCTTTTGAGTGGCTAACCCCGGGACGGCTTGCCAAAAACTTGGTCAAAGGCCCCAGATCGCACCCGAATTGCTGTCGATCAGCTGTCCGACTAGCCGTCCGACGGCTTACCCGAACGAGGGGCGCCGACCGACGCGGCCGCCTTGACGCCACCGTCCTTGCCCCCGGCGGGAGCCTCGAAGGACTCCAACGCCTCCAGCACGTCCTGGACCCGGGAGATCTCGGCGTTGATGTCCTCGCGCCGGCGCACCAGGATCTCCAACTCGCGCTTGCCCTCCTCGACCGTGGCCTTGGCCTCGCGGATCGCCTCGGCCTTCAGCTCCTCGGCCTCCCGCACGAGCGCCGCCTTCTTCTGCTCGGCCTCCTTCAGCAGACCCTCGGCCTTCTTCACCGCGGCGATACGGACCTTGCCCGCCTCGGAGTTGGCCTCCGAGACCAGCTCCTTGGCCTTCGCCTGCGCCTTGGCCAGCTGCTCCTCGGCGGCCTTGATGAGCGCGTCGCAGCGGTCGCCGGTCGACTTCATCGTCTCGGCGGCCTCGCGGCGGGCCCGCTCGTGCAGCGCCTCGATCTCGCCCGTGATGCGGTCGCGCAGCTCCTCCGCGCGCTCCCGGATCTGGGTGGCGTCCCGGCGCGCTCCGACCAGCAGCTCGTCCGCGTCCGTACGGGCCCGCTCCACCAGCGAGTTGCCCTCGACCGTCGCCTCGGAGACCAGCCGGTCGGCCTCGGTGCGGGCCGCGCCCACCATCGAGTCGGCCTGCGCCTCCGCGTCGGCGGTGGTCTTGTGGGCCTGCTGCTGTGCCTCCGTCAGCAGCTTGTCCGCCTCGGCCGTGGTCTCCGTGATGAGCGTGTCGACCTGCTCGGCCACGTCCTGGCGCCGCTTGTTGGCCTCCCTGCGCACCTCGTCCAGCGTCCGCTCGGCCTCCTCGCGCGCGGAGTTGACCAGCCGTTCGGCCTCCGCCGCCGCCTCGGACCTGACCCGCTCGGACTCGCTGCGGATCCGCTCCGCGTGCCGCTGGGCCGCCCCGATCGTCTCCGCGGCCTCGGCGCGCAGCCGCTCCGCCTCACCGGTGGCGTCCGCGAGCAGGTTCTCCGCCTTGGCGACCGCCTCGGCCCGCACCCGCTCGGCCTCCGCGACCGTGTCGTTGCGCAGCCGGTCCGTGTCCCGGATCGTCTCCGTGGTGAGCCGCTCCGCCTCGTTGCGGGCCTCGGTGATCAGGGTGTCGGCCTGCGTCGCCGCGTCCGAGCGGATGCGGTTGGCGTCCTCACGGGCCTCCGCCCGGGTGCGCGCGGCCGCCTGCTCGGCCTCGGCGAGGGCGTCGGAAGCCTCCGTACGCACCCGCTGGGCGTGCTCCGCCGTCTCCGAGCGCAGCCGCTCCGCCTCCGCGATCGCCTCGCCGACGGTCCGCTCGGCCAGCGCCTTCGCCGCGTCCGTCTCCTCGGCCGCCTCGCGCCGGATGCGGCCCGCGTCCTCGCTGGCCCGCTCCCGCTCGGCGTACGCGTCGGCGCGGACCCGGTCCGCCTCCTCCTGCGCCTCGCGCCGGGTGCGGTCGGCCGCGTGCTCGGCGGCGCTGCGCAGCCCGGTGATCTCCTCCTGGGCCTGCTCGTGCAGCCCGGCCACCGAGTCCCGTACCTGCTGGGCGTGCTGCTCGGCCGCCGACACCATCTCGTTCGCGCGCCGGTCGGCCTCCTCGACCAGCCGGACCGCCTCGGCCTGCGCCTCCTCGACCCGGTTGCGGGCGGAGGCCAGCAGCTCCTCGCTCTGCTCGCGGGCCCGCTCACGCTCCTGGTCGGCCTCGGCACGCGCGGCACCGAGGGTGTCCTCGGCCTCGCGCCGGCGCCGGTTGGCCTCCTCCTGCGCGGCGGCCAGCGTCTCCGAGGCCTCCGCGGCCAGCCGCTCGGCCGCGGCCAGCGCCTCGGCCCGCATCCGGTCCGCGGCGTCCTGCGCCTCCGACTTCAGCCGCTCCGCCTCGGCCGCCGCCTCCGAACGCAGCCGTACGGCGATGGCCTCGCCCTCGGCACGCGAGGCGGACGCGTCCGACGCGGCCTCGTCCCGCAGGCGTTCGGCCTCCGCCTCCGCCTGCTGCTGCAGCGTCCGGATGCGCTCGGCGGCCTCGGCGCGCAGCCGCTCCGTCTCCTCGGCGGTCTCCCGACGGATCCGGGACGCCTCCTCGCGGGCGTCGGTCAGCGCCTGCTCGGCGGCGGCGAGGCGCTCCTCGGCCTCCGTGTGCAGCCGCCTCAGCTCGCCGGCGGCCTCCGCCCGGCGGGCCTCTATGGCCCGCTCGGTCTCCTCGCGCAGCTCGAGCGCGGCCCGCTCGGCGTCGGCCTTGATGCCCTCGGCCTGCTCGACGACCTCCTCGCGGTGCCGCTCGGCCTCCTGGCGGGTGCGCTGCAGGGTCTCCTCGGCCTGCCGGCGCAGCGTGGTCGCCCGCTCGATGGCCTCCGTACGGACCTTCTCGCTGTCCGTGGTGGCCTTCTGGCGCAGCTCGTCCGCGTCCTGCCGGGCCTTCGACAGCAGCTCCTCGGCGGTCTTGGCCGCCTCCTCGATCTGCGCCACGGCCTCCTTGCGGGCCTCCGCGCGGATCTTCTCGCCCTCCGCGACCGCGTCGGCGCGCAGCTGCTCTGCCTCGCCGCGCAGCCGTCGGGCCTCCTCCTGCAGCTCGACCGTCTTGGCGCGGTACTCCTTGGTGTCGTCCTTGGCGGCGCCCTTGAGCTGCTCAGCCAGGTCGTGCGCCTCGGCGCGCAGCCGGTCCGCCTCGGCCTCGGCCTCGGAACGGATCCGCTCGGCCTCCTCGGCCGCCGCCTTGGTGGTCTTCCGCGCGTCCTCCTGCGCCCTGTTGAGGACGTCCTCGGCCGTCTTGGCCGCCTTGGACAGCTGGGTCGCGCTCTCCTCGGCGGTGATCGTGCGGGCCTTCTCGGAGGCCTCGGCGACGATCCGCTCGGCCTCGGCGCGGGCGTCCGCGACGACCTGCTCGGCGTCCGCCTTGGTGGCCTCCGCCTCCTTGGTGGCCTCGCTGACCAGCCGGGCGACCTGCTCCTTCGCCGTGCGCGTGCGCTGCTCGTTGGCCGACTCGGCGCTCGACAGGGCCTTCTCGGCCTGTGCGGTGGCCTCGGTGACCAGCTTGTCGGCCTCGGCCTGCGCCTTGCGCAGCGCCTCCTCGGCCTCCGCCATGCGCTGTTCGGCGGCCCGGCTCAGCTCCTGCGCCTGACGGCGGGCGCTGTCGGACTCGGTGGCGGTCGACGAGCGCAGCTGCTCGGCGTGGTCGGTGGCCTCCTGGGCCTGCGTGGAGGCGGCGTTGAGCAGCCGCTCGGCGTCGGTGCGGGCCCGGCGCAGGATCTGATCGGCCTCCGCGCGGGCCGCCTCGGCGTCGGTCTGCAGCCGCTCGCGGGCCTCCCGGGTCAGCCGCTCGGCCTCCGCGCGGGCGGCCGCCATGGCCTGCTCGGCCTCGGCACGGGACTCCTCCAGCAGCCGGCGCGCCTGGGACTCCGTACGGGCGCGCAGCTGTTCCGCCCACGCCACGTTCTCGTTGACGTGCGACTCGACGGTCTGCCGGCGCTCCGCGAGCTCCTGGTCCAGCTGCTGACGGCGGGTGACCGCCTCCTGGTGCAGCTCCGCCTGCAGCCGCGCGGCCTGCTCGGCGTGCTCCTGCAGGATGCGCTGGGTCTGCGCCCTCGCCTGGCTCAGCTCGCGCTCGGCGTCCTGGCGCAGCTGGTCGGCCTGGATCTGGGCGTTGCGCAGCAACTGCTCGGCCTGGTAGCCGAGGTCGCCGCCGCCGAAGTCGGGGCGGGACATGATGGTGCGGCGCGCCTCGTGCAGCTTGGCGCGCAGCACCTCGACCTGGTAGCCGAGGTCCTCGGCGTGCTGGATCGCCTTCTCCCGCTCGGTCTTCAGCCGATCCATCTCGGCCTCGAACCGAGAGAGGTGGTCGACGTCAGCCGCCGGCTCTCGCTCCTGGCGTTCGTAGCCCCGCACTGCGCGGTCCCATCCGTCCCCTGGTCGCAGGTCTGCCCATACGAGCTCCGTCCTCCGCCGAACGGGGCCCCCGGGGAATGGTGTCAGATCAACGGCGGAGCATGGGCTGCTGCCCGACGCTCGCCCCCGAAACCCGGACCCCGGCGTGGCCCTCCCGTCCTGACGGAAGGACCCGGCCACCCCTCGCTTGGGGAGCGACCGCCCCCAACCCTACCGGCCCCTATGTACGAGGGTCAGTGCTCAGGTGACTCAACAGGCGCCGAAGTGACCAGTTCTGTCAGTACGCCATGGCAATCCTTGGGGTGCAGGAACGTGATCCGTGACCCCATGGAGCCACGTCGCGGCTCTTCGTACAGCACCCGGACGCCCTTGTCCTTGATGTCGGCGGCGTCGGCGTCCACGTCCGCGGTGCCGAAGGCGATGTGGTGGACACCCTCGCCGTTCTTGTCGAGCCACTTCGCCACGGTCGAGTCCGGCCGGGTCGGCTCGAGAAGCTGCAGGTAGGAGGCGCCGCCGTCGGAGGTCTCGTTGATCTTGAGCATGGCCTCGCGGACGCCCTGCTCCTCGTTGACCTCGGAGTGGAACACCTCGAAGCCGTATGTGGCCCGGTAGAACTCGACGGTCTTGTCGAGGTCGAAGCAGGCGATCCCGATGTGGTCGATTCGCGTCAGCATGTTTGTCAGTGCAGCGCGCTTCGGATGGTTACGCAACGTGCGCGCGATCACACCGACGGCCCGATGACGGCACGGAGTGCCACTCAGTACCTTTGAAGTAAACCCTCGTTCACTCCTCGGCAGTGCAGCCGGTAAGGGGATCGCAGCTCATGTCTGGATCGAACAGTACGACCTCGGTGATCGTCGCGGGCGCCCGTACGCCCATGGGGCGGTTGCTGGGCTCGCTGAAGTCCTTCTCCGGAGCCGACCTCGGCGGCTTCGCGATCAAGGCCGCCCTCGACCGTGCGGGAATCGGTGGCGACCAGGTGCAGTACGTCATCATGGGCCAGGTGCTCCAGGCCGGGGCAGGGCAGATCCCGGCACGCCAGGCCGCCGTGAAGGCGGGCATCCCGATGAACGTCCCGGCGCTCACCGTCAACAAGGTGTGTCTGTCCGGCCTCGACGCCATCGCGCTCGCCGACCAGCTGATCCGCGCCGGCGAGTTCGACGTGATCGTCGCGGGCGGCCAGGAGTCCATGACCAACGCCCCCCACCTGCTGCCGAAGTCCCGCGAGGGCTTCAAGTACGGCGCGATCGAGATGCTCGACGCCATGGCGTACGACGGCCTGACCGACCCCTGGGAGAACATCCCGATGGGCCAGTCCACCGAGAAGCACAACACCCGCCTCGGCATCCAGCGCCCCGAGCAGGACGAGATCGCCGCGCTGTCCCACCAGCGCGCCGCCGCCGCCCAGAAGAACGGCGTCTTCGAGGCCGAGATCACCCCGGTCGAGATCCCGCAGCGCAAGGGCGAGCCGGTCGTCTTCAGCAAGGACGAGGGCATCCGCGCCGACACCACCGCGGAGTCCCTGGGCAAGCTGCGCCCGGCGTTCACCAAGGACGGCACCATCACCGCCGGCACCTCCTCGCAGATCTCGGACGGCGCGGCGGCCGTGGTCGTGATGAGCAAGGCCAAGGCGCAGGAGCTGGGCCTCGCGTGGATCGCCGAGATCGGCGCCCACGGCAACGTCGCCGGGCCGGACAACAGCCTGCAGTCCCAGCCGTCCAACGCGATCCTGCACGCCCTGAAGAAGGAGGGCCTGGAGGTCGAGGACCTGGACCTCATCGAGATCAACGAGGCCTTCGCGGCCGTCGCGGTCCAGTCAATGAAGGACCTCGGCGTGTCCACGGAAAAGGTGAACGTCAACGGCGGGGCGATCGCCCTGGGCCACCCCATCGGCATGTCCGGCGCCCGGCTCGTCCTGCACCTGGCCCTGGAGCTCAAGCGCCGGGGCGGCGGTGTCGGCGCGGCCGCGCTGTGCGGCGGCGGCGGTCAGGGTGACGCCCTGATCGTGCGGGTACCCAAGGCCTGAGACCCTCCTTCGTACGTAGCTGTCGTACGTGCCTTCCTGAACGGAGCTGTGATGCAGGACGTCTCCACACTCGTCGCCCAGGCGAGGGAGGGCCGGCCACGTGCCGTGGCCCGGCTTATCTCCCTGGTGGAGGGGGCGTCCCCGCAGCTGCGGGAGGTCATGGAGACCCTGGCCCCGCTGACGGGCAACGCGTACGTGGTCGGTCTGACCGGCTCGCCCGGCGTGGGCAAGTCGACCTCCACGTCCGCGCTCGTCACCGCGTACCGCAAGCAGGGCAGGCGGGTCGGCGTCCTGGCCGTCGACCCGTCGTCCCCGTTCTCCGGCGGCGCCCTGCTGGGCGACCGCGTCCGGATGTCGGAGCACGCCTCCGACCCCGGCGTCTACATCCGCTCCATGGCCACCCGCGGCCATCTGGGCGGCCTCGCCTGGGCCGCCCCGCAGGCGATCCGTGTGCTGGACGCGGCGGGCTGCGACGTGATCCTCGTCGAGACGGTGGGCGTGGGCCAGTCGGAGGTCGAGATCGCCTCCCAGGCGGACACGTCGGTGGTGCTGCTGGCCCCCGGCATGGGCGACGGCATCCAGGCGGCGAAGGCCGGGATCCTGGAGATCGGTGACGTGTACGTCGTCAACAAGGCCGACCGCGACGGCGCCGACGCCACCGCCCGCGAGCTGAACCACATGCTGGGCCTCGGCGAGTCCCGCGGTCCGGGCGACTGGCGCCCGCCGATCGTCAAGACGGTCGCCGCCCGCGCGGAGGGCGTCGACGAGGTGGTGGAGGCGCTGGAGAAGCACCGTGCCTGGATGGAGGAGCGGGGCGTGCTGGCCGAGCGCCGGCTGGCCCGTGCGGCCCGCGAGGTGGAGACCATCGCCGTGACCACCCTGCGCGAACGCATCGGCGACCTGCACGGCGACCGCCGGCTCAGCGCGCTGGCGGAACGGATCGTCGGCGGGGAACTGGACCCCTACCGCGCCGCGGACGAGCTGGTGGCGGGTCTGACGGAGAGCTGACCCGGGCTCGAAATCCCATGGCGACCCCCACCCCACGCTGTTACGTTGCCCGCATGTTCCTCCTCTTGGCATAGGGCCCGCCCCGGCCCGCGCCGACCGTGAAGCACGGTCCGCGCGGCGATCAGGCGTCCCCTTTCCGCCTCGTCGAGTCGAGGAACTCCCGTGTCTTCCACGCCCGTCGGGCGGCGGCCGTCGTACGCCGTCGTCCTCCGTGTCCCGCATGCCCGCCGCACCTTCGCCTTCGCCCTGCTCGGCCGCCTGTCGTACGGCGTCGTGCCCCTGTCCGTGATGCTCGCCGTGACCCGGGCCACCGGGTCCTACGCGGTGGCGGGCACCGTCATGGCGCTCTTCAGCGGCACCAGCGTCTTCCTGTCGCCGGCGAGGGCGGCCCTGATCGACCGGTACGGCCCCCGCGGGGCGCTGGTGCCGATGACGGCCGTCTACGCGTCACTCCTGGCCCTCCTGACCGCACTGGTCTGGCGCCCCGGCGTGCCACCCCTGGCCCTCGGCGCCGTGACCGCCGCGGCGGGCGCCTGCACCCCGCCCCTGGGCCCGACCATGCGCGCCGTATGGACCCGCCTCGCCCCGGACCGGGCACTGCTCCAGCGCGCCTACAGCCTCGACGGGGTCGCCGAGGAGCTCCTCTTCGTCTCGGGCCCCTTGCTGGTGGGCCTGCTGGTGGGCACGACCTCACCGGCGACCGCGATCGCCGTCGGAACCGCCCTGATGCTGGCAGGCACGGCGGGTTTCGTGACCTCACCGCCGGTACGGGCACAGGGGCCCGCCGAGAAGACCACAGCCGACGGGGCGAGCACATTGCGCGAGGAACGCCGTCAGCCCGCAAAGGGGCGTGCTGTCCTGCGCGGGATCCTCCAGCCCGTGGTCGGGGCCCTCGGTGTGGGGCTCGCTCTCGGGGTGGTGGATCTGGTGGTCGTCGCCTTTGCCGAGCAGCGTGGTCAGGGGGACGACGCCGTGGCCTGGACGCTGGCGGCGCTCTCGGGCGGTAGTGCCGTCGGGGGGCTGCTCAACGGGGCCGTGGCCTGGCGCGTCCCGGCGCGGGTGCGGTTGCCGTTCACCGCCGTCGGGCTGGGCCTGGCGCTGCTCGGGGCCGGGTTCGCGGACGGGCTCGGCATGCTCGCCGCCGTGCTCGCGGTCTCCGGGTTCTTCGTCGCGCCCGCTCTGACCACCGCCTATCTCGTCGCCGACGAGGCGGCCGCCCCCGAGGCGCGGGTGCGGGCCGGCGCCTGGGTCAACACCGGTGTCAACGCGGGCAGTACGGCCGGTGCGGCCGCCGCCGGGCTCCTCCTGGGCGGCCTGCCGACGGCCCTGTGCTTCGTCGCGGCCGGTGCGGCGGCGCTGCTGACCGCCCTGGCCACGTCCGGGGGCGCCGTCCGGGCCCGGCGGGGCACGCCCCGTCCGCTGCCGCAGCGCGACGCCGAGGAGAGCGCGTCCGCCGCATGACGCCCCGCGAGACGCCGGCAGGCGGCACCCCGCACCGGGTTCCGCCTGCCGCGCGTCCCGTCGGTCAGGGGCGCCCCCGCTGCCCGCGCAGGTGTTCCGCGATGGGCTTCAGGGCCTTGTCGAGTTCCGACAGGGCCTCGGGGGACAGCAGGTCGATGAAGTGCCGCCGCACGGACGCCACATGATGGGGCGCGACCTTCTGCATCGTCTCCATGCCGTGCTCGGTCAGCACCGCGTAGAGGCCGCGCCGGTCGGACTCGCAGTTCTCGCGCCGGACCAGGTTCGCGTTCTCCATACGGGTGATCTGGTGGGAGAGGCGGCTCTTGGACTGGAGGGTGGCGGACGCAAGGTCGCTCATCCGCATCCGTACGTCCTCCGACTCGGAGAGGTTCACCAGGATCTCGTAGTCGTTCATCGTCAGCCCGAACGGCTGAAGGTCCCTCTCGAGCTGGTACGTCAACAGCCTGTTGACCTCCAGGTGGGTGCGCCAGGCGCACTGCTCCGCATCGGTCAGCCAGCGCGTGGCCGTCTCGGTCTCCATGAATGAAGTCTACCTAAAATGTTGAAAGGCGAACTAGTGAGGGTTGTGTGGCGCCGTGCACGCGTTCGACGTCACACTCCGCAGACTACCGCTCACAGCCCGAAGCGACGCTGGAGGTCACCCAGCTGTCCGGGAAGGCGCGGTGCGCCCGCCTGCTGTGAGGGGCCTGTGAAGCCCCCGCCGCCACCGGGTACTCCCGGCTCGTGCGGAACCGCTCCCGTGGCCTGCTCGGCCATCAGGGTCTCGGACGACTGGAGCAGGACCGTGCCCGCCCCGACGAACTCGAACTGGTGCTCCTCCCCGGAGGCCCCGCCGAGGCCCGTCATCGCACGTAGACCGCCCATGACGCCCGTCATGTAGCCGTGGTCGTAGTGATGGCACGGCGACGGGCAGTCGGCCCACCCGACGAGCGCCTGAGGGTCCACCCGGATCGGGGGTTCCATGAACACCACCGGACCGTTAGATGCCGCCACGAACTTTCCGGTTCCGATGAGCGTGAGAAAGCCCGGGACGATCGACTGCTTGAGCGCGAGACTTGGCTGAAAAGCGAGGAGGTTGCCCGAGCGAATGGTCAGGTTGCCGTCGTCCAGGTCGTAGGAATTGACGTCGAAGGCCCGGTCGGCGAGCAGCATCTTGCCCGAGCCCTCCGCCACGACCCAGTCGCTCGCGTGCAGAGGCGAATGGAAGGAGGTACGGACAAGTCGGTCGAGCCGGCCGTGCCCGACGCCGTTGAACTCCATCTGCCCGTAGTAGGCGATCATCTTCCCCTTCTGCAGGAACCACTGGCTCCCCTTGAGCTCCACGCAGAAGGTGTACTTGTTGACGTTGTCGTCGACCGGCAGTGTCATCGGGTCGTAGACCGTCGGGCCGCCGCCCGGAGCCCCGTACATGCTCACAGCTTCTCCTCCGAGGCCTGGACGTAGACCACGCCGTTGCCGCTGAGCTCCAGCTGGAAGGCCTCGCCGGAGCCCCGGCCCACCATGTCGCGCCAGCCCAGGGCGGTCGACAGCTTGTTGCGGACGTCGCCGTGGTGGGCGACGTAGGCCTGCGGGTCGACATGCACGGCACGCCCCGGGGTGATCGGCACCTCGAAGACACCGCCGTGGGCCATCACCGCGACCGAGCCGACGCCCTGCAGGGTGGTCGTGAACAGCCCCTGCCCGGTGACCTGGCCCCGCACCATGCCCATGACCCCGCCCTGCGAGCCCATGAACATCGTGCCCTGGCGCAGCGTGCCCTCGAAGGCCAGCAGCCGGTCCGCCTCCACGTACAGCGTGTCCCCGGTGAGGTTGATGACCTGCACATGGTGGCCGCCGTGCCCGAACATCACGGTGCCGCTGCCCTCGACGCTCATCAGGGGTGTCGCCTCATTGGCGATCCGCCGTCCGATCATCGACATGACCCCGCCCTGCCCGCCCTGGATGTTGGGCGTGAAGGACACCTCGCCCTTGTAGGCGAGCATCGCGCCGCGCTGACTGAACAGCCGCTGCCCCGGCACCACCGTGGCCTCGATCATCTTGGAGTTGATCTCACGGAAGGCCACGTCACACATCCCCCGCGATCGTGTTCCGCTCACTCGGCTGCACGTACACCAGCCCGTCACCCTCGAACCGGATCTGGAAGGCCTCGCCGCCGCCCTCCCCGAAAAAGGTGCGGAACGTCACACCGGACTGGAACGACTGCCGCAGATTCCCCTGATGGGCGATGTAGGCCCCCGGATCGACGATCAGCGGGTACTGCGCACTCACCCGCAGCACCACGGCCGGCCCGTCCGACATGATCGCCGCCTGTCCGTGCCCCTCGACGGTCGTCGTGAACAGCCCGTTGCCCTGCGAGGCGCCCCGCAGCCCCGTGAAGGTGGTCCCCGTCCTCAGCCCGGCGTCGGTCGCCAGCAGATTGCTCGACTCCACGAACAGCTTGTCCCCCTGGAGCTGCACGAGGTTGATCTCGGACGCCCGGTCGGCGAACCAGCAGGTCCCCTGTCCGCGCACCTCCATCACCGTCATCTGCTCACCGGTGAGCCGCCGCGTCACCATGCCCCGCAGGCCCTCACCTCCACCACTCAGCTTCTTGAAGGCCATCTGCCCGTCGTACGCGACCATCGAGCCGTTCTTCGCCTTCACGGCGTCCCCGGTCATGTCGACGGCGAGCACCTTGCTGCCCTGAAGTCGAAACATCGCCACGCTGCGAAGGTAGCCGCACGGCGGGTGGACGGAACAGATCCCACGGGTGGAGAGCGTCCCTGATGCCACCCCTAGGGGGACCCGCGGCCGACCCCCCGACCCACGTCCGTCCGACCGTTTGTCACAATGGGCGAACGCTTGTGCTTCTGTTCACAAAGAGCGACCTGTCTCCCACCGAAGGTGACCCGTGGACCTCAAGACCGCCACCGCCATCCGCCGCCTGCGGCTCGTCTCGGCCCCCGAGGCCGTGTCCTTCCTGCTCCTGCTGGTCTGCTCGGTGCTGAAGCGGACCACGGACTTCAACGCGGTGCCGGTCATGGGCATGGTCCACGGCGTCCTGTTCATCCTGTACGTGGTCTTCTGGGCCGACGCCTGGAACCGCACCAAGTGGCCGCTGAAGACCGGCGCCCTCTACTTCGTCCTCTCGGTCCTGCCGACCGGCGGCTTCTTCGCCGAGCGCAAGCTGAAGCGGGCCGCCGAGGATGCGGTGATCGCCTCCCGCGCCCGCAACGAGGGGATCGTGAACGCATGATCGTCGCCTTCTCCGTGACACCGCTGGGCGTCGGCGAGGACGTGGGGGAGTACGTCGCCGACGCCGTCCGGATCGTCCGCGAATCCGGCCTCCCCAACCGCACCGACGCGATGTTCACCTCGATCGAGGGCGAGTGGGACGAGGTCATGGACGTCGTCAAACGCGCGGTCGCAGCCGTTGAAGAGAGGGCACCGCGCGTCTCCCTGGTCCTCAAGGCGGACATCCGCCCCGGCGTGACGGACGGCCTCACGTCCAAAGTCGAAACGGTGGAACGACACCTCTCCCGCTGAGACACACCACCCCAAACCCCGGCCGCCCGCGCCGGGGTTTTCTCTTACCCCCCTTTGAGCGATCGCTCAAAACCCGCTACATTCACCCCCAAGCAGCTTGAGCACTCGCTCAAACTCCTTGCTGACCTGGGGGATTCACATGGGCCAAACCGGCCTCTACATAGAGGCACGCATCCGCGCCGACCTGGACGACCTCTGGACCCGCACACAGGACCCCGCCCAGCACCAGCGCTGGGACCTCCGCTTCACCGAGATCACCTACCTCCCCCGCGAAGAGGGCGAGCCGCAGCGCTTCCGGTACGCCACGCGCATAGGGCCGTTCCTCACAGTCGCCGGAACCGGGGTCTCGGCCGGCGAGCGCGAACGCCCGGACGGCACCCGCACCTCCGCCCTCCGCTTCTCCTCGCCGCACCCCCTCTCCCTCCTCGCCGAGGGCAGCGGCTACTGGCGCTACGTCCCCGACGGCGACGGCGTCCGCTTCCTCACGGGCTACGACTACCGCCCGCGCTGGGGCCGCCTGGGCGCCACCGCCGACCGCCTCCTCTTCCGCCCTCTGATGGGCTGGGCGACGGCCTGGTCCTTCGACCGGCTACGGCTCTGGCTGGAGCGAGGCATCACCCCGGAGCGAGCCCTGGCCAACTGGCTCGCGGAACTACTGATCCGCACCCTGGTGATCACCATCGCCTGCACGGCCCTCGCCCCCGCCGCCTCCTTCCCCCTCCTCGGCCCCTTCACGGCGTCACTGGCCTACCTGTGCCCGCTCCTCCTCACCGTCGCGGTCTGCGTGGCCCTCTTCAAAGCGCCCCTGCCCTGCACCCCGGCCGCCCGCCGCTGCCTGCGCACCCCGCCCACCCGCAGCCGGGCGCCCCGCGTCCTGCGCACCCTGGAGAACCCGCGATGACCTCGATCTTCCGCACCGTGATGGGCACCGACTTCGACCGCCTGCACCCCCAGCTCCAGCGCCGTTTCTCCGTCGGCCTGACCAGCGGCGAGGCCTGTACGGGCAGGGGAGTGATGGACCGCGTCTGGCACGGCGGAGCCTTCGTCCGCCCCTTCCTCGCCCTCGGCGCCACCCGCAACATCCTGATCCCGACCCCTGGTCGCAACGTCCCTTTCACCATCGAGAACGTCCCGTACGCGGACACCTTCGGCCGTGAGACGGTGACCTTCGTGCGCACCTTCGACCTGCCGGGCCGCCCCCGCCGCTTCGACGCCCAGATGGTGCTCAGTCCCAAGGGCGACCGCATCCTCGACTACCTCGGCACCCACCAGCACCTGGCCAGCGAACTCCACTTCCACGCCGAGCCCGACGGCTCCCTCCTCATCCGCTCCGGAGAACACCGCTTCCGCGAGGGCGCCATAGACCTACGGGTGCCCGAACTGATCGGCGCCACCGCGGAGGTCCGAGAGTCGTACGACGAAGCAGAAAACCGCTTCCGCATCCAAGTCCGCGTGGTCAACCGCTACTTCGGCCCCCTCTTCGGCTACGAGGGCTCCTTCCGGGCGACATACACGGACATCCGCACCTGCGGTGTCCGCCCCGGTCTGCGCCCGGTCCGCGAGGAGTCCCGCGCGTGAGCCCCGAGACCACGAAGACCAAACTCCTGGAAGGCGCCCTCCGCGTCCTGACCGACCAGGGCATCGCCAAGACCTCCGCCCGCACCATCGCGACCGAGGCGGGCGTCAACCAGGCCCTGGTCTTCTACCACTTCGGCTCGGTCGACGAACTCCTGGCCCAGGCATGCCGATACGGCGCCGAACAGACAGTGGCCCGCTACCGCACACGCCTGTCCGAGGTCGGCTCCCTCTCCGAACTCCTCACCGTCGGACGGCAGATGCACGAGGAGGAGCGCGCCCACGGCCACGTGGCCCTCCTCGGCCAACTCCTCGCCGGCGCCCAGACCCACACCACCCTCGGCCCCGCCACGGCGGCCGGCCTGCACCTCTGGATCGACGAAATAGAGAAGGTCCTGACCCGGGTCCTGGCACAGACGCCGTTCGGCGAGTTCGCCGACCCGCGCGGCCTCGCCCGCGCCGTGGCGGCGTCCTTCGTGGGCATCGAGCTGTACGAGGGAGTGGACGAAACCGGCGCACACGCGGCCCTGGACGCCCTGGAACAACTGGGCGCGCTCATCGCAGCGCTGGAGGACCTGGGCCCCGTCGCCCAACGCGCGGTCCGCCTCCACCTACGCCGACGGGCCTAGGGGCCGCGCGAGGCCGTAGGGCGACTGCGGGCCCGTCGTGGCCGCTCGCGCAGTTCCCCGCGCCCCTGAGGGGGTTGCAGTCGCCGTACGTGCGAAGGGGACGGGGTGGGGGTGTCCGCCCGCAGTGTCGGGCGTCAAGAAACAGCACCGCATGACCACCAGCCCCGCCCGACCGAGGACGGACACCCCCCGCCCCGGCCCCGACCCACCACCAAACCGAAGGCGCTACGCCCGCCCCCACCGAACCCGCACAGGCGCCGCAGGCATCGAGCCTCAGCCCCGCTGCAAAGCCGGAGTCGCAGCCGGAGCCCGTGCCCCCTTGGTGAGCGATTCGCTGAAGGGCGCCCGCCAGGTCCTCACCGACCGCCGCACCCGTGCCCTGCTCCTGCTCTTCTGGCTCCCCCCGATGTTCGCGGTCACCCCGGAGGCCCTCGCGGCCCCCTACGCCCACGACATCTCCGCCGGCTCGGTAGGAATCGGCCTCCTCATGTGCGCGCTCCCGATCGGCACGATCGCCGGCGAGCTCTACGCCGGCTCGCGGCTGCGCCCCGCGACGAGGGAACGCGCAGCCCTGCCCCTGGTCACCCTGACCCTCCTCCCGTACCTCGGCTACGCCCTCCACCCGGGCCTCGCCGTCTCCCTCCTCCTGCTCCTGGTCTCCGGTGCGGGATCGGCGTACACACTGGGCCTGGACCAGTGGTTCGTACGCGCCGTGCCCGAGGACCTGCGCGGCCGGGCGATGACGCTGCTCACGGCCGGACTGATGACCGTCCAAGGGCTGGGCATGGCCCTGGCGGGGGTTGCGGCGGAATTCGCAGGGGTGGCCGCAACGGTCGCCGGCGCCGGCGTCCTCGGCACGCTCGCATGTGTCGTCCTGGCGGTGGAAGCCCGCAAGACCGAAAGGCGAGACGGGGCTGACCACCATGTGACCGGCCGGTAAGGTCAGTGGCGTGCCGAAGTCGCTCAGTCTCCCCTTCGATCCCATCGCCCGCGCCGACGAACTGTGGAAGCAGCGCTGGGGCAACGTGCCGTCGATGGCGGCCATCACCTCGATCATGCGCGCGCACCAGATCCTGCTCGCCGAGGTGGACGCGGTGGTCAAGCCGTACGGACTGACCTTCGCGCGGTACGAGGCGCTGGTGCTGCTCACCTTCTCCAAGGAGGGCGAGCTGACCATGTCGAAGATCGGTGAACGGCTCCAGGTGCACCCCACGTCGGTGACGAACACCGTCGACCGTCTGGTCAGGTCCGGCCTGGTCGCCAAGCGCCCCAACCCGAACGACGGCCGTGGCACCCTCGCCTCCATCACCGACAAGGGCCGCGAGGTCGTCGAGGCCGCCACCCGAGACCTGATGGCCATGGACTTCGGCCTCGGTGTCTACGACGCGGAGGAGTGCGCCGAGATCTTCGCGATGCTCCGCCCACTGCGGGTGGCGGCGAACGATTTCGACGAGGACTGACCCGGCCCAAGATCTCCCGGAACGGGCGGTTACGCTCGACGTCATGAAGAAGAGCGTGCTGACCCGCTACCGCGTCATGGCCTATGTCACCGGTGTGCTGCTGGTCCTGCTGACCCTGGGCGTGATCGCCAAGTACGGGCTTCACGTGGACGGCGCCGACAAGTTCACCACCGTCATCGGCATCGCCCATGGCTGGCTCTACGTCGTCTACCTGGTCTTCGCCTTCGACCTGGGTTCCAAGGCGAAGTGGCCGGTCGGCAAGCAGCTGTGGGTGCTGCTCGCGGGGACGGTCCCCACGGCCGCCTTCTTCGTCGAGCGCAAGGTCACCCACGAGCTGGAGGCAAAGGTCACCGACGGCACCCCCGCGGTCGCCAAGGTCTGACCTACCCCCCTCCCACGGCCCTCACAGCTCTCACAGCTCACACCGCTCTCACCGCTCTCACCGCTCTCACCGCCGTACGACACACGTACGGCGGTCTCCCGTCGACATTTACTAGGACGTCCTAGTAACTTCGATGGTATGGACGCTGACGCGATCGAAGAGGGCCGCCGACGGTGGCAGGCCCGGTACGACGCCGCGCGGAAGCGGGACGCCGATTTCAGCACGCTCTCCGGGGATCCCGTGGAGCCGGTGTACGGGCCCCGGCCCGGGGACGTGTACGAGGGGTTCGAGCGGATCGGGTGGCCGGGGGAGTACCCCTTCACGCGCGGGCTGTACTCGACCGGGTACCGGGGCCGGACGTGGACCATCCGGCAGTTCGCCGGGTTCGGGAACGCCGAGCAGACCAACGAGCGCTACAAGATGATCCTCGGCCACGGAGGCGGGGGCCTGTCCGTCGCCTTCGACATGCCGACCCTCATGGGCCGCGACTCCGACGACCCCCGGTCGCTGGGCGAGGTGGGACACTGCGGGGTCGCCATCGACTCCGCCGCTGACATGGAGGTGCTGTTCGACGGCATCCCGCTCGGGGACGTGACGACCTCCATGACCATCAGCGGGCCGGCCGTCCCGGTCTTCTGCATGTACCTCGTCGCCGCCGAGCGGCAGGGCGTCGATCCGGCGGTGCTCAACGGCACGCTCCAGACCGACATCTTCAAGGAGTACATCGCCCAGAAGGAGTGGCTCTTCCAGCCCGAGCCCCATCTGCGGCTGATCGGCGACCTGATGGAGTACTGCGCGGCCGGCATCCCGGACTACAAGCCGCTGTCCGTTTCCGGCTACCACATCCGCGAGGCGGGCGCGACGGCCGCGCAGGAGCTCGCCTACACCCTCGCCGACGGCTTCGGATACGTGGAGCTGGGGCTCAGCCGCGGACTGGACGTGGATGTCTTCGCGCCCGGGCTGTCCTTCTTCTTCGACGCGCACGTCGATTTCTTCGAGGAGATCGCCAAGTTCCGTGCGGCGCGCAGGATCTGGGCACGGTGGATGCGGGACGTGTACGGGGCCCGGTCCGAGAAGGCCCAGTGGTTGCGCTTCCACACGCAGACCGCCGGTGTCTCGCTCACCGCGCAGCAGCCGTACAACAACGTGGTCCGTACGGCCGTCGAGGCGCTCGCCGCGGTGCTCGGCGGCACCAACTCGCTGCACACCAACGCCCTCGATGAGACCCTCGCGCTGCCCAGCGAGCAGGCCGCGGAGATCGCACTCAGGACCCAGCAGGTGCTGATGGAGGAGACCGGGGTGGCCAACGTGGCCGATCCGCTGGGGGGTTCGTGGTACGTCGAGCAGCTGACCGACCGGATCGAGGCCGACGCCGAGAAGGTGTTCGAGCGGATCAAGGAGCGGGGTCTGAAGGCCCACCCCGACGGACGGCACCCCATCGGGCCAGTCACCTCCGGCATTCTGCGCGGGATCGAGGACGGCTGGTTCACCGGCGAGATCGCCGAGTCCGCGTTCCGCTACCAACAGGCCCTGGAGAAGGGGGAGAAGCGGGTCGTGGGCGTCAACGTCCACACCGGATCGGTGACCGGTGACCTGGAGATCCTGCGGGTCAGCCACGAGGTGGAGCGGGAGCAGGTCCGCGTGCTGCGCGAGCGGAGGACGGCGCGCGACGAGACCGCCGTACGGTCCGCGCTCGACGGCATGCTCACCGCGGCCCGTTCGGACGCCAACATGATCGAGCCGATGCTGGACGCCGTACGCGCCGAGGCGACGCTGGGCGAGATCTGCGGGGTACTGCGGGAGGAGTGGGGCGTGTACACGGAACCCGCCGGGTTCTGAGGCCACGGCGGCACCCATCTCTATCCGATGTATCCGTGTATCCGACGAAACACACCCCCATACCCCGCCGGATGCCGGCGCCCGGCGGGGTGAATCGATTCGCCTTCTTCTCCACCGTCAATCCCACGCATACCATCGGCACCGTCGACTGTGCCGACCGCTAGGGGACCTGACGGTGCGTAGGCTGTTCAGACCGAGGGCCGTCAAGGGCGCCCTCGCGATCGCGGCGGCCCTGCTGCCGTGCGCGTGGTTCGCGCCGCTCGCCTCCGCCCACGCGGGGCCGCCCACGCCGAACCCGGTGGCCGAGCGGCTCGACGCCTACTGGACGGCGGACCGGCTGGTGGCCGCGCTGCCCAGCGACACCGCCGACGACGACGCGCAGACCGTCTCCGCCAAGGTCGACGGCCCCCGGCCCGGCGAGTACGTCCCGCCCAGCCGCAGCTTCGACGGGATGCCCCAGGCCGGCACCTTCTTCTGGACCGACCCCACCGGCACCGGGCGCACCTGCAGCGGATCGGTGGTGCACAGCCCCGGCCACGACCTGGTGCTCAGCGCGGGCCACTGTCTGCGCAGCTACTCGGGCAGCTCCCCGCGCCGCAACCTCGCCTTCGTGCCGCAGTACCACGACGGACTCAAGCCGTTCGGTGTCTTCCCGGTGCGCGCCAACGGCGTCTACGTCCCCCAGCAGTACTACGACCTGGGCGAGGACGCGGGCGCCGAGTACGACGTCGGTTTCGCCGCCACCGAACCCAACCAGAACGGCCTGTCCCTGGAGGACGCGACCGGCGGCGCGGTGCGGCTGCTGACCGGGACCGGATACCGGCACGCCCCGGTGCGGATGATCGGTTACCCGGGGGGAGCCGAGAAGCCGCTGGAGTGCTGGAGCTGGACCACCCGCTGGGACAGCGACGACCCCGCCGACCCGGGCAGCTATCTGCGCATCGCCTGCAAGGCGTTCGTGGACGGCACCAGTGGCGGGCCGATGCTGGTGCCGTGGTCGGGCGGCTGGGCGGTGGTCGGCATCATCGGCGGCTACCACACCGGCGGCAACACCCCCGAGATCTCCTACAGCGCCTACTTCGGCGACAAGGTCCGGGCCCTCTACGACGACGCGGTGAGCGGAGCCCCGCCGGCCGGCCCGTCGTCCTGAGGCCGGCCCTCGGCGTCCGCTCCGAGGCCGCCCAGCAGCAGGGCCGTGAAGGCGCGCACCCACTCCTCGTCCGCCGGGCGGCCGCTGACCAGGGTGCGGTGGACCACCGCGCCCGCCACCACGTCGAAGATCAGGTCGACCGTGCGGGCCGACTCCGCCGGATCCGCCTCCGGGGCCAGTTCGCCGCGTCGCTGGGCGCGGGCGCGGCCCTCCAGGACCAGGCGTTTCTGCCGGTCGACGATGGAGTCCCGGATGCGCTCGCGCAGGGCGTCGTCTCGGGTGGACTCCGCGATCGCCGCCATCAGGCCGCTCTTGGCCTCGGGGCGATCCAGGATCGCCGCGAGCTGCAGGACCACGCCCTCGATGTCGGCGGCGAGGCTGCCGCGGTCGGGCAGGCGCAGTTCGTCGAAGAGCTCGGCCACCGCGTCGACGACCAGTTCGTTCTTGCCCGCCCAGCGGCGGTAGAGGGTGGTCTTCGCGACCCCGGCCCGGGTCGCGACGTCTCCCAGGGTGAGCTTGGACCAGCCCAGCTCCACCAGCGCCTCCCGGGTGGCCGCGAGGATCGCGGCGTCCGCCTCGGCGCTGCGCGGGCGTCCCGAGGCACGGGGGACGGGGGTGCGGCTTCGCATCCCTCGACCATAACCGGCGGTTCTTGTGATGCCGTGAGGGAGATCACCGGGGGGTGGTACCCATGAGGCACCCGGTGCCATTACGCTACGACTCGTAGCGAAACCACGGGCGTGGCGCAGGGTGGGGACCCGGCGCCGACCACACGCGAGTTCGACCGGCTTTCACGGCGCTTTTCATTCACACGCGCGGACGGGGGAGGATAGACGCATGCAGCCACGGAACATGTCCATGAGCGGAGTCGTCGACCTCGCCGCGGTGAAGGCGGCCCAGGAGGCCAAGGCCAAGGCGGAGCAGGCGCGCGCCGAGGCCGCCCGGCAGGGCGGCGGCACCGGAGCCGTCTCTCCGGCCGATCTGGTGATCGACGTCGACGAGGCCTCCTTCGAGCGCGACGTCCTGCAGCGGTCCACCGAGGTGCCCGTCGTCATCGACTTCTGGGCCGAGTGGTGCGAACCCTGCAAACAGTTGAGCCCCGTCCTGGAGCGGCTGGCGGTCGAATACGACGGGCGCTTCCTGCTCGCCAAGATCGACGTCGACGCCAACCAGATGCTGATGCAGCAGTTCGGCATCCAGGGGATCCCGGCGGTGTTCGCGGTCGTCGCCGGCCAGGCACTGCCGCTCTTCCAGGGGGCCGCGGGCGAGGCACAGATCCGGCAGACCCTGGACCAACTGGTGCAGGTCGCCGAGGAGCGCTTCGGCCTCACGGGCCTGACGGTCGACCCCGACGCCGAGCCGGGCGGCGCCCCGGCGGGCGCGCAGGCGGTGCCGGCCGGGCCGTACGACGCCCTGCTCGAGTCCGCCGTACGCGCCCTGGACTCGGGGGACTTGGGCGGTGCCGTCCAGGCCTACAAGAACGTGCTGAGCGACGACCCCGGCAACCCGGAGGCCAAACTCGGGCTCGCGCAGGCCGAGTTGCTCCAGCGGGTGCAGGGACTGGACCCGCAACAGGCGCGCAAGGACGCGGCCGAGAAGCCGGCCGACGTCCAGGCGCAGATCGCCGCGGCGGACCTGGATCTGGTCGGCGGTCATGTGGAGGACGCCTTCGGGCGGCTCATCGAGACCGTCCGGCGCACGGCGGGTGACGACCGGGACACGGTACGTCTGCGACTGCTGGAGCTCTTCGAGGTCGTAGGGGCGGATGATCCGCGTGTGGCGACGGCCCGGAGGGCGCTCGCGCGGGCGCTGTTCTGACCAGTCGCTAAACGCCACGGCATGTGATGCCGGAGTGAAAGATTTGCCGACGGAATGTCAGTGCGGCCGCGCTTTACCAAATCTTGGTAATCGCGGCCGCTGTTACTACGAGTAAGTTACGGGCGTTGATCTGTCGGATTCTGTCCAACGATCAATAGCTTTGTCCCCGCCCACTGCTGCACCCTCCGTCGCCACCCGAGACCTCTGGGTCGTGCTTCGGTTATCCGGCCGTTACTACCCAGTAACGAAGCCCCTTGTGCGGGCGGCGAGAATGCACCACGATCGGCGACGCTCGGTCCCTTCCCGTACCCCGACAGCCGGTCGGGTCGCGGGAGTTCCTGGGTCCCCACCGAGCAGAGACGGCGCCAGGGTGCGCCGGCTCTTGGACAGGGGGGTCTTCGTCCACTCGGCGAAGCCTGTCCAGCAAGGTTGTGCGTGATGCGTGTCAGGCGCGACCAGTGGTTGTCGCTCGGGGGTGATCGCCGGTGATCGGTGCGCGGTTCGCGCCTCCGAGTACGGGCGCTCCCCTTCCCGAGGACGTAGCACTTCTCCCATCCCTGCCCGGAAGAGCCGCCGACTGGGGGCCGCCGACCAGGAGATGTACGTCCGAGAAGGAGGAAATATGGAGTCCCAGGTGCGTGGCGGGACCAGATGGAAGCGGTTCGCTGTGGTCATGGTGCCCAGCGTCGCCGCAACGGCCGCGATAGGTGTCGCCCTCGCGCAGGGCGCTCTCGCCGCGTCCTTCAGCGTGTCCGGCCAGCAGTTCAAGGTCACGGCCGACCAGCTCGAAGGTGACGGGTTCGCACAGTACGGCGCCGTCGACTCGGGGTACACCCTCGACGGCCAGAAGACGGCCCACCCGGTCGCGGTCTCGGCGTTCAACTCCGCGACCATCAAGGGTCTGTGCCAGTCGGTCGTCACCCCGAACATCCCGATCATCGGCAACGTCAGCCTGATCCTGAAGGCGGGCGGCGGCGACAAGCCGGTCGAGGCGAGCAAGCTCTACATCGACCTCGACGACCTGAGCGCCGACGCGACGTTCACGAACATCGACATCGGTGTGGCCGCCAAGGACGCCAGCAAGGGTCCCGGCATCAAGAGCGGTGACACCGCGAACCCGTACGGGTTCGCGCAGCAGGCCGATCACGCCTCGCTGAGCGGTGTGAAGCAGACGGCGTGGGCGACCACCGCCGGAACCTTCAAGCTCAGCGGGCTGAAGATGTCGGTCCAGACGGGCACCCACGAGTGCTACTGAGCACTCGTTGACGGGCGGGGGAGCCTCACGGCGCCCCCGCCCGTCCACCTTCCACCGACTTCTTCACAAGCAGCACAACTCATCACCACAGCACCATCACCACAGCAAAGCCGCACCAGGGAGCTGTTTTCCATGAGCGCCGAGACTCCTGCCGTACCCGCCGGCCAGTTCAGTCGCCGGAGGGCGCAGTTCCGCGCCTGGCGGGGCACGCGGCCGTTCTGGGCGGGGCTCTTCGTCCTGCTCGCCGGTTTGCCGATCATGTACTTCCCGTACGCGCATCTCCAGGTCGGTCATCTGACGTTGGCGATGGCCACCACGGGCGGGGCCGGCTCCCTGATCATCGGCGTGCTGCTCGTCGTGCTGGGATTCAGCCTCTGGTTCCAGAAGCACGTACGGGTCTTCGCGGGCGTCGCGGCGATCCTGCTGGGCCTGGTCTCCATCCCGGTGTCCAACCTCGGCGGCTTCCTGATGGGCTTCCTGCTCGCGCTGGTCGGCGGGGCCATGGCGGTGTCGTGGGCGCCGGGCGTTGCGCCGGAGGAGCAGCCGGTGCAGGAGGACACCACGGGAGCGGGCGACGCCCCGCAGGCCCTGGACTCCGACACCACGATCCTCAAGCCCGTGGTCGGTGAGCCGAACGATCTGTCAGGAACGAGCCCGGCCAACGGGGCGAACGGGAGGCACAGTGCCGGCTGACGAGGTGACCCACGGGACTGATGTGGACGAGTCCCGTGTGAGAACCGGGCCGCGCCACGCGGCCCCCAGGAAGCCGCTGTTCACCAGGTTCCACATGCCCGCCGGCAAGGCGATAGCCATGGCGGCGATGCCGACGGCGGTCATCGTGGGAATGGGGTTCACGTCCTCGCTGGCCCTCGCCGACAGCGGTGGCTCCACCGCGACGACGAACAGCCAGAAGGCCGACGACTACAAGGACTGTGTCGCGGCCCTGGACGGCTCCTCGGCCTCGCCGTCGCCCTCCGCCTCGGCGAGTTCGAGCGACTCCGCCGACAAGCCGACGCCCTCGCCGTCCGCCTCGTCCTCGGCGGGCACGTCGAAGGACTCGTCGACCGCGGACTCCGGCAAGACCTCTTCGTCGGATTCAGGTTCCGACGACAAGGCCACGCCGACCCCGTCCGCGTCGCAGAGCAAGTCCTCCTCCGGCGACACCGCGACGACGCCCACCCCCTCGGCGTCGACGAGCAGCAGCAGCGGTGGCGGCCTGCTGGACACCATCGGCGACACGCTCGGCAGCATCTTCACGGGTGGCAGCGGCAGTTCGACGTCGAGCGCGAGCCCGACGCCGTCCCCCTCCGCGTCGTCCTCGGCGAGTGACACCAAGGACTCGTCCTCGGGCGCCGGCGTCTCGGACACCGTCAAGGACACCACCAAGAAGGTCACCGACACGGTCGACGACACCGTGAAGGGCGCGACCGATGCGGCGTCCAAGGCGGCGGACAGCGCCACCACGGCGGCCGAGAAGGCGGCCGAGGCGGCCACGTCCTCCGCCAGCCCCTCGCCGAGCGCGAGTTCGAGCGCGGACGCGGCGAACTGCGACGCCGCCACCGACGCCACCAGCGGTGTCGACAACAAGGTGCCGGTGGCGAACGACCCCTGGTACCTCAACGCCAGCTCGCTGACGCTCAAGGGCGCCGACTACAAGGGCATCGTCGAGGTGAAGACGGCCGGAGGCACCGTCAAGAAGGTGCTGAAGTACGTCATCTCCGGCGGCACGGACATCGGTGACCTGCACCAGACGGTCAAGGACACGAGCCAGAACAAGACCTACCACGTGCAGGCCGGCAAGGGCACGACGTCCACGATCCGCAACGGCGACACCACGATGTACACGCAGTCCATCTCCGGGAACCTGTTCGGTCTGATCCCGATCACGTTCAGCCCCGACAACCCGCCGCCGCTGAACATCCCGCTGATCTACTTCACCAACGTCAAGGTCGTCCAGGCCGGCCAGTTCGGCGGCACCCTGCACGTGCCCGGGATGCATGTGTACACGACCGACGGAACCGGCTGAGCGCCGCCACAGGCCCGTTCGGGAGCCGCGCACGAACTGAGGGCGCCCCCTGATCCAGGGGGCGCCCTCAGCGCCGTACAACCGCCTTCACGGCGGTGTCAGTTGTTCGTGCCGCCGATGTGGTGCACGCGGAGCATGTTGGTGGTGCCGGGGACGCCGGGGGGCGAACCCGCGGTGATGATGACGATCTCGCCCGGGTTGAAGCGGTTGATCTTGGCGATCTCCGCGTCGACCATGTCGACCATCTCGTCGGTGGTGTTGACGAACGGCACCACGTGCGACTCCACGCCCCAGCTGAGGGTCAGCTGGTTGCGGGTGTTCTCGTCGGTGGTGAAGGCGATGATGGGCTGCTGCGCGCGATAGCGGGACAGCCGGCGGGCGGTGTCGCCGGACTGGGTGAAGGCCACCAGGCCGCGGCCGCCGAGGAAGTCGGCGATCTCGCAGGCCGCACGGGCGACCGAACCACCCTGCGTGCGCGGCTTCTTGCCCGGCACCAGCGGTTGCAGGCCCTTGCTGAGCAGCTCCTGCTCGGCCGCGGCGACGATCTTCGACATCGTCTTCACGGTCTCGACCGGGTAGGCGCCCACGGAGGACTCCGCCGACAGCATGACCGCGTCCGCGCCGTCGAGGATCGCGTTGGCCACGTCGGAGGCCTCGGCGCGGGTGGGGCGGGAGTTGGTGATCATCGACTCCATCATCTGGGTCGCCACGATCACCGGCTTGGCGTTGCGGCGGCACAGCTCGATGAGCCGCTTCTGCACCATGGGGACCTTCTCGAGCGGGTACTCGACGGCCAGGTCACCGCGCGCGACCATGACGGCGTCGAACGCCATCACGACGCCCTCCATGTTCTCCACCGCCTGCGGCTTCTCCACCTTGGCGATGACGGGGACCCGGCGGCCCTCCTCGTCCATCACCCGGTGGACGTCGGCCACGTCCTTGGCGTCGCGGACGAAGGACAGGGCGACCATGTCGCAGCCCATGCGCAGCGCGAAGCGGAGGTCCTCGACGTCCTTCTCGCTCAGCGCCGGCACGTTCACGGCGGCGCCGGGCAGGTTGATGCCCTTGTGGTCGGAGACGACACCGCCCTCGATGACGATCGTCCGCACCCGGGGGCCCTCGACGTCCAGGACCTTCAGCTCGACGTTGCCGTCGTTGATCAGGATCTGGTCGCCGCGGTCGACGTCACCGGGCAGGCCCTTGTACGTCGTACCGCAGATGGTCTTGTCGCCCGGGACGTCCTCGGTGGTGATGACGAACTCGTCACCGCGCTCCAGCTCCACCGGACCCTCGGCGAAGGTCTCCAGACGGATCTTCGGGCCCTGCAGGTCGGCGAGGACGCCGATGGGGCGCCCGGTCTCCTTGGCCGCGGCACGGACGCGGTCGTACCGCCCCTGGTGCTCGGCGTGGGTGCCGTGGCTGAAGTTGAACCGGGCCACGTTCATTCCGGCCTCGATCATCGAGACCAGCATTTCGTGGGAGTCGACCGCGGGGCCGAGAGTACAGACGATTTTCGAACGGCGCATGGGGCGATCCTATCGGTTTGTTTCGCCGCGGAATATTCCGTCTGGCGGAAGATTCATATGGGCGGAGCGGTGCTCATTTGCCGGTTACTGCTCGGTCACTTTCTTTACGAGCGCGTAGGCCTGCGTAGCGATTTCCAGTTCTTCGTCGGTGGGCACCACGGCGACCTTCACCCGTGCGTCCGCGGGCGAGACCAGCCGCGGCTCGTCGCCCCGTACGGCGTTCAGCGCGCCGTCCACCGCCAGGCCCAGGGTCTCCAGGCCCGCGACGGCAGCCTCCCGCACCTCACTCGCGTTCTCCCCGACTCCCGCTGTGAAGGCGATCGCGTCCACGCGGCCGAGTACCGCGTAATAGGCGCCGATGTACTTCTTCAGGCGGTGAATGTAGATGTCGAAGGCGAGCTTCGCCTCCTCGTCGCCCGCGTCGATCCGGCGTCGTATCTCCCGCATGTCGTTGTCGCCGCAGAGGCCGATCAGCCCGCTCTTCTTGTTGAGAAGAGTGTCGATTTCATCGATGGACATTCCGCCAACACGCGCCAAATGGAAGATGACGGCCGGGTCGATGTCCCCGGAGCGCGTACCCATCACCAGCCCCTCCAAAGGCGTCAGCCCCATGGAGGTGTCCACGCACTTGCCGCCGCGCACCGCGGACGCGGAGGCGCCGTTGCCGAGGTGCAGCACGATGACGTTGACGTCCTCGGGCGCCTTGCCGAGCAGCCTCGCCGTGGCCCGGGAGACATAGGCGTGCGAGGTGCCGTGGAAGCCGTAGCGCCGGATGCGGTGCTCGTCGGCCGTGGCCACGTCGATCGCGTAGCGGGCGGCCGACTCCGGCATCGTGGTGTGGAAGGCGGTGTCGAAGACGGCGACCTGCGGCAGATCGGGGCGCAGGGCCCGGGCGGTGCGGATGCCGGTGAGGTTGGCCGGGTTGTGCAGCGGGGCGACCGGGATCAGCCGCTCGATCTCGGCGAGCACGGTGTCGTCGATCACGGTTGGCTCGGTGAAGGTCTTGCCGCCGTGCACCACCCGGTGCCCGATCACGGCCAACTCGGGTGAGTCCAGGCCGAGTCCGTCCCTGGAGAGCTCCTCCGCGACGGCCTTCAGGGCGGCCTCGTGGTCGGCGACCGGGCCGACCGACTCGCGGGTCCCGCCGCCGCTCGCGAGCGGCGTGTGCCGAATCCTTGAGGTCTCCTCACCGATCCGCTCGACGAGCCCCGCGGCCAGCCGGCTGCTGTCCCGCATGTCGAGCAGCTGGTACTTCACCGACGAGGAGCCGGAGTTGAGGACGAGGACGCGGGTCGCGCTCACTTCAGGGGTGCCTTCTCTGCGGAGTTCTGTGCCTGGATGGCGGTGATGGCCACGGTGTTGACGATGTCCGAGACCAGGGCGCCCCGGGACAGGTCGTTGACCGGCTTGTTGAGGCCCTGCAGCACCGGGCCGACCGCGATCGCGCCGGCCGAGCGCTGCACGGCCTTGTAGGTGTTGTTGCCCGTGTTGAGGTCCGGGAAGATCAGCACCGTCGCCTGCCCGGCCACGTCCGACTCCGGCAGCTTGGTCGCCGCGACGGTGGGCTCCACGGCGGCGTCGTACTGGATCGGCCCCTCGATCTTGAGGTCGGGGCGCCCGGCGCGCACCAGCTCGGTCGCCTCGCGCACCTTGTCGACGTCGGCGCCCGAACCGGACGTGCCCGTCGAGTACGACAGCATCGCGATCCGCGGCTCCACGCCGAACTGCTCGGCCGTCGCGGCCGACTGGATGGCGATGTCGGCGAGCTCCTCGGCGTCCGGGTCGGGGTTCACCGCGCAGTCGCCGTAGACGAGGACCTTGTCGGCGAGGCACATGAAGAAGACCGAGGAGACGATGTCGGCGTCCGGCTTCGTCTTGATGATCTCGAAGGCGGGACGGATGGTCGCGGCCGTGGAGTGGACCGAGCCCGAGACCATGCCGTCCGCCAGGCCCTCCTGGACCATCAGCGTGCCGAAGTAGTTCACGTCGCTCACCACGTCGTACGCCAGCTCCACCGTGACGCCCCGGTGGGCGCGGAAGGCGGCGTACTTCTCGGCGAAGGAGTCGCGCAGCTCGCTGGTGGCCGGGTCGATCAACTGGGTCTCGCCCAGGTCGATGCCGAGGTCGGCGGCCTTCTTGCGGATCAGGTCGACCGGTCCGAGCAGGGTCAGGTCGCACACGCCCCGGCGCAGCAGCACCTCGGCGGCGTGCAGGACGCGCTCCTCGGTGCCCTCCGGCAGCACGACCCGGCGCTTGTCGGAGCGGGCCTGCTCCAGCAGCTTGTGCTCGAACATCATCGGGGTGAGGCGGTCGTTGCTCGGGGCGGAGACCCGCCGGATGAGGTCGGCGGTGTCGACGTACCGCTCGAAGAGGCCGAGCGCGGTCTCCGCCTTGCGCGGGGTGGCCGCGCTCAACTTCCCTTCCAGGGAGAAGAGTTGCTCGGCGGTGGGGAAGCTCATGCCGGGCACCGAGAGCACCGGCGTGCCGGGCGCCAGACGGGCGGCCAGGGTGAGGACGTCGTCGCTCGGCACCTCGCCCAGGGTGAGCAGCAGGCCGGCTATCGGCGGGGTGCCCGCGCTGTGCGCGGCGAGCGAGCCGACGACCAGGTCCGCGCGGTCGCCCGGGGTCACCACCAGACAGCCCGGGGTCAGGGCGCCCAACAGCTTGGGCAGCATCGCCCCGCCGAAGACGAAGTCGAGGGCGTCCCGCGCCAGCCCCGAGTCGTCGCCGAGCAGCACCCGGGCGCCGAGGGCCTGGCTGATCTGCCAGACCGTGGGCGCGGAGAGCGCGGGCTCGTCCGGCACGACGTAACAGGGCACCGGCAGCCGGGAGCCGAGCTGCCGGGTCATCTCGTCCCGGTCCTCGGGAGCGACCCGGTTGGTCACCATCGCCAGCACGTCGCAGCCGAGCCCCTCATAGGCGCGGTAGGCATTGCGGGTCTCGGCGAGTACGGCCTCGGCGGGCTGCTTGCGGCCGCCCACCACCGGGATCACCGAGGCGCCGAACTCGTTGGCGAGCCGGGCGTTGAGGGACAGCTCGTCCGGCAGCTGGGTGTCGGCGAAGTCGGTGCCGAGGACCAGGACGACGTCGTAGTCCCGGGCGACGACGTGGAAGCGGTCCACGAGCGTGGACACCAGCTCGTCGGTCCCGCGCTCGGCCTGCAGGGCGGAGGCCTCGTGGTAGTCCATGCCGTAGACCGTGGCCGGGTCCTGGGAGAGCCGGTAACGGGCGCGCAGCAGCTCGAAGAGACGGTCGGGACTGTGGTGGACCAGGGGCCGGAACACCCCCACCCGGTCGACCTGCCGGGTCAGCAGCTCCATGACCCCCAGCTCGACGACCTGGCGGCCGTCGCCGCGGTCGATACCGGTCACGTACACGCTGCGCGTCACGCGTGCTCTCCGTTTCGTCTGGCGTTCGTCTGGCGCCGGTACAGACATCGCCCGTAGGGGCGAGCGGAACCCCCTTGACAATACCCTCGGCGCTGGATAAGGCGCCCGTCAGGGCGGGGGGCCGGCCGCACACGGCGACCCGGCCATCCGGGTGATAAGGGACACAACGGACTTGGGCGTGGAGCATGAAACAATCGGATCTGCTCACCGGTACCGAGACCGAAGCAGGAGACACAGCACGATGCGCATCGGAGTTCTCACCGCAGGCGGCGACTGCCCCGGCCTGAACGCCGTGATCCGCTCGGTCGTGCACCGGGCGGTGGACCACTACGGCGACGAGGTGATCGGCTTCGAGGACGGTTACTCGGGCCTGCTGGACGGCCGCTACCGCACCCTCGACCTCGAGTCGGTCAGCGGCATCCTGGCCCGTGGCGGCACCATCCTCGGCTCCTCCCGGCTGGAGCGCGACCGGTTGCGCGAGGCCTGCGAGAACGCCTCCGACATGATCCACGAGTTCGGCATCGACGCGCTGATCCCGATCGGCGGCGAGGGCACGCTGACGGCGGCGCGGATGCTGTCGGACGCCGGTCTGCCGGTGGTGGGCGTCCCGAAGACCATCGACAACGACATCTCCTCCACGGACCGCACCTTCGGCTTCGACACCGCGGTCGGTGTCGCCACCGAGGCGATGGACCGGCTGAAGACCACCGCCGAGTCCCACCAGCGCGTGATGGTGGTCGAGGTCATGGGCCGGCACGCGGGCTGGATCGCCCTGGAGTCCGGCATGGCGGCCGGCGCCCACGGCATCTGCCTGCCCGAGCGCCCCTTCGACCCGGCCGACCTGGTCAAGATGGTCGAGGAGCGCTTCGCCCGCGGCAAGAAGTTCGCGGTGGTCTGTGTCGCCGAGGGCGCCCACCCCGCCGAGGGCACCATGGACTACGGCCACGGCGAGATCGACAAGTACGGCCACGAGCGCTTCCAGGGCATCGGCACCGCTCTGGCGTACGAGCTCGAGCGGCGCCTCGGCAAGGAGGCCAAGCCGGTCATCCTCGGTCACGTCCAGCGCGGCGGCGTCCCCACCGCCTACGACCGGGTGCTCGCCACCCGCTTCGGCTGGCACGCCATGGAGGCGGCCCACCGGGGCGAGTTCGGGAAGATGACGGCACTCAGGGGCACCGACATCGTGATGGTGCCGCTGGCCCAGGCGGTGACGGAGCTGAAGACGGTGCCCAAGGACCGGATGGACGAGGCGGAGTCGGTCTTCTAGGCCCCCCTGCCAGACCCTTCGGCGGTCATGCGGTGTTGTCCTGGACCGCGGCCCAGAAGTGGTCGACGATCCGGTCCAGGAAGTCCCGCCCCGCGTCGCCGGCCGTGTTCGCCGCGCCGCCGTCGCCCCAGCTCAGCGAGGCGACCATCTGCCCCTGGTAGTCCTGGTGGAGCTGCTGGAGGGAGTCCTCCAGCAGTCGCCGGTCCAGCGGTACCGCCTTGGCGACCGGCCGGACGTACGCCTGCCAGCGCGTGGTCACCGCGCTGCGCAGCATCTCGGCCAGCTTCGTCTCCCGACCCGTGACGGTGATGTAGTCCGGCAGCGACAGGTCGAGCAGCTCGGCGAGGGCGGTGGACTGGCGGTGGTTGCCGCGCCAGGTGTCGTGCTCCTCCATGTGGAGGTAGGCGGGCAGTTCGAGCCCGACGAAACGGGCCACGTTCTCGGGCGCCAGGCCACGGGCGATGCGGTGCTCGCGCAAAGTCCGCGGCTTTCCGATCAGTTCACCGGAGGAGCACCACAACACGCCGGCGAGGGCGGAGAGTTCGGTGTTCGTCGGGGACAGGGTCCCGCGCTCCCAGGAGGTCACCAGGTCCGCGGTCACGTAGGGCAGTCCGTAGGAGACGCGCATTCCATAGGCGACGTGCTCGGGGCCCATGTCGAGGGCCGTGCGCAGCCGGCGGGCGGCGATGGCGTTGAAGGGCGGGGCGGGTTGAAGGGGCCGGGTGGAGTGGTTCGGGCGGTTCGGGTGGGGTGACGGTGGGTGCACGCGCCACAACGTAGGGGTGCGGGAGTGCACTGACTACGGTCTGTTCGGCCAGGAATACGGATTGTAGGAAGGTACGGCTGTGCGGCGTTCCGGGGTCGGTGGAGCATGCCGGGTGGCAAGGTAGAGGGGCATATGCCCGAACCTCCCCCGTCACCGCCCGCTGACACCTGACCGGGATCGGCCCTGACGACGCTCCCCGGACCTCGCGCCTGTGGACGGAGGTCGAAGGAACGTGCGTCAGCGCCGGTACCAAGCCCCACCGGGCGGCCGAGCCGAACCCGCGGCTCAATCCCGCCGTTCCGCTCCGCCCGGGCCGGCGGCTCACCCCTTGACCGCGCCGCCCAGGGCGAAGCCTCCTCCCAGTCGCCGGGCGATCAGCACGTACAGCAGGATCACCGGCGTCGAGTAGACGATCGAGAACGCCGCCAGCTGCCCGTACGCCACCATCCCGCGGTTGCCGAAGAACTCGTTGATGCTCACGCTCGCCGGCATCTGGTCCGGGGTGAGCAGCAGCATGAACGGGACGAAGAAGTTGCCCCACATGACGACGAAGGAGAAGACGGTGACGACCGCCACTCCCGGGCCCATGAGGGGGAGCACGATCCGGACCAGGGACTGCATCGAGGAGGCCCCGTCCGTCCACGCGGCCTCCTCCAGCTCCTTCGGCACCCCGTCCATGAAGTTCTTCATCAGCCAGATGGCGAAGGGGAGTTGGGAGGCGGCGAAGAAGAGGATGGTCCCCTGCATGGTGTCGATCAGGTTCACCTGGACGAACAGCGCGTAGACCGGGACCATGATCGCCGTGATGGGCAGACTCGTCGCGAACAGGATGGTGAGCAGGAAGGGCCGGTTGAGACGGGAGCGGAAGCGGGAGAGCGGATAGGCCGCCAGGGCCGCGCACACCACCGTCAGCAGGGTCGCCCCGCCGCACAGGATCAGGCTGTTGAGCAGCGGGGTGAAGGTGATGTCCTGCTTCAGGATCGCGTCGAAGTTGGACCAGGTGACGCCGTCGGGCGCCTTCACCCTGAGGTCCGCGTGCGGGTCCACGGAGGAGAGCAGCACCCAGACCAGGGGCAGCGCGAAGGCGGCGGCGACCGCCAACAGGCCCGCGTCGGCGGCCAGTCGGCGGCTGCGGCGGCGGTCGGCGAGAGTGAGGGCCATGGGGGTCAGACCTCCGTCCGCAGCAGGCGCAGATAGACCAGCGAGAACAGCGAGCCGACCAGCAGGAGCAGCAGGGCCACCGCGGTGCCGTAGCCGATCATGCTGTTCTGGAAGGCCTGTTCGTACATGAACAGGGGAAGAGTCTGGCTCTTGTTCCCGGGACCACCCCTCGTCATCACCCAGATCAGTCCGAAGACCGACAGGGTCTGCAGGGTGTTGAGCATCAGGTTGGTGCCGATGGAGCGGCGGATCATCGGCAGGGTGATGTGCCACATCCGGCGCCAGCCGCCCGCCCCGTCGACCTCGGCCGCCTCGGTGACCTCCTTCGGGATCTCGTTCAGCGCGGCCGAGTAGACCAGCATCGAGAAGGCCGTGCCGCGCCAGACGTTGGCGAAGGACACCGCGAGGATCGGCAGGGTGAACAGCCAGTTCTGGGAGGGGAGATGGAGCAGGTCCAGGATGGCGTTCAGGGTGCCCTCGCGGCGGAAGAAGGCGTACAGCAGGAAGCCGGCGACGACCTCCGGCAGCACCCACGCCGTGATCACGACACCGCCGGTGAGGGTGCGCACGGGCTTGGACGCCCGCTGCATCAGGGCGGCGAGAGCGAGCCCCAGGGTGTTCTGCCCCAGCAGGGACGAGATCACCGTGAACACGAGGGTCAGCCATACGGCGTTGAGGAACTCCTCGTCCCTGAAGGCCTCGCGGAAGTTGGCGAGACCGACGAAGGAGGAGTGGGCCTGCCCGGTGAGCTGGAGGTCGGTGAAGGCGATGTAGGCGCAGTAGGCGATGGGTCCGGCCAGGAAGAGCAGCAGGAGGACGACGGCGGGGGACAGGGGGAGGAAGCGGGCGAGGGCACGGCGCGTCTGCCGGCGGGGCGGCGGGGAGGCCGCCGGGCGCGAGGGCGACTCGGCCGCCCTCGGGCTCGGTGCGTGCGCGGGTGGGGTCGCGGCGGTCACTTCTTGACGACCTGGTTGTCGGTGGCGTCCTTCAGGGCGTCGTCGTAGCCGCTCGCCGCCTTGTCGACGGAGAGATCACCCGTCGTGACGCCCTCCATCGCCTCCTGGATGGCGGTGGACACCTTCGGGTACGCCGGGTAGGCGGGCCGGTAGTGCGTACTCGCGACGAGATCCGTGAAGAACTTGATGCCGGGCTGGGCGCTCGCGTACGACGAGTCGCTCGCGACGTCCTTGCGTACGGAGATGCCGGAGTTGGCGATGTACCACTTCTCGGCGTTGGCCTTGGTCTGCATCGTCCTGACGAAGTCGAAGGCCAGGTCGGGGTTGCCCGCCTTTGCGGGGATCGCCCAGGTCCAGCCGCCGGACATGCTCACCTTGCCGGGGGCCTGACCGTGCTGGGTGGGCATGTACGCGAGGCCCAGCTCGCTCGACCACTGCGGCCATTCGTGCCCGCTGCCCTTCAGCCAGGCCTGGGGGAGCCAGGAGCCGTCGAGGGCGATGCCCAGCTTGCCCTTCGGCAGCAGATCCCCGGCGACGATGGTCTGGATGTTGGGGTCGAGGGCGTCGGAGACGTCCGGGCCGAGCTTCTCCTTGTAGACGGTCTCGACGAACCGCAGCGCGTCCCTGAAGCCCTGGCTCCCGGCGATCCACTTCTTGGACGCCTTGTCGTACAGCGGGTCCGACGTCCCGTCGCTCGTGCCGTAGAGCAGCATCTCGAAGGTCTGCATCGTGGCGGCCTCACCGGCGGGCTTGCCGGTGTAGAGGTTGATCGGCGTGACTCCCGGGACCTTCTTCTTGACGGTGCGAGCCGCGGCGAGGACGTCCTCCCAGTTCTTCGGCTGCCAGTCGGCGGGAAGCCCCGCCCGCTTGAAGATGCCCTTGTCGAACCAGAGCCCCCGGGTGTCGGTGCCGTCCGGGACGCCGTACGTCTTCCCGTCCTCGGCCTTCGCCGCGGCCTTCGCGGTGTCGATGAACTGGTTCCAGTCGGGCCACTTGGCCAGGTAGGCGTCCAGGGGCTTCAAGTACCCGCTGGTGATGTCGGAGTTGATGAGGAAGGTGTCCTCGTAGACCAGGTCCGGGGCGGTCTTGGGGGAGCGGAGCATCTGCTGGAGCTTGGTGTAGTACTCCGAGTCCGGGGCCTTGATGGGGACGAGCTGGACCTTCTTGCCGGGGTAGCGCTTCTCGAACTGCCGTTTGATGTCCGCGAGATAGTCGTCCATCACGCGGATCGAGTTGTCCGTGGACTGCTTGAAGGAGATCTTCACGGTGTCCGGACTGCTGCCGGAACCGCTGCCGCAGCCGGTGAGGGCGCCTGCGGCGAGAGCGGTGGAGAGGAGGGCGGTGATGGCGGCGGTGGGGCGCACGGGCATGACCTCCTGCGGGCCTACGTCGTTGTCGGCCGAGATGGTTGCCCGGTGAAGGTAGGAGGAGTGGTCTAGTCAGGTCAATGCGCCTGCAGGGTTGCGGTGTTGGGGTGGGGGCGGGTACGACGAGCGGCTGGGGCCTGATACGAAAGTCCCGCCGTCCGCCCGAAGGGCGTGCCCTGCGGCGTCGTGGAGGAGCGTGCCGGGCGTCGCGGGGCAGGCGGGACTTTCGCAGCGGGCCCTAACGCCCGGGAACCCATCGGTACTGCAACTCCGGTCGCCCCACGGTCCCGTACTGCGGGCTGCGTGCCGCCCTGCCCGCGTCCACCAGGTGCTCCAGATACCGCCGGGCCGTGATCCGGGATATCCCCACGGCCTCCGCCACCCCCGCCGCCGTCAGCCCCTCCGCGGCCTCCCGCAGCGCCCCCGTCACCCGCTCCAGGGTCGGCCCGCTCAACCCCTTCGGCAGCGCCGCCGGCGAGGGGGCGCGCAGGGTCGCCAGCGCCCGGTCCACCTCGTCCTGGCCGCTCGCCTCCCCGGCCGCCCCACGGAACTCCGCGTACCGCACCAGCCGGTCCCTGAGCGTCGCGAAGGTGAACGGCTTCAGGACGTACTGCACGACCCCCAACGACACCCCTTCGCGCACCACCGTCAGATCCCGCGCGGACGTCACCGCGATCACGTCCGCGTGATGCCCCGCCGCCCGCAACGACCGCGCGAACTGCAGCCCGTGGACGTCCGGCAGATGCAGGTCCAGCAGCAGCAGATCCACCGGCGTGCGGTCCAGCAGCCGCCGTGCCTCCGCGCCCGTGTGCGCCTTCCCGACCGCGACGAACCCCGGTACCCGGCCGACGTACATCACGTGCGCGTCCGCCGCGACCGGATCGTCCTCCACCACCAGCACCCGGATGTCGGTCATGCCTCGCCTCCCGGCACCGGGACGGGCGCCGTCGTACGCAGCGGCAGCCGCACCACGAACTCCGCGCCCCCGCCGTCCGCCTCGGTCACCGTCAGTTCCCCGCCCTGCCGCTGCACAGCCTGCCGTACCAGCGCCAGGCCCAGCCCCCGGCCCCCCGGCCCGGACGGTTTCGTGGAGAAGCCGCGCTGGAAGACCAGGTCGGCGTGGGCGGGATCCACCCCGGCGCCCGTGTCCGCCACCCGCAGCACCAGTTCGGAACCCTCCGCGTACGCCGTCACCGTCACCCGCGCCCGCACGCTGCCCTGCGCCGCGTCCACCGCGTTGTCGATCAGGTTGCCGAGGATGGTCACCAGGTCCCGGGCGGGCAGGGTCGGCGGCAGCAGACCGTCGTCCAGGCGGCTGTCCTCCGACACCACCAGTTCCACGCCCCGCTCGTTCGCCTGCGCCGTCTTGCCCAGGAGCAGCGCCGCCAGCACCGGCTCGCTCACCGCCGCCACCACCTGGTCGGTGAGCGCCTGCGCCAGCTCCAGTTCCGCCGTGGCGAAGTCCACCGCCTCCTCCGCGCGGCCCAGCTCGATCAGGGAGACCACCGTGTGGAGTCGGTTCGCGGCCTCGTGCGCCTGGGAGCGCAGGGCCTGGGTGAAGCCACGCTCGGAGTTCAACTCGCCCATCAGGGACTGCAGTTCGGTGACGTCCCGGAGGGTGACCACGGTGCCGCGGCGCTCTCCGCCGGACACCGGCGAGGTGTTGACCACCAGCACCCGGTCCGCCGTCAGATGCACCTCGTCCACCCGCGGCTCCGACGCCAGCAACGCCCCCGTCAACGGACTCGGCAGACCCAGGTCCGCGACCGACGTCCCGATCACGCCCCGCTCGCCCTCCAGCCCCAACAGCTCCCGTCCGCCGTCGTTGATCAGCGCCACCCGGTACTGCCCGTCCAGCATCAGCAGCCCCTCGCGCACCGCGTGCAGGGCGGCCTCGTGGTAGTCGTGCATCCGGCTGAGCTCGGCCGCGTTCATGCCGTGGGTGTGGCGGCGCAGCCGGGCGTTGACGACGTACGTGCCGATCGCGCCCAGGGCGAGGACGCCGGCCGCGACGCCGAGCAGCGCCGAGACCTGGCCCCGTACCTGCTTGCTGATCGCCTGGACCTTGATACCGGCGCTGACCAGGCCGATGACGTGCTGGTCCGCGTCCTTGATCGGGGTGACCGCGCGGACCGACACACCGAGGGTGCCCTTGTACTTCTCGGTGAGGGAGCCGCCCTGCTGGGCCTTGGCGATATTGCCGACGAAGTGCTTGCCGATCATGTTCTTTTTGGGGTGGGTCCAGCGGATGCCCTGCGGATCCATGATCGTCACGAAGTCCACGTCGGCGTCGCGCATCACCTTCAGGGCGTACGGCTGGAGCTCGAGGCTCGGTTTCGGGGTGGCGATCGCGGCGTGCACGGAGGGGGCGTCGGCGATCGAGCTGGCCACCGCCATGGCCTGCCGGCCGGCCGCCCGCTCGGCCTGCCGCTCGTCGCTGACGTACGTGAACAGCGCGTATCCGGCCACGACGACCGCTATCAGCACGGCCTGCATGGCGAAGAGCTGCCCCGCCAGGCTGCGGGGTCTCGGGACGCTGGGCATGCGCATGGGTTCAGTGTGCCTCGCCCCTGGTCGGTGCCCCTCTTTCCGGTCTCCCGAGGCCCCGGGCCAAGCGTGAACTAATTGGCCTCATCCCGCTCCAATGAGGGGGATGCTCCGACTCTGCGCCGCTGTCCAGCGCTCCTTCGAAGCTTTCCTGCTTCAGCACCGGCCGCCCGCCCGGAGGATCTCCGTTGAGGTCTTACGCCGGCTCCACAGGCCGACACCGCCAGCCCGGCGGCCAGAACGTTCTTCGCCGCGTTCTCGTCCCGGTCGTGGGTCACCCCGCATGCGGCGCAGGTCCACTCCCGGATGGTCAACGGCAGATTCGCGACCAGGTGGCCGCAGGCCGAGCAGGTTCCGCTCGACGGGTACCAGCGGTCGACCGCGATCACTTCGCGGCCGTGCCACTCGGCCTTGTACTCCAGCATGGAGCACAGCTCAGCCCACGACGCATCGGAGATCGCGCGACTGAGTGTGCGGTTCTTCTCGATGAACTAAATGAACGGAAGGGTGACCGCCCTCACAGGGGCACGGGATAGTCACCGCAATGCGGAAGCGAGCGGAAGCGGGACATTCGGTTCCAGCCATCGCGGCCGCCGGACGAAACCGCACCCCCGATCCCCATCCCCCGGACGTGAGCCGCACGCCGGTGATGCCGACGAAGACGTCAAGGAGGGCAGCCGTGGCCGCCGCCAGCACCCCCGATACGGCACCTGCCGCACCCCGCGTGAAGCGGGACCGTACCCACTACCTCTACCTCGCCGTGATCGCGGCGGTCGTGCTCGGTATCGCCGTGGGTCTGATCTGGCCCGACGCCGGCGTCGAGCTCAAGCCGCTCGGTACGGGCTTTGTGAACCTGATCAAGATGATGATCTCCCCGATCATCTTCTGCACGATCGTGCTCGGTATCGGATCGGTACGGAAGGCCGCGAAGGTCGGTGCCGTCGGCGGTATCGCGCTCGGCTACTTCCTGGTGATGTCGCTGGTCGCACTGACCATCGGGCTCGTCGTCGGCAACATCCTGCACCCGGGCGACGGACTGCACCTCACCAACGCGATCAAGGCCTCCGGCCACGACCAGGTCTCCAGCGACGCGCTGCCGCCGGTGGACTTCGTGCTGTCGATCATCCCGACCACCTTCGTCTCGGCGTTCACCGAGGGCCAGGTCCTGCAGACCCTGCTCATCGCGCTGCTCACCGGCTTCGCGCTGCAGGCCATGGGCTCGGTCGGCCAGCCGGTCCTGCGCGGTGTCGAGCACATCCAGCGGCTGGTCTTCCGCATCCTCGCCATGGTGATGTGGGCCGCCCCGATCGGTGCCTTCGGCGCCATCGCCGCGGTGGTCGGCTCGGCCGGCCTGGACGCCCTGAAGAGCCTCGCGGTCCTGATGCTCGGCTTCTACGTCACCTGCTTCCTGTTCGTCTTCGTCGTGCTGGGCGTGATCCTGCGGGCCGTGGCCGGGCTGAACATCTTCGTGCTGCTGAAGTACCTGGCCCGTGAGTTCCTGCTGATCCTGTCCACCTCCTCCTCCGAGTCCGCGCTGCCGCGGCTCATCGCGAAGATGGAGCACCTGGGCGTCAGCAAGTCGGTGGTCGGCATCACCGTCCCGACCGGCTACTCCTTCAACCTCGACGGCACCATGATCTACATGACCATGGCGTCCCTCTACATCGCCGACGCCCTCGGTACGCCGATGTCCGTCGGCGAGCAGATCCCGCTGCTGCTCTTCCTGCTGCTGGCCTCCAAGGGCGCGGCGGGCGTCAGCGGCGCCGGCATCGCGACCCTGGCCGGTGGTCTGCAGTCGCACAAGCCCGCCCTGGTGGACGGCGTCGGCCTGATCGTCGGCATCGACCGCTTCATGAGCGAGGCCCGCGCCCTGACCAACTTCGCGGGCAACGCGGTCGCCACCGTGCTGGTCGGCACCTGGACCAAGGAGATCGACAAGGTCCGCGTCCGGCAGGTCCTCGCCGGAGAGCTCCCCTTCGACGAGACCACCCTCCTCGACGAGGGCGTGCAGCCGCACGCCGAGATCCCCGAGCAGGGCGGCGAGAAGGAACTCGCCAAGGCCTGAGGCCCCGGCGAACCCGGGAGCGGCCCGCCCTGAACCCGGGCCCGTCCCCCGCTCACGCCGGGCGGCTGAGCGTCCCCCCGTTGCTCAGCCGCCCGGTCCGGGGAGGCCACCCGCTCCCGGCAGAACCGGCGGGCGCCGCGGCGAACTGATGTCCCCGGATCGTCGTCTCTTACTCCGATGCACTAACGTGCCGTGCCGTCGACCGGCACGGCACGCTCGGCATGCTCGGCATGCTCGGCACGGCGGTATGGAGGCGCGGGGGATGAAGATCGACTGGGACCGGCGGACGTGTTCCCGCAAGGGGCACATCACGTACGCGCCGGACGACCCCCGGCTGCGGGTGCGGCTGCACGCCGAGACCGCCCTCGGCGAGGTCTGGCGCTGTTTGCGCTGCGGCGACTTCGTGCTCGGCGAGCCGCACGGCTCGGGACCAGCCGCCGAGGCGCCCCTGGTGCCGCGCGGCAAGGTGCTGCGCGACCTGTTCATCCTGCGCTTCCTGGCGATCGAGCGGCTGGTGCGCGGGGTGTTCATCGTGCTGGTCGCCGTGGCCGTGTGGAGGTTCAGCAACAGTCAGGACGCGGTGCGACGGCTGTTCAACGAGTACCTGGACGTGTTCCGGCCGGTCTTCAAGCACTTCCACTACGACCTCGACCACTCGCCGATCGTCGGCACCATCCAGAAGACCTTCGGCTACAAGCACTCCACGCTGGTCCTGGTGGCCGCGCTGCTGCTCGCCTACGCGCTGATCGAGCTCGTCGAGGCGGTCGGCCTCTGGTACGCCAAGCGCTGGGCGGAGTATCTGACGGTGGTCGCCACCGCCGCGTTCCTGCCGCTGGAGATCTACGAACTCACCGAGCACATCAGCTGGCTGAAGATCACCACGCTGGTCCTCAACATCCTCGCGGTGCTCTACATCGCCCTCGCCAAGCGCCTGTTCGGACTCCGCGGCGGCCGCAGGGCCTTCGAGGAGGAACGCCAGAGCGCGTCACTCCTGGAGGTCGAGGAGTCGGCCGGCGTGCCGGTCTAGGGCTGCCGCTCCGCCCAGGGGTCGGTGATCTCCCGCAGCAGGGTCAGCGCCTCGCGCAGCTGCTTCATACGGCGCTTGCCGAGGTGCCGCTCCCACTCCTCCTCGACCTCGGCCACGATCCCGTCGGCGATCTCCTTCGCCGCCCACGCCTTCTGTGCCAGGCACACGAGCCGGGCGCGTCTGTCGGTCGGGTCCGGCTCGCGGCGTACGTACCCGGCCTTCTCCAGCTGGTCGACCAGGAAGCCCGCGGTCTGCTTGGTCACCTGGGCCTGCTCGGCCAGCTCCGTCAGCCGCGTGCCCTGCGGCCCGATCCGCTGCAGGACCCGGGCCTGGGCGGGCGTGAGGTCGTCATGCCCCGCTTCGGCGAGCACGGCGAAGATACGGTTCTCCAGGGCCCGATAGGGGAGGAACAGGAGCACTCCCGTATTGAGCTCGCTCTCCACCGCCATCGTGGACGTTCCTCCGCATACCTTGACATTGGTCAGAGTCTCTGACTATTTTGGTCAGTGAAGCTTACCACTTGAGTGGGCGGTGATCCCATGGGTGCGCAGTTGCCGACGGACGAGCTCTGGCAGGTCGTCGACCGTGAGCGGGCGGCCCTCGCCGATCTGCTGGCCGGTCTGGGCGCGGAGGAGTGGGAGACACCCACGCGCTGCGGGGACTGGCGAGTGCGGGACGTGGCCGCCCATCTGACCATCGGGGCGCGCTGTCCGGTGCGGGTCGTGCTGCGGGAAGCGGTTCGGGCCCGGGGGAACTTCGACCGGATGATCCATGACTCGGCGCTGCGCGAGGCGCGGCTGCCCGTGACCGAGATCGTCGCCCATCTGCGCTCCATCGTCGGCTCGCGGCGCATGGCCCCGCTGACCACGCCCCGTGAGTCGCTGCTGGACGTCCTCGTGCACGGCCAGGACATCGCCCTCGCGCTCGGCCGGACACGCGAGATGCCGCCGGAGGCCGCTCGGGACGCCGCCGACCGAGTGTGGACCATGCGGATCCCGCCGCGTCCCTGGCCGCTTCCCAGGGCCCGGCTCGTCGCCACCGACATCGAGTGGACGCGCGGGGAGGGCGAGGAGATCCGCGGCCCGATCGCGGCGCTGCTCCTCCTGCTCACCGGGCGGCCCGAAGCGGCCCGCGTGTGGTTCGAGCGGGGCGGGGCGAAGGAGGCCGAGGAGCCACCGTGGACACCGGCGGTCGTTGCCGAGCGGTGAGATGGGGGCGATGACGAGACCGACGGGGGAGACACGGGGGAACGGAGCGGCGGGTCCGGGAGCGGGCCCGCCGCTCCGGGTGCGTCCGGCGACCGTTTGGTGACGCTTGCCCTAAATGCTTTGCCTCGGGTGCCGGTTGGGACCAGGCTGGGGAGCCCTGGAGCGCACGTACCGACCATACGGAGGCGACATGGGGGAGTCCGAAGGCGTCGAGATCGTCAGCTCGGCCGAGTACGAGCGGCGCTACGGCGCGGGCCGCGAGCCGTCGTCGCTGTCGATGGAGCAGATCTCCGAGATGTTCTACGAGTTCCTCTCCGCCGTGGCCCGTCCCCGGCGCAAGGAGGACGACGATCGCCGCAACCTCACCAGGCGGCTGCGCGAGCACCTCGGCTCGGCGCCCACCGACCGCCCGGTGGTCAAGGCGGCGTACCCGCCCTACGACCTCCCCAATGTGCACCTCGCGCTGGAACGCTGGTTCGCCGCCGACGGCCGCTCCTACGAGCTCATCGGCATGCGCGGCGCCCAGCACCACGGCGAGCTCACCCTCGGCGACATCCTCGAATCCGCCGACCGCTACGACCGGTTCACCATCGGCGCGGTCGACTACGCGCACTTGCCGATCTCCCCGGACGAGGAACTGGCCTGCGTCTCCTGCGGTTTCTATCTCGGCACCGACGGCGAGGAGCGGTTCGCGGTGCTGCTGCGCGGCCCCGCCGACGAGTACGGGCGCAACAAGGTCGAGATCGAGGTCCTCGCGCAGGAGAAGGAGTTCGCGGACCGGCTGCTCGCGGACCTCGACGCGATCGTGCGCGAGCACAACGTCTTCCGCGGCCAGGTGCTGTCCTTCGAGGGTTCCCAGTTCGGCCACGGCCTCGGCCCGTTCCGCTTCCACCGCAGGCCCGGCCTGACCCGCGAGGACATCGTGCTGCCGACCGGCCTGCTGGAGCGGGTGGAGCGCCAGGTGGTGGGTGTGGCCCGGCGCCGCGAGCAGCTGCGCGCGGTCGGCCAGCACCTGCGCCGGGGCCTGCTGCTCTACGGCCCGCCCGGCACCGGCAAGACCCACACCATCCGCTACCTCCTCTCCCATCTCCCGCAGTTCACGGCGGTCATCCTCTCCGGCACCAGCATCGAGGCCATCGGCCCGGCCTGCGCCCTGGCCCGGATGCTCCAGCCCGCGCTCGTCGTCCTGGAGGACTGCGACCTGATCGCCGAGGCCCGCGACTACGGCCACGGCGAACAGCCCCTGCTCTTCCAGGTGCTGAACGAGATGGACGGCCTCGGCGACGACGCCGACGTCGCCTTCCTGCTCACCACCAACCGCGCCGACCTCCTGGAACCGGCCCTCGCGCAGCGCCCCGGCCGCGTCGACCTCGCCGTCGAGATCCCGCTGCCCGACGCCGAGGGCCGCGCCGCCCTCCTCGCCCTGTACGGCACCCGTCTCGACCTCGGCGAGGACATCGCCGCCGAGGTGGTGACCCGCACCGAGGGCACGACGGCCTCCTTCACCAAGGAACTGGTGCGCCGCTCGGTGCTGATCGCGGCGGAACGCGAGTCCGCCCGCACCGAACCGGCGGACGTCCGCGAGGCCCTCGACGAACTCCTCTCCGACCGCGACCGCCTCACCCGGCGGCTGCTGGGCGTGCGGACCGGCGACGAGGACGAGGAGGACTGGCCGGCGGACGATGACGAGGAGGAGGTGGTCCACTCGGGGCCGCCCTCCGGCGAGTGGCTGCTGGGCCCGCGCCCCGGCCGGGCGCCCGGAGCGCCACCCCGCTGACACCGGTGCTTGCCTTGACGTCGGCGTGAAGCCGTACGTTCGTAGGCATGCGAATCGGCGAGCTGGCCGCACGGGCCGGGACCACGACGAGGGCGCTCAGGTACTACGAGGCGCGCGGGCTGCTGCCCGCGCGTCGCGACGAGCTCGGACACCGGACCTACGACGAGAGCGATGTGAAGCTGCTCCGGCAGATCCGCACGCTGCAGGACTTCGGGTTCGACCTGGAGGAGACACGGCCCTTCGTGGAGTGTCTGCGGGCCGGTCATCCAGAGGGTGACTCCTGCCCGGCCTCGCTCGCGGTCTACCGGCGCAAGCTCGCCGAACTCGACGCGCTGATCGGTGAGTTGCAGGCGGTGCGGGCGACCATCGCCGTGCGTCTGGCCTCGACCGACAGCGAACCACCGTTGTGCGAACTGGGAGGGCGGGAACTGTGAGCGTGACCGAGGTGACGGACGCGGACTTCGCGGCGCAGGTGATCGGCTCGGAACTGCCGGTGCTGGTGGAGTTCACCGCCGACTGGTGCCCGCCGTGCCGGCAGATGGGCCCGGTGCTGAAGGCCCTCGCGGCCGAGGAGGGCGAGCGGCTGAAGGTGGTCCAGCTGGACGTGGACACCAACCCGGAGACGACGAACGCCTACAAGGTGCTGTCGATGCCGACCTTCATGGTGTTCCGGGCCGGTGAGCCGGTGAAGGCGATGGTGGGCGCCCGGCCCAAGCGGCGGCTGCTGGCGGAGCTGGAGGACGTGCTCTGACTACCCGTACTGGGGCTGGAAGGTGCTCAGGACGTCCTGCCCCGGCTGGACGATGCCGTACGTGCTCTCCGGCACCTCGTTCCAGGCGCCGGGGAGATCGCCCAGCGGCTCCGACACGATCAGCCGGGTGTCGTCGGAGACGTCCTTCAGGAACGAGACGTCGGGGTGGAGTGCGCGCAGGTCGCTGACGCGGCTGCTGTAGAACAGCGACCGTGAGGCGCCGGCGCTGGAGTACCGGAAGGCCCAGACCCGCTCCCCGTCGGTCACGGCGACCGTCATCTGCAGGGGCTGAGCCACCCCGTGCGTGTGCCCCACGTGTTCGACCAGGCCCGCCATACGGGCCACGGCCCCCGGGGGATCGACGTCGAGTCCGTAGGTGAGGGCCAGGTAGAACATGAGTTCCGAGTCCGTGGTCCCCTCGATCGAGGGGAACAGGACGGGGTCGACGGCGAGGGTGAGATCGCGGCGCAGTACCGCGAAATCGGCGATCGCGCCGTTGTGCATCCACATCCAGTGGCGGTGCCGGAAGGGGTGGCAGTTGGTCTGCTGCACGGCCGTCCCGGTGGAGGCCCGGATGTGGGCGAAGAACAGCGGCGAACTGACGTGAGAGGCGATCTCGTGGAGGTTGCGGTCGCTCCAGGCCGGGCCGGTGTCGTGGAAGACGGCCGGGGTGTGGGCGTGGTCCGTGTACCAGCCCACACCGAAGCCGTCGCCGTTGGTCGTCTCGACGCCCATCCGTGAATGGAGGCTCTGGTCGATCAGTGAGTGCGTCGGGCGGTAGAGGACCTCGTCGATCAGCACGGGCGTCCCCGAGTAGGCGAGCCAGCGGCACATGACGGTATCCCTGTCTCGGGCCTGCCGCGCCGGTCAGCCGGCGTCCGCGTCCGGCAGGTCCAGTCCGAAGGCCTCGCCGATGTTCCGGGCGGCGGACACGACACGGGCGCTGCCGACGACGGGTGCGATGGCCACGAGGGTGCCCCGGATCCGCTCCAGCGGGATACCCAGTGATTCCGCCGTGCCGATGTTGAGCAGGTAGGAGGCCGGCGCGGCGTCCATGGCCACCAGCGCCGCGATACGGGTCAGCAGGTACGTCTCCGGGTCGAGTGCCGACCGCTCGAAGGTGTTGAGGGTCATCTGTACGAGCGTTTCGAAGACGGGAGCGTCGGCCTCGGCGAGTGCGGTCACTCCGCCCGCGCCGGTGGTGTCCTGGGTCATCTCGAGGTCCGTTCTCGCAGGGGTGCGGAGGTTGTGGTCACCCACCAGCGAACTCCGGCCCGTGCGAGCGCCGCCTCACCCGCCGCGGGTGGTTCCGGCGGCGCCCGACCCGACGGGAACAAAAAGAAATCCCCCGAGCAATTGCGCTCGGGGGATTTTCCTGCGTATATTCAATGGTTCGCGACTTCACGGGAAATTGAGTCGCAAAGAAGTTCAGTGAGCACAGTATATCTGGCCGGGAGTGGAATTGTCAAACAGCGATGAAATTCGCGGTGAGCAGGAATTCATCGACAGGCTTTACGCCCGTGTGGACGCCCTGCGCGGGGACACCGAGGCCGGTGTCACGGACGCGCTCGGCCAGGGCAACACGCCCATGCAGGCCCGGCTGGAGCGGGACATCCTGGTCGCCGAGCGCTCCGGACTGCTGGCCGCCCTGAACGCGGTGGACGGCTCGCTCTGCTTCGGCCGGATCGACCTGACCTCGGGCGCCAACCACCACATCGGCCGCATCGGGCTGCGCACCGACGACGCCGAGCGCACCCCGATCCTCATCGACTGGCGGGCCGACGTCGCCCGCCCCTTCTACCTGGCCACCGGCCACACTCCGATGGGCCTGCGCAGGCGCCGGCACATCACCACCGGCGGCCGTACCGTCACCGCCCTGCACGACGAGATCCTCGACCTCGGGGACCGGGAGCGCACCGGCCACGAGGACCCGACCGGCGACGCCGTGCTCCTCGCCGCCCTCGACGCGGCCCGCACGGGACGTATGCACGACATCGTGCAGACCATCCAGGCCGAGCAGGACGAGATCATCCGGGCGCCCCACCGCGGTGTGCTGGTCGTCGAGGGCGGCCCGGGGACCGGCAAGACGGCCGTCGCGCTGCACCGGGCGGCCTTTCTCCTCTACGAACACCGGGAACTGCTCGCCAAGCGGGCCGTGCTCATCGTCGGCCCCAACCCCGCCTTCCTCGGGTACATCGGCGAGGTGCTGCCGGCCCTCGGCGAGACCGGCGTACTGCTCGCCACCGTGGGGGAGTTGTTCCCCGGCGTGCGGGCGACGGCCACGGACACCCGGGAGGCGGCGGCCGTGAAGGGCCGCGCCGACATGGCGGACGTGCTCGCCGACGTCGTACGCGACTGGCAGGCGCTGCCCGACCCGGTGATCGCGATCGAGCACGACCGGGAGGTGCTGATGCTCGACGACGGCCTGGTGAAGGTCGCCCGCGAGAAGACCCGCGCCGCCCGGCTGCCGCACAACGTGGCCCGGGAGCACTTCGAGGGCCACATCCTCAACACGCTCACCGAGCTGTACGCCGAGCGCGTCGGCACCGACCCCTACGACGGCGGCAGTCTGCTGGACGCCTCCGACGTCACCCAGATCCGTGACGAGATCGCCGAGAACCCCGAAGTGTGGGCCGCCATCGACCAGTTGTGGCCGCGGCTGACCCCGCAGCGGCTGGTCGCGGACTTCCTCGCCGACCCCGTCGGCTACGTCAGTGACGAGGACGCGGCCGCCATCCGGCGCCCGGTGACCCGGGCGTGGACCGTGGCGGACGTCCCGCTGCTCGACGAGGCGGCCGAACTGCTCGGCGTGGACGAGCGGTTCGCACGGGCGCGGGCCGAGCGCGAGCGGGAGACCCAGATCGCCTACGCGCAGGGCGTGCTGGACGTGTCCTTCGCCTCCCGGACCTATGAGTTCGAGGACAAGGAGGACAGCGACCCGGACGGCTCCGAGGTGCTGTCCGCGCACGACATCATCGACGCCGAGCGGTTCGCCGAGCGGCAGGAGGAGGACGACCACCGCAGCGCCGCCGAGCGCGCGGCCGTCGACCGCACCTGGGCGTTCGGGCACATCATCGTGGACGAGGCGCAGGAGTTGTCGCCGATGGCCTGGCGGCTGCTCATGCGGCGCAGCCCGACCCGCTCGATGACCCTGGTCGGCGACCCGGCGCAGACCGCGGAGGCGGCGGGCGTCGGCTCCTGGGAGAAGATCCTCGAGCCCTACGTCGAGGACCGCTGGGAGCACACCCGCCTGGGCGTCAACTACCGCACCCCCGCCGAGATCATGGACCTGGCGGCGGCCGTCGTACGCGCCGAGAGCCCGGACTTCGAGCCGCCGAGCTCGATCCGTTCGACGGGGGTACGGCCCTGGGTGCGCGCCACCGACGACCTGCCCGGCGCGGTCGCCGAGGCGGTGAAGGAGCTGACCCCCGCCGAGGGCCGGCTCGCGGTCATCGCCCCGCGCCATCTGCACCGAAGGCTCGCGGCCCGGCTGGACGGGGTGACGGCCGGCGCGGAGCCCGACCTGACCCGGACCGTCGTCCTCCTCGACCCGCGTCAGTCGAAGGGGCTGGAATTCGACTCCGTGCTGGTGGTCGAGCCGGGCCTGTACGGCACCAGCGACCTCTATGTGGCGCTGACCCGGGCCACCCAGCGGCTGGGCGTGCTGCACACCGGACGGCTGCCGAAGGGGCTGGTCGACACGGGTGCCCCGGGGATCACCGAGCCGTAACAGTTCCCGCCGTGGTCACTGCTCGTGCACGGTCGGTGCGGTATGCGTGGTGGTCATGGAAGCCCATCCGTACACCGGCGCGCCGGCCGACCGTCCCCGGCTCGAGTCGCTGCCCGTCCAGCCGTTGCTCACGGCGGAGTTCGACGCCGATCCCGGGGCGGTGTACGACAGGCTGCGGCGCACCTACGGTCCGGTGGCTCCCGTCGGGCTGATGGGCGTGCCCGTGTGGCTGGTTCTCGACTACCGCGAGGTGCTGGAGGTCCTGAAGAACGAGAACCAGTGGCGACGGGACGTCCGGTACTGGCGGGCCCGGGCCGAGGGGCGCCTGCCCCACGACTGGCCGATGCTCGCCGGGTACGAGGTGCGGCAGACCATGTTCATGGACGCCGAGGAGCACCGGGCGGCGCGCGGGACCCTGCACTCGGCGCTGCGGCCCTTCCAGGAGCCGCGCACTCCGCAGGGATGGGAGCTCAGGGCGACCGTCGCGCGGTACGCGGACGAACTCGTCGGCGTGCTCGCCGCGGAGTCGGGGACGGCCGGGTTCGCGGACCTGGGCGCCCAGTACACCCGGCCGCTGCTGCTCATGGTCACCACCAAGCTGTTCGGCTGCCCGGTCGAACTCGGTGACGAACTGGTCATGGACCTGTGGCGGATGCTGGACGGCGGGCCGGACGCGGGGCCCGCGACGGGACGGGCGCTGGCGGCGATGACCCGGCTGGCCGCGCACCGGCGGGCCCGGCCCGGGGACGACCTCACGTCCTACATGCTGCTGGCCGACCCGGGCATGAGCGACGAGCAACTGGGCCGGGAGCTGTTCATGAACGCCGTGTACCTGAACGACATCACCGGCAACATGGTGCTCAACACCCTGCTGGAGGTGCTGCGCGGCAACGCCGGGGTGCGGCGGAGCCTGTCGGCCGGGCAGTTCGGGGAGACGGTCAACCGGGCGGCGCTGGTCAATCCGCCGGTCGCCAACATGTGCTTCCGGTTCGCGGCGCGGGACGCGCTGCTGGGCGACTTCTGTGTGCGGGCCGGTGACGTGGTCTCGCCGTCGGCCGCCGCGGCGCACCAGGACCTGCTGGCGATCGGCTCCTCCCCGATGGTGGGGTCGACGGTCAGTACACGGGCCCATCTGGGCTGGGGCGCCGGTCCGCACGGCTGCCCGAGCGCGGCGCGCGAACTGGGCGGAATGATCGTGACCACGGCCGTGGGCCGCGTCTTCGACCACTTCACCAAGGCCGAACTGACCCTGCCGCCGGACCAGTTGCCGTGGCGGACGGGACCGGTGGTGCGGGGGCTGAGGCTGCTGCCGGTGCGGTACGAGCTGAGCGGCCGGGTGCGTCCTTCCGTCACGGGGTCGCGGGAGGAGCCCGTCGCGGTCGACACGGGCCGGGGTGACAGCCATATGCGGGGGATGCTGTCGGCGCTGCGGAGGCTGATGTTCGGGAACCGTTGAGCGGGGCCCGGGGCCTGTGTGCCCCGGACCCCTGCTCAGGGAGCGGTCACGCCGGGCGCAGCCAGAGCGTCGCCAGCGGGGGCAGGGTCAGCCGGATGCTGGCCGGGCGGCCGTGCCACGGGTGGGGCTCCGGTTTGATGTCGTCCGGGTTGGTGACGTCGGTGCCGCCGTAGCGCGCGGCGTCCGTGTTCACCGCCTCGTGCCAGGCGGGGACGTCGTCCGGGACGCCCAGCCGGTAGTCGTGGCGGACCACCGGGGAGAAGTTGGAGACGGCCAGGAGCGGCGTGCCGTCGGTGGCGTACCGCAGGAACGCGAAGACGTTGTCGTCGGCCGCGTCGCCCACGATCCACTCGAAGCCCGCCGGCTGGATGTCCTGCTGCCACAGCGCCGGGCTGTGCCGGTACACGGTGTTGAGATCGCGGACCAGGTCACGCACGCCCCGGTGGTCGGCCTCGGCGCCGTACCCCGGGTCCAGCAGCCACCAGTCCGGGCCGTGCGCCTCCGACCACTCCGCGCCCTGCGCGAACTCCTGCCCCATGAAGAGCAGTTGCTTGCCGGGGTGCGACCACATGAAGGCCAGATAGGCGCGCAGGTTGGCCCGCTGCTGCCACCAGTCGCCCGGCATCTTCGAGACCAACGAGCGCTTGCCGTGGACGACTTCGTCGTGCGAGATGGGCAGCACGTAGTTCTCGCTGTACGCGTACACCATCGAGAACGTCATCTCGTTGTGGTGGTACTTGCGGTGGATCGGCTCGTGGCTCATGTAGTCCAGCGAGTCGTGCATCCAGCCCATGTTCCACTTCAGGCCGAAGCCGAGCCCGCCGAAGCCGCCCGGGCCCCGGTGGTGCGTGGCGCGGGTGACGCCGTCCCAGGCCGTGGACTCCTCCGCGATCGTCACCACGCCCGGCACCCGCCGGTACACGGTCGCGTTCATCTCCTGCAGGAAGGCGACGGCGTCCAGGTTCTCCCGGCCGCCGTGCTCGTTCGGCACCCACTGGCCCGGCTCGCGCGAGTAGTCCAGGTAGAGCATGGAGGCGACGGCGTCCACCCGCAGACCGTCGATGTGGAACTCCTCGCACCAGTAAATGGCGTTCGCCACCAGGAAGTTGCGCACCTCGCGGCGCCCGAAGTCGAACTCCAGGGTGCCCCAGTCGGGGTGCGCGGACCGCAGCGGGTCCTCGTGCTCGTACAGCGGGCGACCGTCGAACTCCGCGAGCGCCCAGTCGTCGCGCGGGAAGTGCGCCGGCACCCAGTCCATCAGGACGCCGATGCCGGCCTGGTGCAGGGCGTCGACCAGGTACCGGAAGTCGTCCGGGGTGCCGAGGCGCGCCGTCGGAGCGTAGAAGCCGGTCACCTGGTAGCCCCAGGAGCCGCCGAAGGGATGCTCGGCGACCGGCATCAGCTCGACATGCGTGAAGCCGAGGTCCTTGACGTACGCGGGCAGCTGCTCGGCCAGCTGACGGTACGTCAGTCCGGGCCGCCAGGAGGGCAGATGAACCTCGTACACGGAGAACGGCGCCTCGTGCGCGGGCAGGTCCGCGCGGCGGGCCAGCCACTCCTCGTCGCCCCACTCGTGGTGCGAGGCGGTGATGATCGACGAGGTCTCCGGCGGGGCCTGGGTGCGGCGGGCCAGAGGGTCGGCGCGCAGGGTCTTGGAGCCGTCGGGGCGGGTGATCTGGAACTTGTACAGCTCGCCCTCGCCGATGCCGGGCACGAACAGCTCCCACACGCCGGAGGAGCCGAGCGAGCGCATCGGGTAACCGGTGCCGTCCCAGAAGTTGAAGGTGCCGGCCACGTGGACGCCGCGGGCATTGGGGGCCCACACGGAGAAACGGGTGCCTGCCACGCCCTGGTGGGTCATCGGATGCGCGCCCAGCACCTTCCACAGCTCCTCGTGCCGGCCCTCACCGATCAGGTGCAGGTCCAGCTCGCCGAGCGTGGGCAGGAAGCGGTACGCGTCCTCGACGTCCTGCACGGACCCCTCGTAGGTCACGAGCAGCCGATACCCCGGCGGCACCTCCGACAGCGGCAGCAGCCCGGAGAAGAACCCGTCCCCGTCGTCCTCCAACTCCGCCCGCAGCTCGCCGGCGACGACGGTCACGCCCAACGCGTAGGGCCGGAAAACCCGGAACGCCACGCCCCCGTCGACGGGGTGGGCCCCCAGCACGGTGTGCGGATCATGATGGGTACCGGCCGACAACCGCTCCCGATCCTCCCGCCCGAGAGCAACGGGCTCATGCGCCCCGACCTCGCCGGAGTCGGCGGCGGCAAGTGACTCGGGTGCCGTGCCGTCGCTCGGAGCGGCGGCCTGCTCCGGGGTGCCTGTGCCGCCGGGCCGGGTGGAGGCGCCGGCCGCGGTGAGGTGCTCCGGCGCGGCAGCAGCCGCCTCGGCCGCCGCGGTGGCCTTGCTGACCGCCGCCTTCGAGGCCGTCGTCTTGGCAGGGGCCCTCTTCGCGGTGCTCGCCTTCTTGGTTGCGGCCTTCGCCGTCACCGTCTTCTTGGCGACCGCCTTCTCGGCCGCGGCCTTCTTGGCGGCCGTAGTGGAAGAGGCGGCCTTCGCCGGAGCCTTCTTGGCGGCTGCCTTCGTCACCGTGCCCGCGGCTGTCGCCTTCTTGGCGGCCGTCTTCTTCAGCGCCGCGTTGTCACCGGCCACCTTCTTCGCGGCTGTCTTCTTGGCCGCCGCGCCTTCCGCAGCCACCTTCTTGGCGGCCGTCTTCTTCACCGCCGGGCCCTCGCCAGCAGCCTTCTTCGCCGCCGGGCCCTCGGCAGTGACCTTCTTGGCGGCTGCCTTCTTGAGCGCCGCGTTGTCACCGGCCACCTTCTTCGCGGCTGTCTTCTTGGCCGCCGCGCCCTCCGCAGCCACCTTCTTCGCCGTCGTCTTCTTGGCCACCGTCTTCTTGGCCGCGGGCTCGTCGGTCGTCGTCTTCTTCGCGGCTGCCTTCTTCGCCGTCGCCTTCTTGGCGGTCACCTTCTCCGCCGGGGCCGCGCCCGCCGGGGCCTTCAGGGGTGTCTTCCGCGCCGGGGTCTTCTCCGCCGTCTTCCCGGGCGTGACCTTGTCCGCGGCCTTCTTCACCGCCTTCTTCACACTCTTCGCGGCTTTGACGGCCTTGTCCTCGGCCGTTTTCTTGGGATCCGGACCGCTGGACGTGGGGCGGGGGGTCACGGGCGGCGCCTCCTCGGCGAAGGGACGGGGGAAGTGGAGTGGGTCAGAACAGGAAGGTACAAGTCAGTACAGGTCAGACGTGGCGTAACGCTCTATCGCCGTCATCGGCACCGACAGCCAGTCAGGCCGGTGCCGGGCCTCGTAGACGACCTCGTAGACCGCCTTGTCGGTCTCACAGGCCCGCAGCAGTACCGGGTCGGTGCGCGGATCCGCGCCGCTGACCTCGGCATATCCGGAACAGTACGCCGCCCGGCAGGTCGCGGCCCAGTCCTCCGCGGCCGACGGCCCCGCGGAGTGCGCGGCGTAGTCGAAGGATCGCAGCATGCCCGCGACGTCCCGCACCGGCGGCTGCGGCATCCGCCGCTCGGCCAGCGGCCTCGCCGGCTCGCCCTCGAAGTCGATCAGCCACCACTGACCGCCCGGCGAGCGCAGACACTGCCCGAGATGCAGGTCCCCGTGGACGCGCTGCCCGGTCCAGACCCGGCCCTCGGCCGCCAGGTCGGCCAGCGCCGTGAACGCCGAGCGCAGGGCCGGCACGTACGGCCGCAGCACCGGCACCGCCTGCGCCGCCGCCTCCAGCCGTTCGATCATGCCGCCGGCCAGCAGTTCCATCTGCGTGTGGCCGAGCGTGACCGTCGGCAGCGCACGGGCCAGCGCCGTGTGCACCTCGGCCGTCGCACGGCCCAGCGCCCGCGCCTCGGCGCCGAAGTCCTCGCCCTTGGCGAGTTCCCGCAGGGCCAGCTCCCAGCCGTCGGACGCGCCCTGCAGGAAGGGCTGCAGCACGCCCAGGACGTACGGCTCCCCGCCCAGCTCCGCCCGCAGCCACGCCGTCGGCGGGGGCACCCGGGGGCAGCCCTCACGGGCCAGCGCCAGCGGCAGCTCCAGGTCGGGGTTGACGCCGGGCACCACCCGGCGCAGCAGCTTCAGGATGAACGTATCGCCGTAGACGACCGACGAGTTCGACTGCTCGGCGGTCATCAGCCGCGGGACGAGCCCGGCCCGGATCTCCCGGCCCGGCTCCCGCTCGAAACGCAGCCCGCCGATGCGGGCCTGGGAGCGCAGGGCCTCCAGGAGCACCTCGGCGGGCCGGGAATCGTACAGGGCCTCGTACACCGTGCGTCCGGCGAGCGGGCCCTCCTCCACGTGTCCGATCAGCGCGGGCGCCAGCCGGGGCGGCAGCGCCTCGCGCACGCCTATGAGCAGCTGGTAGCAGTCGCCGGCGTGGGTCTCCGCGCCCAGCGCGGACGGCTGGTGGGCGCGCACCAGCAGGTGGTACAGGCCCAGCTTGCCGTCGCCGGGGAGCAGCTCGGTGGCGGCGACCAGTGAGAACCCGGTGACCGGACGTCCCTTGCCGGCGAACCAGCGCTGCCGGGGCAGCCACTCGCGCAGCAGGGGGTCCAGTGACGCAAGGAGGCCGGGGCTGGTCGTGGCGGTACGGGTGACGGCTTCCGACATGGCGTCGTCCTTTCCCCGGGTGGGCGGGGTGCTACGTATGCGTGCCCCGGGTGGGGCGGGAGAAACCGCCCCACGCCGGGTTCGCGGGGCTGCTAGGCGCCTTCCCCGCGGAGCCGGAACCAGTAGAACCCGTGCCCCGCGAGGGTCAGCAAGTACGGCAGTTCCCCGATGGCCGGGAAACGCACCCCGCCGAACAGCTCCACCGGATGCCGCCCGTTGAACTCGCGCAGGTCGAGCTCGGTGGGCTGTGCGAACCGGGAGAAGTTGTGCACGCACAGCACGAGATCGTCCTCGTACTCGCGCAGGAACGCGATGACCGCCGGGTTGGACGACTGCAGCTCCGTGTAGGACCCGAGACCGAAGGCCAGGTTCTGCTTACGGATCTCGATCATGCGGCGCGTCCAGTGCAGCAGCGAGGAGGGCGACGACATCGACGCCTCGACGTTGGTGACCTGGTAGCCGTAGACCGGGTCCATGATGGTCGGCAGGTAGAGGCGCCCGGGGTCACAGGACGAAAAACCCGCGTTACGGTCAGGTGTCCACTGCATCGGCGTGCGGACCGCGTCCCGGTCGCCGAGCCAGATGTTGTCGCCCATGCCGATCTCGTCGCCGTAGTACAGGATCGGCGATCCCGGCAGGGACAGCAGCAGGGCGGTGAACAGCTCGATCTGGTTGCGGTCGTTGTCGAGGAGCGGGGCGAGCCGGCGCCGGATGCCGATGTTGGCGCGCATCCGTGGGTCCTTGGCGTACTCGGCCCACATGTAGTCGCGTTCCTCGTCGGTGACCATCTCCAGGGTCAGCTCGTCGTGGTTGCGCAGGAAGATGCCCCACTGGCAGTTCTTCGGGATCGCCGGGGTCTTGGCGAGGATCTCCGAGACGGGGTAGCGGGATTCGCGTCGTACGGCCATGAAGATGCGCGGCATGACCGGGAAGTGGAAGGCCATGTGGCACTCGTCGCCGCCGGACTCGAAGTCGCCGAAGTAGTCGACGACGTCCTCGGGCCACTGGTTGGCCTCGGCCAGCACCACCGTGTCCGGGTAGGAGGCGTCGATCTCCTTCCGTACCCGCTTGAGGAACTCATGGGTTGCCGGAAGGTTTTCGCAGTTGGTGCCCTCCTCCTGGTACAGGTACGGCACCGCGTCCAGCCGGAAGCCGTCGATGCCCAGGTCCAGCCAGAACCGCAGGGCGGAGATCATCTCCTCCTGGACGGCCGGGTTCTCGTAGTTGAGGTCCGGCTGGTGGGAGAAGAACCGATGCCAGAAGTACTGCTTGCGGACCGGGTCGAAGGTCCAGTTGGAGGCCTCGGTGTCGACGAAGATGATCCGGGCGTCCGGGAACTGTTTGTCGTCGTCGGCCCACACGTAGTAGTCGCCGTAGGGGCCGTCGGGGTCCTTGCGGGACTCCTGGAACCACGGGTGCTGGTCGCTGGTGTGGTTCATGACGAAGTCGATGATCACCCGCATGCCGCGCTGGTGGGCGGCGTCGACGAACTCCACGAAGTCGGCGAGGTCCCCGAACTCCGGCAGTACGGCGGTGTAGTCCGAGACGTCGTAACCGCCGTCGCGGAGGGGTGATTTGAAGAAGGGCGGCAGCCACAGGCAGTCGATGCCCAGCCACTGCAGGTAGTCGAGTTTGGCGGTCAGGCCCTTGAGGTCGCCGACGCCGTCGCCGTTGCTGTCCTGGAAGGAACGGACGAGGACCTCGTAGAACACCGCGCGCTTGAACCAATCCGGGTCGCGGTCCTTGGTGGGGGTGTCCTCGAAGGTGTCCGGAACGGGCTCGTTGACGATCATGTTGTGGGTGACCCTCCGATCTGCGGGGTGGACGGTCGCAGGAGCGTGAACACGTGCGCGGGACGGGTGCCCGGTTCCAGGCGCACGTAATTGGCCCTGCCCCAGTGATAGGTCTCGCCGGTGAGCTCGTCGCGCACCGGCACCGACTCGTGCCAGTCCAGGCCGAGTTGCGGCATGTCCAACGAGACCGTGGCCTCCTGGGTGTGGTGAGGGTCGAGGTTGGCGACCACCAGAACCGTGTTCGAACCGCTCCGTTTCGAGTATGCGATCACCGGGTCCTGGTCCGCATGGTGGAAGTGCAGATCACGCAGCTGCCTGAGGGCGGGGTTCGCGCGGCGGATCGCGTTGAGGCGGGTGATGAGGGGGGTGATGGTGCGGCCCTCGCGTTCGGCGGTCTCCCAGTCGCGGGGGCGCAGCTGGTACTTCTCGGAGTCGAGGTACTCCTCGCTGCCCTCGCGCAGGGGGATGTTCTCGCACAGTTCGTAGCC